>NZ_JBXAGX010000003.1:0-488728 GCF_058794515.1 Roseateles sp. GW823-FHT07B05
GGGCAGTGTGTTTGCGTGGGTCAGTTTTGCGCGAGCATCACCCCGGTTGGCGGGTCAGTTTTCGGCGAGCGTCAACAGCTATAGATAATGCTGTTGCGTCGGTCGGAAAATTGAATCTATTGCAGCTTGGAGCGCAATATTGCACCAATTCTTTCTAGTGCAGCCTTCGGATAAGGGTTATTTTCTTCAACCCAGATCCAGTATTTTAGCCGGCCAATTATTCTATCTGCAAACAGTAAGTCATCAACTTTATCTCGATGATGAATCTCTGGCCTGCCTTCGGTGGAGAAGGCGCCTTGCCCCCCATCTACAATTGAATGCAAGTTCTTAATGAAAATATGGACTTGCATTCTAATTCTGCGCCTCACCTCCTTCGGCAGGCGTACTTCTCCGTCAATCAGCAAAAGTCCCGTGACATGCCGTGGGACAACCTTCTTGTCGTAGAATTTGGTCTTCTGGAAATTCAGCCTAAATCCAAATGATTCGGCCAAGACGTCAATTGAGGCAGGGACGCCGGATACGTCGGTGCCAGAAAATACCAAATCATCTGCGTATCGGGTGTAGATTAGATTATTTTCTTGGCAGAGCGCGGATGCTGCCACATCAAACTCACTCAGGACAATATTGCTTAGCAGAGGGCTGGTCGCAGCGCCTTGAGGCAAACTGCCATTCACGGTCAACAGCGCCGCGAGAGTCCTTGATACTGCGCCCGTATATCCTAGATCACTAAATACACGATAGATTTGCTGTGTCGATATTGATGGAAAAAAATCCTTAAAATCAAGCTTTACCAGTTGCTCGGCTTGAAGATGAGCACTAACGTGCGTCAATATAGACTTGCCCTTGGCATAGGCTGTAACACATTCTTCAACAGTAGGGTGTGCCGGTGTGAGCACATGTTTGAGGATCCACCTCTGCGCTGCATCCAGAGCTGGTGCAGGAGCCAAGATCTGCCTGACACCACCACTCTTCTTCGGGATGGAAAATTTCCGATAGAAAAGATGTGTCGCAAAGGACATTGCATGCAGCGTGTTGCCGTCCGTGCCCAGCATGGACGCCAAGTGCGAAAAACTCAATAGGGCAGGAAGGCCTTTGCTGGAAAGGCTCTCGATATAAGTATTATATCGACCAATTACCCTCGGCGCTTTATATCGCTTCGCGACGGCAGTAAGGAGTGCCGCGTTGCTTGAGCGATTAAATTCAAGCGTTGAAATAAGTGCTTCGCCCGCCACGATTAACAGAGATCGATAAACAACATAATACTTACCAGCAGCTAAGACCTTAGCTGCTCGCCACGTAGTGGCGACTAGTAGGACTCATGTACTCGTGAGGCCTACTAGTGGACCATATTCCACCATCTTCGAAAGAGGGCGAATACACCCACACTAGCGGGCGAAGCGGTCGAATCGTATTGACCATGCGTTTACAAGTCAAGTTTTTTTGGTAGCCGAAAACTGTCAGGGAGCGGCGCGTCACTAGGTAGAACGCCATCACTAGACAAGTCCGGCTGCGACATTATGTTTCTGTACCGCACTACAACTCGTGGCCAAAAGATGTTCCTTCTCTCTCGAATCGCCCACATACGCCCAGCTTTCGTTAGAGAAATTCCGTCTTCGCTTTCGGATGCATACCCCTCCTTTTGCAAAGCAGAAAATGAATGGGCAATCGCAGTTAGTGGCATCCTTAAGCGGTTCATCAGAAAACCGAGAGATGCCGGCTTTGTGGCGCCAAATAGAAAATGAATCAAGCGCCGATGCGCAACAATTCGCACTGACTCCTCATATTCCTCAAGCCAGTCATCGTCGGGCAAAAAGGGGGGTTCGTGGCCTTTTGTCTGCATATTCATCAGCCCAAAGAAGAGGGAAGTTATTATTGGGTATATTGAATCCTTCTAGGTAAAATGCTGCCTCGCTCTGCATGTAGCCGAAATTATATTTCCCGGGGTGATCGAAAATTTTCCCCTCGAGGGCGGACATGCCCGCAGCGAGCAAAGTCTTCCTAGGGTCGACGGCTTTGTCGGAAATGCATCTATCAAAATATCGATGGACGAGTAAATCGCCGTCCACCTGCGATGAAACTGCTGCGGCACCTTTGGACATTGCGGCGAAGCAGCAAATATGGATGCGATAGCTCTGTGTGTTAGGGTTCGCTTTCAACGCATCGATCTTCTTGGTGATCTTTTCACCAGTGCCGATGAAGTCATCAATAACCACAAGGTTCTTTCGCCCATTGCGCTGGCGAAAGGCAGAGTCAAAGGGAGTCCAGAACACGCCGTGCTCGCCCCATTTTCTAGGCAGCGCAACTTCAATAGCTCGGAGGTAAGCTCCAGAGCCGCAAGTCTTAGACCGCTCTGCCAAACCGACAACAAGCGTGTCGATGGGATTCAAGCACCAGCCAGACAAGATTTGTGTAGCGGCCTCCTGTGAGGCCGCTACCAGGTCTTCCGATGTGCAGTAGGTGAGAGCCTTAAGCACATGTTGAACTGCCTCTAGTTCGTCAGCAGATTCCGCATCTTTAAGAAGTGTGACCAAACCATGCTCGAAACGCTGCTTTGCCAGCCACGGCGCTTCTAGCACTGTGCTGAACATCGCTCGCAGTTTCGACTCTTGATCCATTCGGCCCCCTTGGCTTGTTGCTGGAATTTAGCCCGTTAAATGATCTCGTCGACCGTACTATGTCGGACGGCACGAGTATCTAGGAAAATAGCGGCGTTCACCCCGCAAGCAACGCGCTAGAGTCCAAGCCCTGCATCAGGTGATGTCTCGCCGGCGGCTGGCAATCGCGCTTGAAGACAACTTGTTGGGGCGCACGTCCGCTGTCGGTCGGGAGTTCGGCAGCCTTGACTTCGAGGGGTTGATAGCAGAAGACCATGGGCTTGGGCGGGGGGTGTTCGATCCTGCAGTTCGTCACGCCTTTGGAGACTCCTGAGCGTTTTGCGAACATTGAGGTTCCAGATGATCTGCCGCTGCAGCCGAAGGTGCCGATCTGACATGCCTTAGTCCTAGTTCATGCCGTTCGCGGACTGTGGATTTGTAAACATGCTTGGAGGCAGAAAATGGGGCGACTCCAAGAGCTATAGCTAAAAAAAGAGGCGACTTGTTAACAAACGCAAAAACATGAGCTCTAGAGGTGAAGTCGCAAATCTCTGACTAGACATCGTCAACAAGAAAAAAGCCCCAAGTGACAATCACTTAGGGCTACTTGTTGACAGATCCGAACCAGGTAGATCCTAGAACGGGATGTCGTCATCCATGTCGTCGAAGCCGGTCGACGCCTTGGGCGCCGGGGCCGGGGCGCGCTGGGGCGCCGGGCGTTGCGCCGCGGCCGGGCGGGCCGCCGGGCGGCTGCCGCCGCCGAAGTCGTCGCCACCGGCGTCGCCGCCACGGCCGTAGCCACCGCCGCCACCGCCGGCACCTGCACCGCGGCTGTAGCCGCCGCCACCCTCATCGCCGCCACCGCCGTCACGGCCGCCGAGCAGTTGCATTTCCTGGGCAATGATTTCGGTCGTGTACGTGTCACGGCCTTCCTTGTCCTGCCACTTGCGCGTCTTCAGGCGGCCCTCGACGTACAGCGGGCGGCCCTTCTTGACGTACTCGCCGACGATCTCGGCCAGGCGGTCGTTGAAGACGACGCGGTGCCATTCGGTCTCTTCCTGGCGCTCGCCGGTCTCGCGGTTCTTCCAGTTGCGGGTCGTGGCGATGCTCACGGTGCACCAGGCACCACCGCTGGGGTTGTAGCGGACCTCGGGGTCTTTGCCGACGTTGCCGATGATGATGACTTTGTTGACGCTGGCCATGACGCTCGCCTGAATTTCGATGGGGAAGGGGGCGAATTATGCCGGGCAGGGTTTGCCGCCCCTGTCAGCAACACCCCGCAGATTGCATCTTGCACCCTGGCCCCCGCACTTCGTCTCCCCACCCGCCGGGCGGCCGCCGGCCCTCCCTAAGATGACTGACATGACCCTGCCGGCCCCCCGTCACCGCAACCGCCGCCTCTGGATGGCGTACGGCGGCGCCTGCCTGCTGGCCTGGTGCCTGTTCGTGCTGGCCGGCAGCGAGTTCGACCGCGGGCTGGACCCGTTCTGGCTGGCCGTCTACCAGGCCACCACCATGCTGTGGGCGCCCATGCTGCTGGGCATCGCCGCGTGGCCGGTGGCGCGCCGCCTGCACGCCAGCGATGCCGCCGGGTCGGCCAACGCGATGGCCCACATCCTGGCTGCGGTGATCTTCTCGGCGCTGTGGCAGGCCGGGGAGTTCGGCGTCAACGCGGTGCTGTTCGGTGCCGACCATGCCGGCGCGGTGCTGGTGGCCGGGCTGCTGTGGCGCTCGGTGTGGGGGCTGGTGCTGTACGCGGCCATCGCGACGGCCTTCACGGCGGTGCTGCAGGCGCGCGCGGCGCGGGCGGCGGCCGTGGCCACGGCGCAGGCCGAGAGCGCGCTGGCCAAGGCCGAGCTGTCGGCCATCAGCGGCAAGCTGAACCCGCATTTCCTGTTCAACACGCTGAACTCGCTGATCGCGCTGACGCGCAAGGACCCGGCCGGCGCCGAGGCCGCGCTGCTGAAGTTCGCGTCCATGCTGCGCTACGTGCTGGACACCAAGCGCGGCGCCGAGGACCGCGTCATGCTGTCCGACGAGATCGACTTCCTGCGCGACTACCTCGCGCTGGAGGCGCTGCGCCTGGGCCAGCGCCTGCGCGTGGACTGGCAGCTGGAGGAGCGCGTGCTGGCCGACGAACTGCCGCCGCTCACACTCCAGCCGCTGGTCGAGAACTCCATCCTCCACGCCGTGGCGCCGCGCAAGGCCGGCGGCACCGTCACCATCACCGCGCGCCGCAATGCGCTCAACCAGGGCCTGGAACTGGCCGTGGCCGACGACGGCCCCGGCTGCGAGCCCGAGGCGCTGGAACCCAAGCCCGGCCAGCGCCGCGGCGTGGGCCTGGCGGCGCTGAAGAAGCGTTTCGCGCTGGACTATGGTGGCCAGGCCCGGCTGCGCATCCACACCGCTCCCGGCGCTGGCTTCCGCGTCGACCTCTTCATTCCCCAGAGCTGACCATGAGCACGACCACCGTCCTGATCGCCGAAGACGAACCGCTGGCCGCCGAGGCGCTGGCCGACTGGGTCAAGGCCACCCCGGGCCTGCAGCTGGTGGCGGTCTGCGAGGACGGCGAGGACGCGCTGGAGAAGATCCGCGCGCTCAAGCCCGCCCTCGTGCTGACCGACATCCAGATGCCCGGCCTGACCGGCCTGCAGGTGGTGCAGGCGCTGCAAGGCGATGCCCACCAGCCGCGCATCATCTTCACGACCGCCTACGACCAGCACGCGCTGACGGCCTTCGAGCTGCACGCGGTGGACTACCTGCTCAAGCCCTTCTCGCGCGAACGCTTCGACGAGGCCGTGGCGCACGCGCTGCGCGACGCCGCGCCCAGCACGGCCGAAGTCGCCCAGGCGCTGGGCACGCCGCACGACGCGCCGCTGACGCGCCTGCTGGTGCGCGACCAGGGCAAGATCTTCCCGCTGCAGGTGGCCGACATCGAGTGCCTGCGCTCCGACAACAAGTACACCGCCATCACAGCCAAGGGCCGCAGCTTCCTCGTGCGCCTGCCCATCGCCGACTTCGAGACGCGGCTGGACCCGGCGCGCTTCCTGCGCGTGCAGCGCGGCTGCATCGTCAACCTGGACTTCGTCGACAGCCTGACCCCCGACGAGAACTCGCAGCTCGTCGTGCAGCTGCGCGACGGCACGCGCATCACGGCCAACCGCGAGGTGTCCAAGATGCTGCGGGAGCAGTCGCTGTGAGGAACGCGCCGCTCGCCCAGTCTTGCCGCGCTGAACGCCGGCCAGCCCGATCGGCCCTCCGAGGGGCCGAGGCTGCCCGCGGCCTTGAGCCGCAGTCGGCCGCAGGGCGGGCCGGCTTGGGGGCGGCCCGGCGCGTGGCCCGCAGTGCGCTGCTGCTTGCGCTTGGAGTCGCCGCGGGCGCCGCGCTCGCGCAGACCCCGCCGGCGGCGCCCGCCGCGCCCGCGCAGCCCGCCCCGGCGGCCGCGCCGCAGCCTCCCGTGCCGCCGCTGCCGCCCGGGCCCGGCAAGGTCTACGCGCCGGGCGAGTTCGACCGCCTGGAGCTGGCCGGTGCCGCCCGCGTCGTGCTGGTGCAGGGCGAGCGCGACCAGGCCTTCGTTGCCGGCGACGCCGAGGCGCAGAAGGGCGTGGAAGTCGAGCTGCTGGACCGCATGCTGGTCATCCGCCCCGGCGGCGGCTGGAAGTTCTGGCACAGCGGCAAGCTGTTCGTGCAGGTGGAGGTTCGCCAGCTGCGCCAGTTGTCGGTCTCCGGCGCCAGCGACGTGCACGCGCCCGGCCCGCTGCGCACCGACCAGCTCAAGCTGACGATCAGCGGCGCCGGCGCCGTGCGGCTGGATCAGGTGCAGGCCCGCCAGCTCACCTTCGGCATCAGCGGCGCCGGCGACGGCCAACTGGGCGGCCGCGTGGACGAGCTGGCGCTGCAGATCTCCGGCAAGGGCAAGGTTGTCGCCGACCGGCTGCAGGCGCAGAAGGCCCGCGTCAACGTCAGCGGCCTGGGCAACGTCGTGCTGTGGGTGACGGACGACCTCGCTGCCCACATCTCCGGCGTCGGCACGGTCGACTACTTCGGCAACCCCAGCGTGCAGCGGTCGGTGTCGGGGATGGGGACGATCTCGGGCAAGGGCGAGAAGCGCTGAGCATCCGGGATATCCCGTCCCTGATTCCAGGAACAGGAAACCCCCTCGAACACCAGGCAGGGCCACTCCCCAGAATTCCGGCTTTGTGAAGCAGCGTAAAGAAGCTGCCCAAAGAGGGAGGTCGGGTGAAGTTTGCGTCGACATGCGCGCGGCGCGTGATGGTCGGCATGGCCGGTGTTTTGCTCCTGGCGGCAAGTCAGGCCCAGGATCGCAAGGAAGCGCTTGACGCCCTGGAGCGGGAGCGCGTTCAGCAGCTTCGTGACGCGCAGATCCGGTCCACACCGCAGTGGGCGGGGTCGCGAGGCGTTGCCTGGTTGGAGCCGGTCGCGGGCGAAGCGCCTTGCTTCATGGTTCAGCGCGTGCAATGGGAAGGGGCGCCGCGCGAACTGGCGGAGGCGCCGGACAACCTCGGTGCATTCGCCCAGGCCTGTCTGGGTACGCAGAGCCTCGAGCGCTTGCGCCAGAACCTCCGAGCGCGCCTGGTGGCGCTGGGCTATGTCACCAGCGACATCAGCCTGCCGCCGCAAAACCTCGCCGACGGCGTGTTGCGGCTGCAGGTACATCTTGGGCGCATCAGCCGCATCGAGCGTCGTGGCGCGGCGCAGGCGGTTGCCCGCAACGCGTTGGCCGTGCGGCCCGGCGAGGTCCTGAACCTGCGCGACATTGAGCAGTCGCTCGAGAACACGGCGCGCCTGCCCAGCCATGCCGCCCAGGTGCAGATTGAGGCGGCCGACACCGAAGGGGGCAGCGTGCTGGTGCTTGCCGCCGCCGAACGCCGCCGGTGGCGCGCGGTGCTTGGCGCCGACAACGCCGGCACGAGCGACTACGGCCGCTTGCAGCTCTCTGCCCAGGCGGTGCTGGATGCACCGCTGGGGCTGTCCGACCAGCTGTCGGCCTATGTCGCCGGAACGCCGGGTGGCGGCGCGTCCCATCAACGCACCGGCATGCTCAGCTACAGCATCCCGTGGGGCTATCACCTGTTCAGCCTGAACGGCACGCGCAGTTCGCATGCGCGACCCATCACGGGCCTGTCCACCACGTTCAGCCAGAACGGGCATGACAGCAGCTGGCAGGCGCGCTGGCAATGGACGGCCTGGCGCAGCTCTGTATCGCGCTGGGCCGTGTGGGCCGGGGCCAGCGCGCGCCGCACGCGCAGCTACATCGACGACGTCGAGCTGCTGCTGCAGCGGCGCAACGTGCGGTCCAACGACTGGGGATTCAACGGCTGGTGGCGGCGCGACCTGGGCGAGTTCCAGCTCGACTACGAGCAGGGCATCGGGCTGCGTCAGTCACTGGGGACCGACTTCGTGATCGACCCGCCTCCGCTGGCGCACACCCGGCGGGCACAGCTGGCGTGGCAGCGCGACATCGGCCCATGGCGACACGAAATGCGGCTCGCTTGGGCCGGCGTGCGCGATCCCGCCAGCGGCGCCGATTTCCAGACGCTCGGGTCGCGCTGGAGCGTGCGGGGCTTCGACGCACGCGGGCTGCTCAGCGGCACCGAACAGATCACGCTGAAGCAGGACCTACGGGCACCGGGCCTTGAATGGCGCGAGGGCTGGATGTTCCAGCCCTACGCCGCGCTGGACGTGGGACGCGTCGCGGGTGGCGCACCGGGTGGCCGCACTCTGGCCGGCATGGCCGCGGGCGTGCGGGTGCAGGCAGGCGGCTGGTTTGGCGACGTGGCCATCGCTGCGCCGCTGCACAAGCCCCAGGGTTTCGATGCGGCCGGTGCCGCGGTCTATGCCAGTTTGAATTTCAGTTACTGACACCGGGAGAGCCATGTTCAAGACGACAAAGGGCGCGACCAGAACGCGCATTGCACAGGCCGTGCTGCTGCTGGCGGGCCTGAGTGCCTGGCCGGTGGCGCAGGCCCAGACGGCCGCCGATCCGAACGCACCCGCCGGCCGCAAGCCCGTGGTGGACACGGCTGGCAACGGTGCCAGCGTCGTGCACATCGCGCCGGCCAACGGCTCGGGCGTGTCGCACAACCTGTTCAACCAGCTCAACGTGGGCGCGCCAGGCCTGGTGCTCAACAACGCGACTGGTGCGACCGGTACCCAGCTGGCCGGCACGATAGGCGGCAACGTGCTGTTCGGCGGCAACCCCGCCGCCCAGGCACGGCTGATCGTCAGCGAGGTGACCAGTGCCGCCGCCAGCACGCTGTCCGGTGGCATCGAGGTGGCCGGTCAGCGGGCAGACGTTGTCATCGCCAACCCCAACGGCATCACGTGCAATGGCTGCGGCTTCATCAACACGAACCGGGCCAGCCTGGTCAGCGGGCGGCCGTTGGTGGGGGCCACGCTGGATGGCTTCTCCGTCACCGGCGGGACGGTGGCCATTGGGGCGGGCGGCCTGAACGGCAGCGGCCTCACGTCGCTGGACCTGATCGGGGGCGCCGTCCGCGTGGATGGCAATGTCGACCTGCCCGCGGGCAACAGTGCCATCTACGCCGTGGCGGGGCCCAACCAGGTCAACTACGCCACGCTCGCCAGCACGCCCCAGGCGCGAGCGGGCGCCGCGCCGGCCGTGTCCATCGACATCGGTGCCGCCGTGGGCATGCGCGCGAACCAGATCTACCTGCTCGCCAACGAGAACGGGCCCGGCGTCAACGTCCGCGGGCGTGTGGAAGCCGGTAGCGGCGGCCTGACGCTGGATGCAGCCGGCAACCTGAGTTTCAGCGGCACGCTGAAGACGTCCGGCGGCGGCGCCGTGGTGGCCAGCAGCGCGGGCGTGTCGGCCACGGGCAGCGTGGATGCCTCCGGCTTCACGCTGGTCCAGTCGGCGGGAGGTTTGTCCTGGAGCGGCGGCGCAGTTAAGGGTAGCGACGTGATGCTGGCCTCCGCTGGCGCACTCATCGCGACCGACATGGCCGCTCAGGCCGGCGGTGACGTTCGCCTGAACAGCGGCGGCGACCTCACGCTGTGGGCGGGCAGCGTGAAGGCCGGCGGCGCGGTGGCCGCGACTGCTGTGGGCGACCTGACCTTCTCGCCGACCTCCAGCGCCAACCGTGTCTACGAAGGCAGCACCACACGAGACATCACGCGCTATACCCGCAGCACGGTGGACGCAGGCGGTTCGGTGGCGCTGCAGTCCACCGCCGGCATCGTCACGTTGGACGGCGCCCAGGTGCAGGCCGGCGGCAGCATCGCCGTGCAGGGCCACGGCGTGGCGCTGCTGGCCCGGAAGGACCTGACCAAGGAAACCACAGTCAACGGCAACACCACGTTGATGCCCACCACGGAGAACCTGGTGCAGGCCCGCCTGGTGGCCGACGGCGACATCGCGCTGCTGGCCAGCGGCGCTGGCACCGACCAGGGCAAGCTGTTCGTCACCGGCGCCAAGATCGAGTCCAGCAACGGCCACGTGTCGCTGCTGGCCGCCAAGGACCTGGACGTCGCGCATGACATCACGACCGACACCACCTACGAGCGCTTCTACGAGGTCAAGCGTGGCTGGTTCAGCAAGAAGGTGACGGACATCACCAAGACGACGCTTGCCGAGACCGCCAACCCCAGCGACATCAGCGGCCGTTCGGTGAGCCTGGGTGCCGGCGGCAACCTCAACGTCGTGGGCAGCCTCATCATGGCCGACGGCGCTGTGGGCTTGCATGCCGACCAGGACCTGAACCTGCTCGCCACCCAGGAGGCCAGCTACGCCTACGAGTCCCGCGCAGTCAAGAAGAGCGGCATCTTCGGCAATGGCGGCCTCTCCATCACCATCGGCTCCAAGAGCCGCACCGACATCACGCAGAGCCAGGAAACCCGCCAGGCCAGCACCAGCGTCGGCAGCCTCGCCGGCGACGTGCTGGCCACGGCCGGCGGCAGCTACCTGCAGCTGTCCAGCGACATCACGGCGCCGCTGGGCGACGTGCACGTGGCGGCGCAGAACGTTACGCTGCAGAGCAACAACAACACCCGCAGCGTGCTCAACATCATCCGCGAGCGGCAGAGCGGCCTGACGCTGGCTGCGTCCAGTTCACTGGTCAGCGCGGTGCAGACGGTGGACGAGATGGCCCGCGTGGCCAAGCGCACGCAGAGCGGCCGCTACCAGGCCATGGCGCTGCTCACCAGCGGGCTGACCGTCTACAACAACTACACCAGCTTCGCCAACCTGCTGCAGGCCAATACGCTGTCCGGCGCGGCAACGGCCGGCGGCTGGAGCTTCAGCGCCAGCATCGGCGCCAGCGCCAGCGACTTCGAAAGCCTCAGCAAGACCAGCACGCCCGTCGAGTCCAGCATCAACGCCGGCCGCAACGTCAGCCTGACGGCCACTGGCTCGGGCGAACTGGGCGATATCAACCTCGTCGGCAGCCGCGTCATTGCCAGCGAGAACCTCACGCTGCGTGCTGCGCGTGATGTCACGCTCGCGGCTGCCGTGGGCCGCGATACCGAGCAGACCAAGCGCACCAGCAGCTCGGCGTCCATTGGCATCAGCGTCGGGGCGAGTGGCAGCGGTGTCGGCGCCAACCTGAACCTGGCTGCCAGCCGCTCCAACGCCTGGAGCAACGGCTGGGGCACCACCTTCTTCAACAGCGAGCTGACGGCCGGCAAGCGGCTGGACGTCAGCAGCGGCCGCGACTGGACCCTGAATGGCGCCAAGGCCTCGGGTGAAACCGTCGTGGCCCGCGTGGGTACGTCGGGCAGCGGCAACCTGACGCTGGCCAGCCCGCAGGACGAATCGTTCTACCAGGCCAAGGAGCAGAGCTGGGGTGTCAACGTCAGCATCCCGTTGCCCAGCGGTGGCAATGCGCCACCCAGTCTTGGGCTGAATGTCAGCCAGCTCAAGCTGCTGGCCGAGTACGAATCCATCAAGCAGCAAAGCGCCATCGTGGCTGGCACGGGTGGCTTTGACGTGCGCGTCAACGGGCACACCCACCTCAAGGGCAGCGCGGTGGCCAGCAAGGCGGCCAGCAACTACTTCGAGACGCAGACGTTCACCCATGAGGACGTGGTGAACCGCGACGTGGCCAGCGGCCGCAGCTGGAGCGTGGGGCTATCGATCAGTGGTGACGCCAGCAAGGTGCCGGGCGTCAACCGCCAGGCCGGCATGGGCGGTTCGGCCATCGGTTTTGCCCGGCTGGACACCTACGAAACCTTCACCACCCGTAGCAGCATTGCCGGTGGCGTGAACCTCACACGGCCAGATCTGCAGGCCGTCAGGGCCACCGCCGAGCGCGCTCCGCTGGAGGCCCAGCGCAACAGCAAGCAGGCGCAGCTGGATGACCTGCTCGCCCACGAGCCCCCGCCTTGCAACGGCTGCGCCTACAGCGACCCGCAGGCCGTGCCCGCTCCGCGCGACGAGCTGCAGCTGCAGACCTCCACCGAAGCCTCATCGCCGAAGCTTCGCATCAGCAGCGCCAGCACCGCCATCGCCAAGCCGGTATTGGGCGGTGACGGAAGTGCCAGCCAGGCCGGGTGGGACCCCATCAACTACAACCCCGACTGGGTGGCGTGGCAGCAAGCCGTGCAGACCTTGCGCGACGAGATCTCGACGCTGGTGGGCCGCATCAGCGCCATCGACGCCAGGAACCTGGACCGCAGCACGTTGAGCACCAGCCCCAGCGGACTGCACCAGCCGCTGCTGCACACCTTCGACAAGAACAAGGCCACGCAGGAGCTCCGCGAAGGGGTGGCGGTGACGGCGGCGTTTGGGAAGGCGGCGTACAAGGCGGCAGGGGACTACGCGCAGAAGCAGTTCGACGACATCGTGTTGACGCAGTGCGGCGGGCAGCCTAAGGGCTGTGGGGCAGCGGACCCGTGGAGCGAGGGTGGCCGCTACCGCACCGCGCTGCACGCGGCCATCGGTGGCATCGCATTCGGCACGCCGGGCGCCACGGGAAACATTGCCGGCAGCTCGGCGCTGAACGCGATGGACAAGGTCGTCACGAGCCTGGGTATCACCGATCCGACGGCTATCAACACGCTGAAGAACTTGGCGGTGACGGTAGCAGGCGTTGGTGTCGGTGGCACGGCTGGAGCGGTGGCGGCGTTCAACGCGGACACGAACAATCGGCAGTTGCATCCGGATGAGTACGCGCGTGCGCGTTTGTTGGCGAAGAAGTGGGCCAGCCAGTTGAAGTTGTCGGAGTCCGAGTTGGAAGCGCGCATCCTGCGCGAAATTCAGCGCAATGTGGATTTCGAGATCGCCAAAGCTGATGGCTTTCGTATCGATGAATTTATCCGCTCCAAATTCGCGTGTATCGAGTTGAAGTGTGACTACTACAAAAGCAACTCGGATTACTACGATTCCACCGTCAATCAGCAGTTCATTCCGGCCAATCTAGCCGCCTACCGTGCTGCGGTTGCTCAGCGCGAGCGGGGTATATCGACGGCGGAACGGATCGAGCGAGCACAGCGCTCGTCGCTCCTTCTGAGCGTGGTGTCGGAGGTTTACAGCCTTGCCGAGTCGGCCTACATCTTGGCGGCGGGTAAGAATTTTTCCGGCGAAGATGACAGCCGCTTGTTAGCGAGCTTTGGCCTAGTCACGCTGAACGTAGGTCGCGTGGGCACCAAGCTCTATCAGTTGGAGCATGCAGAAAACTTTGGCAAGGTCCTTGTAGTCAACAGCTACAAGTTGGGTGGCAAGTGGGTTGATGGTGCTGGAAGCATCACTTGGCGAAACCCTTTAACCAATGCGATCGAGGCTGTGCCGGCTGGCAATGTGCTCACCGTGGATCATGTGCTGCCGAAGAACTTCATCGAAAATATGAAGGACTGGAACATCCTCTCGAAGACAGAACAAAGCGCGTTACTTAACAGCGTCGACAATCTGCAGCCTATGCTGAAGTCGCCCAACTGCTCCAAAGGCTGCAAAGTTGAGGTGCCTGGTGGCAGTGGCTGGGAGACTTGGCTTGGGCAACCGGTGAATGCCGACTACAGAAAGTGGCTTCAAGATTCGCAAGACGCGATTCGGAAAAAGATCGCTGAAGCGATTGAGGCAAAAAAGAGAGGATCTTAAAATGGGACAGGTTGCGTTGCCGAACGGTTACGGCCCAGGTCGCCGAGACGAGCTAGTGGATCGACATTACAGCATTGATGACGGCTTGGGCAGAGAGCTAGGGCCAGAGAGCCTGCACCTCATGGGACTAAGCCGCATTCAATTGAGTGATGTGGCGAATTGCATGTATGGAACCTCCGAGGAATATCAAGCTTTTAATTTGAGTGCTTATCAGGGAGTCCTCGAGAGCCTCCTGCCGGGTAATCGGCATCACCAATGGGCCATGCGGGTGCTGAACGCAGGGGTGGTTGGATGGTTTGACAGTTTTCGAGAACTGCAGCCGTTGTCTCACGCGATACTGACGGAGTCGGGTTCTCAATTGTTGAGTGGATTTCGACGCCTCTTTGTTAACGGTCCTCCCAACCCTGGCCATCATGTAATGGCTATGACGGTGCTGGTTGTGCGCGATCGCATCATCGAGTTAGTTCGCTACTACACCGACTGCCCCGAAGACGACGGCGTGGCAGGGTTTGAGAACGATGCATTGCCCGAAGTGCTGGTGCGCACTTGGTGGTATCGCACCGCCGGCTATCGGATCGTGCGCAGCGTGCCGTCATCCATCTACGAATGGGCTCAACCCTTGTTGCAGTATCCGGGTGCGGGCGGAACCGGCGTCAATCAGCTGGTTCAGGCGTTGGGGCCGAAGGCCAAGCGAACTTACATGCCGCTGCTGAAAGAGCAGTTTGGCGCGGAGGCGGTGACGAAGAACTTTCAATGCGGGAAAGTTGCCTTGCTTTGCATTTTGGATACGCGGCCGCCTGACACCATAGCATCAGCTTCGGGCGATCAGCTATTCATTCACATGGCGCGCAGTGACCAAACTGTTTACCACGTTCGCGCTTGTCGATTTGATCAAATGAAAAAAATAAATCCCGCGATGCTGGCTGAATGCTTTGATCGGTACTTCGCCCATGTTCTTGGTCGCAGTCCCGGTGAATTTGAGTTTTCGCCCTATCTTGTCCCCTTGTAGACGCCCGTGCAGCGGGGGCGCGTCTCGAATTCATAGCCGTCGTGATCCTAATAATGCAACGGCTGATGGATGACGCGGGGGGCTGGCCTTTATCGGCCTGTAGAACGAGTGCCCCTTCACGGCGAACCGAACGAATCGTAGGTGTAGTGAGGCGGGGCATTTGCGCTGCCTAATTATTAATCGTTATGCCTATGCTTCTTGAACTATCCATCCGCATTCGTTATCTGGGTTTCGCTGGTGTGGGTGCGTTCCTGTTGTCTGCCTGCGCTAGCGGATACCTGGCGCCAGGCAACGCGAAGTTGCCGCCCGACCGTTTGTCCGTCTCCTTTGCGCCAGATGCAGCGGTCTTGCAGTTGGCCGCACCGTTGGCCCGCGCCGATGTGATCAACATCAACGACCCGGCTCCTTGTGAACGCACCCTGCTAGGGGAACTGGTTGCCGACTACGCCAGGACGCCCGTGCAGGCGGTAGCGCCTGCGGGGTTGAGGGTCAAACCCGGAAGGCCCGTCAATCTGCACTTGATGAGTCAAGTCGGAGGGATGGCTTGTGGCGCAGCGCGAACTTTTGTCCTCGAAGCTCGACAAACGTATACGGTCTCGCCGGCAATCAGGCAGGGCGTCCCGATTGCACAAGCCTGTGACTTGCGGGTGGTCCGTGCCGATACCTTGGCGGAGTTGCCGCCTTCGACTGAACCTGTTCCTACAGACCCCAGTTGTCGGCAGTGAGCGCAAGCCGAGGGCTGGCGATGCCGGCTTCGTCAGCTCGTGCTGTATTGGCCCTGATGGGGCAGCTGCCCGCCAGCGACACAATGCCGCATGGACACCCCCAACGACTTCGAGAAGCGCCTCACGGACCTGGAGATCAAGGCCAGCTTCGCCGAGGACACCGTCGAGCAGCTCAATGCCGTCGTCGTGCGCCAGCAGGCGCAGATCGACCGGCTGATCCGCGAGCTGGTGGAGCTGCGCGACCGCGCGTCCGCCGCCGAACCCGGCGCGGCGCGCACGCCGCGCGACGAGCTGCCGCCGCACTACTGACGCCGGTTCAGGGCTCGCCGTCCCAGTAGTCCAGCCCCGCCTCGCGGCGCTGCAGCAGCCGCAGGCCGTCGCTGAACACGCCCACCTTGCCCGAGTCCGGGTACTCGCAGACCTCGGGCCGTGCCTGCGTGCTGATGGACAGGTAGTGCAGCGGCGCGTCGGACGTGTTGATGAGCTGGTGCGGGTACTCGGGCCCGGGCGGGATGGTGATGACGTCGCCGGCGCGCACGGGCACGCGCTCGCCCGCCACGCGCAGCGTGCCTTCGCCCTGCAGGATGATGAACATCTCCTCCTCGGCGTGGTGCAGGTGGTAGGGGCAGCTCATCTGGCCGGGCGCGACGGTGTCCACGCTCGCGCCCAGCTGGCGGGCGGCGGTGCCTTTCGTGAGGCTGGCGGCCTCGCTGTCGTACAGCGGCGCGCGCTGGAAGCGCTCGCGCGGCACGTCGTTGAAGTTGCGGATCAGCCGCTCGCGCAGTTCGGCAGGGGTGGGCATTCGAAGGCTCCTGGGACAATGGTTGAACCTGCATTCGGCAGTGGGCCGCTTGCTACTCATCGGAATGCTTGTCCAATCAACACTTTCGGCCATGGCCTCGTTCACCACTTCGGTGAACAACGCTGCACACCCGCTGGTCTGGCGCTTCGCGCCGCTGGCGGCGTTGCTCCTTCTTGTGGGCATGAGCCCACTTCGTCGTCGCGCCTTGCCAGCAGCGCGCCTCGCCAGCCCCTCGGGCGTGCCCCACTGCCGAATCCAGGTTGAATGAACCCGCCCGTGCATCTTCCAAGCCCCGCCGACGACCTGCAATCCGCTGCGCACCAGGTCCTGTCAGCAGTCTTCGGCTACACCGCCTTCCGCGGCCAGCAGGCCGAGATCGTCGAGCAGGTGGCCGCCGGCGGCGACGCGCTGGTGCTGATGCCCACAGGCGGCGGCAAGAGCCTGTGCTACCAGGTGCCCGCCATCGTTCGCCACACGCGTGGGCAGGGCGTGGCCATCGTCGTCAGCCCGCTGATCGCGCTGATGCACGACCAGGTCGGCGCGCTGGAGGAGGCCGGCGTGCACGCCGCCTTCCTGAACAGCAGCCTCACCGGCGAGGAGGCCAGCCGCATCGAGCGCGAGATGATGAGCGGGCGCCTGACGCTGCTGTACGCCGCGCCCGAGCGGCTGACGACGCCGCGCTTCCTGGCGCAGCTGGAGAGCCTGCGCGAGCGCGGTCTGCTGTCGATGTTCGCCATCGACGAGGCGCACTGCGTCAGCCAGTGGGGGCACGACTTCCGCTCGGAGTACCTGCAGCTGAGCCTGCTGCACGAGCGCTTCCCCGAGGTGCCGCGCGTCGCGCTGACGGCCACGGCCGACGACCTGACCCGCGCCGACATCATCGAGCGGCTGCAGCTGCAGGACGCGCGCGTCTTCATCAGCAGCTTCGACCGGCCCAACATCCGCTACCTCATCGTCGAGAAGAACGGCTCGCCGCGCGAGCAGCTGCTGCGCTTCATCCAGGACGACCACGACGGCGAGGCCGGCGTCATCTACTGCCAGAGCCGCAAGAAGGTGGAAGAAACCGCCGAGTGGCTGAAGAGCGAGGGCATCAACGCGCTGCCGTATCACGCGGGCCTGGACGCCGACGTGCGCCGCCGTCACCAGGACCGCTTCCTGCGCGAAGAAGGTCTCACCATCGTCGCCACCATCGCGTTCGGCATGGGCATCGACAAGCCCGACGTGCGCTTCGTCGCCCACCTGGACCTGCCCAAGAACATCGAGGCCTACTACCAGGAGACCGGCCGTGCCGGCCGCGACGGCGCGCCTGCCGAGGCGTGGATGACCTACGGCCTGGCCGACGTCGTCAACCAGCGCCGCATGATCGACGAGAGCCCGGCGGACGAGGTCTTCAAGCAGGGCCAGCGCGGCAAGCTGGACGCGCTGCTGGCGCTGTGCGAGGCGACGGACTGCCGGCGCGTGCGGCTGCTGAACTACTTCGGCGAGATGTCGACGGCCTGCGGCAACTGCGACAACTGCCTGAACCCGCCGGCCACGTGGGATGCCACCGAGGCGGCGCGCAAGCTGCTCTCGTGCATCTACCGCTTCCACCAGCGCGGCGAGCGCTTCGGCGCCGGCCACCTCATCGACGTGCTGCGCGGCAAGGCGACCGACAAGACCAAGCAGTACCGCCACGAGAGCCTGTCCACCTGGGGCTGCGGCGCCGACCTGTCCGAGCAGCAGTGGCGCGCCGTGCTGCGCCAGCTCATCGCGCTGGGGCATGTGGCAGCCGAGGGCGAGTTCCACACCCTGGCGCTGCAGGACAGCGCGCGCGGCGTGCTCAAGGGCGAGGTGGAGATCCGGCTGCGCGAGGCCGAGGAGAAGAAGCCGCGCGGCAAGGGGGCCAAGGCCGGCCGCACGGCCAAGCCGAAGGCCGACCCGGCGCTGGGGCTGGATGCCGACGCCACCGAGCGCTTCGAGGCGCTGAAGGCCTGGCGCTCCGAGGTGGCCAAGGAGCACGGACTGCCGGCCTATGTGATCTTCCAGAACACCACGCTGGCCGAGATGGCGCGGCAGATGCCGGCCGACCTGGCCGAGCTGGGCGAGATCAGCGGCGTGGGCGCCAAGAAGCTGGAGGCCTACGGCAGCGAGATCCTGCGCGTGCTGGGGCGTTAGCCGCCGCGCCGCCGGCCTGTCCGGCCGCCGCGCAGTTCGTCCGATCCGGGCTGCAGCCCGTCGGCCGCCGGGCGACCCGCCAGCGAGGGCTCCGAAGAATGCCGTGCGTCGCAACGGCATCACGGAGCTTCGCCATGGACACCTTCACCTCCGCCGGCCGGCCCAGCCGCCCGGTCGCGGCCGCCGCCGGCCTCTGGTACCTCGTCGCCGCCACGGGGCTGGCCATTTTTGCGCTGTACATCGGCGTCAGCTACGGGCGCGCTGCGCTGGGCGGGCCGCCGGGCGAGTCGCGTTGGGTGGCGGGCGACGGGCTGGGCAACGCGATGCTGAGCCTGCACCTGGTCTTCGCGCTGCTGATGACCGGCATCGGCGTACTGCAGCTCATCCCTCCGCTGCGCCGGCGCATGCCGGCCGTGCACCGCACGCTGGGCCGCGTGTTCCTCGCGGGCGCCCTGCTGGGCACGGTCAGCGGCTTCTACCTGATCTGGGTGCGCGGCACCGTGGGCGGCGTGGCCATGCAGCTGGCCACCAGTTTGAACGGCGTGTTCATCGTCACCTTCGCGGCGCTGGCGTGGCGGCATGCGCGGGCGCGGCAGTTCGAGGCGCACCGGCGCTGGGCGCTGCGGCTGTTCATCGCGGCCAACGGCGTGTGGTTCTTCCGCGTCGGCTTCATGCTGTGGATGCTGATCTGGCAGGCGCCCGTGGGCTTCGACCCCAAGACCTTCACCGGGCCCTTCGTCACGGCGATGAACTTCGCGCAGTTCCTGCTGCCGCTGGCGGTGCTGGAGCTCTACCTGCGCGCGCGCGGCCGGGGGCTGGTGCTGGCCTTCACGCTGGTGCTGCTGAGCGCGGCCACGGCCGTCGGCATCTTCGGCGCGACGCTGAGCATGTGGTTGCCGCGGCTGGTCTAGCCGCGGCGCTCAGTTCAGCGCGCTGCCGGCGCTGGCCAGCTGGGCGCCGTCGGCCGTCGGGTCGCGGCGGCCGGTGACCACCACGCGCGGCAGCTGCTTCACCTCGGCCACCTGGGTGTCGGCGCGCTTGCCTTCGACAACCACGCGCTCCAGCTGCACCACCGGCATGTCGTCGGCCGGCACCGTCAGCGTCATCCACGCGGCGCCGGTCAGCGCCACGAGGGCGACGAGGGCGGCGGCGCTGGCCGCCTGCAGGCGGGTGGCGACGCGGTGGCTGGTGGTGCTGATGCGGTTCATGTGGCTCTCCCGGTTTGGTGAGCGTGACTGTGCCCGCCAAGGGTTTGCCCGTCCTGGGGTTTGCGATAGGTCGTCGGAATCGGCGGATGAAATGCGGCTGGCGGCGATGAGGACCATCGTCACGCTTGGGGGCGACGGGCGTTCGGCCTGTCACGGCTAACGCGGATACTGCGCGCGCTCATCCAAGGGAGACAGAACATGGCACGCGGCAACGACGTCCAACTGGGCGGCATCACCGACCTCAACCTGCTGGCCGACATCAAGCGCGGCTTCGTCGACGCACTGGAAGTGGCCACCTACGTGGACCGGCTGCGCAAGGTGCTGAAGACGCTCAACGGCCTGCGCCTGGGCTCGCGCGAGAGCAGCGCGCCGGCGTCGCCCTACACCGACATCGTCGCGCGCTGGCGCATCGTCCACTCGTTCCGCTGGAGCATCGTGGAGGGCAAGGACGGCGCGCCCGACCGGCTGCTGCTGTGCGTCAACTTCGACGGCGGCTGGGAGCCCTACATGCGGGTCATCTGGGACCAGCTCGGCTCCACGCTGGACCTGATGCTGTGCCACACCGAGGGCTACACGCTGTCGCGCGACTGCAGCTTCGAGACCTACGCGCGCTGGGTGCGCGAGCACGAGGTGTCGGCGGATTTCCTGTTCATCGAATCGGGCCGCACCGTCAGCGATGGCGAGTACCTGGCCAGGCTGGAAGCCGCCCAGCGCGGCCGCGCCAGCGAGCTGGAGTTCAACCGCCTGCGCGCGCCGGCCTCCGGCGAGACGCAGCCGCTGCCCGCCGCCGACAAGGACCGCTTCGCGATGGCCGCGCGCGGCTTGGTGCCGCTGGCGGGGCTGTTCACGCTGCAGCGCTTCTTCGGCGCCGCCGCGCCCGACCGCGCCTGCCTGCTGCGCGCCACGCACGACATCCTGTTCGAGCTGCGCGAGCTGGACACTGCCAAGCAGTTCCCCAACGACGGCGGCAAGACGCCCGGCGGCGCGCTGCGCCAGCGGCACTACGAGATGCTGCAGTGGTTCGAGCAGCCGCTGCCCGAGCCGCAGCCCCAGGCGCGCGCGCTGTCGCTGAAGCCCGGAGACCTGCAGGCCTGCATCCTGACCAAGCCGCCCGGCAACCGCGGCGGCTTGGTGCTGCTGCGCGTGGCCAACGCGGCCCAGGCGGTGGCCTGGCTCAGCACGGCGCCGGTCAACCGTGACAACGACGGCACGAGCGCCGACGGCGTCTGGCGCCAGGTGGCGCTGACGCTGGCCGGACTGAAGGCGCTGGGCGTGCCCGCCGCGCGGCTGGAGCGCTTCCCGCAGGCCTTCAAGGAAGGCATGGCCGCCCGCGCCGGCCTGCTGGGCGACGTGCGTCACAACCACCCCACGCACTGGGCGCTGGCCCGCCACGTCAACGGCGTGGACCGCGTTGCGCCCGACAACACGCATGTGCTGGTGCAGCTGCGCTTCCCGGCCGCCGAGCCGGGCGACACTTTCACGGCGGCCGACGAGCAGCGCCTGCGCGCGCTGGCCGACGCGCTGACGGTGGGCACCGGCCTGGCGCTGGTGGCGCTGGAGCCCATGCGCAGCAACGCGGCCGACAAGGAGCACTTCGGCTTCAAGGATGGCATCAGCCAGCCCCAGCTCGCCGGGGCCGGCACGCCCGGCACCGCCTGGGACGACACCGTCAAGACCGGCGAGATCCTGCAGGGCTTCCCGACCGAGCGCGACAAGGGCTACGCGGTGCCCGAGCAGCCCGACGCGCTGCTGGACCGCGGCAGCTTCCTCGTCGTGCGCAAGCTGCGCCAGTACACCGGCCGCTTCGCCAAGCGCACCTACGAGCAGGCCAAGAAGATCGGGCTGGACCACGACCTCGTGCTCGCCAAGCTGATGGGCCGCTGGCAGGACGGCCGCGCGCTGGCCGCGCCGGCCGTGACCGGCAACGACTTCAACTACGCCAAGGACGCGCAGGGCGCCGCCTGCCCCTTCCACGCCCACATCCGTCGCGCCAACCCGCGCGACCTGGCCGGCACGGCGTTCTCGAAGAACCGCATGCCGCGCATCCTGCGCCGCGGCATGAGCTACGGCGCGCCGGTGCATGCCGACGCGCCCGACGACGAGGACCGCGGCCTGGTGTTCATGGCCTACAACGCCCACCTCGCCGAGCAGTTCGAGGTGGTGCAGCGCTGGATCGCCGGCGGCAACGCCAGCGGCGGCTACTCCGGCCAGCCGGACCCGCTGCTGGGCGTGGTGGACGGCAGCGCCGGCCCGCGGCTGTTCCCGTTCGAGCATGCCGGCAAGCCCTACGAGGTGGACCTGGGCCCCGACCCCTTCGTCACGCTGCAGTGGGGCGCCTACTTCTTCGTGCCGTCCATCGCCGCGCTGAAGGGCTTGCCGGGCCTCGTGGAGCTGGCCCTGCCGCTGCCGGCGCCCGTGCCGGTGCCCGAGCGCGTGCCCGACCTGCAGGACAAGGCCGCCATGCAGCTGTGGCTGGAAGACACCAACACCCGCGACCAGGCCTGGGCCTGGGTGCGTGCCCAGCCCGGCGGCGTGGTGGACACCGCCTACGGCGTGCTGGTGGGCGCGGCCGAGCGCGTCTGCGAGGTGCTGAGGAACGCCCCCGACCGCTACTCCAACAGCGGCTACGGCGAGCGCATGCACGACTCCATCGGCGTGGGCTTCCTGGGCCTGGACGACGACACCGGCCACCGCGAGCAGGCGCCGGCCGTCAATGCCGCCATCGAGGCCTACAGCGAGGCGCAGTGCTACGCCACGGCCTACAAGATCGCCAAGATGGGCCTGGAGAAGCTGAAGGGCGAGGCGCGTGCTTTGCTGGACGCCTTCCCCGCCAGCCAGAAACCCAAGGACCTGCCCGCCGACACGCCGCTGGACTTCGAGCGCCTGAGCGAAGGCGTGCTGGCCGCGCTGTGCACGGCCTGGTTCGGCCAGCCCGACGGCAAGCGCATCTGGGGCACGGAGTTCCATGCCGAGGCCTATGCCGGCGCGCCGGGTGTTGGTGCCGTGGCGCCGCGTTGCCCGCGTGACCTCTTCAAGGTGTCGCGCCATGTGTTCGGCCCCTACCCGACCGACGCCGTGAAGGCCGAGGGCCGTGCGGCGGGCCAGCGCTTCCTGGCGGCCACCCAGGCCTGGCTGGAGGAGCCGGGCACGCAGCTGCCACCGCTGGCTGCCAAGATCGTCGCCGCCGCCCAGGCCGTGCCCGGCGCCACGCCCGACCTGCCGGCGCGCACGCTGGCCGGCATCATGCTGGGCTTCCCGCCCACCACGCATGCCAACCTGTTGACCGTGCTGGCCGGCTGGGTGCAGACGAGGAAGCTGTGGGAACTGCAGCCGCTGTGGACCGAGGTGAAGCCCGACGCGGCCACCGGCATGCGGCCTTATGCCGAGGCCGTCGCGCGGCTGCGGCCCACGATGGTCGCGACGCTGAACCAGCGGCCCACACCGTTCCAGATCTGGCGCAAGGCGCGCGTGGCGCACAAGCTCGGGCAGGTGGACGTCGAGCCGGGCCGCGTGCTGGTGGTTGGCCTGGGCTCGGCCACGCAGCAGGACCCGCTGCGCCACCACATCGCCTTCGGCGGCGACCGCGCCGACCCCAACGGCGCGCCGCCGCACGCCTGCTCGGGCTACGGCATGGGCATGGGCGTGATGCTGGGCGTCATCGCGGCGGTGCTGGATGCCGGGGTCATGCGCTTCACGGGGGCGCCGACGGTGGTGGCGTTGGCGGTGTGATCGCCTTGCCGCTTGCCAAGCTCACCGAACGCCAGGAGCGTGTGACGCTGAGCGTGCTGCGCGTGGTGGGATATCTCAACCTGTTTGGGTTGGTCGCCCTGCTGCTCTCCATGAAAGGGCTGGCGCTGAATCAGCGGCTGCTGGCGGTGACTCCGCTCGTTGCGGTCTGTGGCTCCTTGTTTTACTACCTGGCTTGGAAGCATGCCGTTTCCCATGTGAGCAAGGGGGATGGGCGCAGCTACATGCGCCCGTATCTGATCGGCGCCTACTTGTTGGTGGCATCAGTCGCGTTGTTTGTACTTCTGTATCTCATCAAATGACTCCGCTGAGCCCGTTGGTGCCCTTCCGCTAAGGCGACCCTCACATTCAAGAAGGCATGAAAACTCTCTACGAAGCCGGCAGCGCCATCGAAGCCCACATGCTGGTGGACCTGCTGAAGCAGGAAGGCCTCACGGCGCACATTCATGGCGAATCGCTGCAGGGCGCCGTGGGCGAGATCCCGGCCAGCGGGCTGGTGCGCCTGGTGGTGGCCGACGAGGACCATGCCGCGGCCCGGGCCGTCATCGACCGCTGGGAGGCGACGCAGGTGGCGCCGACGCCCCGCGCTGCGCCCGCGCCGGCGCGCGGGTCGCGCGGCTGGGCCGGCCTGGCGCTGGGGCTGGCGATCGGCGTGGGCGCCACCTACGCGATGTACCGCGCGCCGGCGCGGTCCGACGGTGTCGACTACAACCGCGACGGCGAGCTCGACGAGACCTGGACCTTCTCGCCCAACGGCATGCCGCTCCAGATGACGCTGGACCGCAACCTGGATCGCAAGGTCGACTACATCGCACGCTACGACGCGCGCGGACACCTGGCGTCCGCCGAGTCGGACGACAACTTCGACGGCGTCTTCGAGACCCAGCAGTGGCTGAAGAACGGCAACGTCGAGATGACGCTGTCCGACTCGGATGGCGATGGCTACCCCGAGCTGCGCGCCACGTTCACGCATGGCGTGCTGGACACGACGGAAACCATCAACCCGGCGAGCGGCAAGCCGCTGCGGGTGGAGCACTACACGTTGGGCGTGCTCAAGTACGCCGACGTGGACACGGACAAGGACGGCCAGCTGGACACGCGGCTGCGGTACACGCCGCTGGCCGAGGTGGTGTCCCGGGAGCCGCTGCCCAGGTGAGCCTCGCTCGCGTCAGTGCTTAATCCTGACGAACGTCGAGATCACGTACTTGTCCCCCGACTCCGGCACATGCCCGCAGTGCATGTAGTTCCACCCGGCCGGGAACAGCACGAGCTGGCCGGCCCGCGGTGAGACCTTGAGCTGCTGGTGGAAGAACTCGGTCTCGCCGCCGCGCTCGACGTCGTTCAGGTACAGCACCATCGCGACGACACGGTCGCCGGTGGCGCCGCCGACCGAGTCGGCGTGCCAGTCGAAGCGGCCTTCACCGCGCGGGTACATCTGGATCTTGTAGCCGGTGACCTGCAGCGGGAACGACCGCAGGATGGGGCTGCGCGACAGGTAGTCGGCGATGCAGGCCTGGATGGGCGCGTGGATGCGCCGGAACAGTTCGCCCCAGTCGCCGTCGGGCCGGATCTCCAGGTCCCAGGAGCGCTTGGCCTGGTCGGCCAGCGCGGCCTGGCCGGGGCCGCCGGTCAGGCCCGGGCGCTTGCCGCCGTCGCGGTCGAAGCGCTGCACGATCTCGCGGCACAGCGCGGGCGCCAGGCCGTCGTAGATCGCGATGAAGTCGCGGTCATGAACCGCCTTCGTCGAGGCGGCGGCAGGGGCGGGCGCGGTGAGGACCATGGAGAAATCCTAAGGTCGCCCCCCGCCCCGCCTTCATGCGCTTTTCGAGCGCGGCCCGGCCGGAACCGAGCAAGGCCACGGCGCCGGGAGGGCGCCGTGGCGTGTGCCGGTCAGCAGCTCACCTTCGCCAGGTTCTTGCCCGCGCCGGCCGCGCTCGGCAGCTTCTGCTTCACGCAGGACGCCGGCTGCAGCGTGTAGCTGTACGGGATGCCCAGCGGGAAGTTGGCGGTCGTCGTCCAGTCGGTCGCGTCGCGCGACGGCGAGGACTCGCTGGCCACCCAGGTGATGCCGTAGGTCGCGAAGTCGGCCGGCGTGCGCACGTTGTTGTCGCGCAGCTGCCAGTAGCCGATGGCCGAGCTGTCGCGCGAGGTGACCGGGTTCTGCGAGTTCTCGAACCAGTTGCCCTCGATCAGCGAGTAGCCGCCCATGCGGATGTTGGCGCCCGAGGTCTTCACGCCGCTGTAGAGGTTGTTGTAGATGTGCGTGTAGCCGCCGCGCTGCAGCGGCACGCGCGAGCCGATGTTCTGGTACAGGTTGTGGTGGAAGGTGATGAAGCGGTCGCTCGCGTCGCTGTCGCTGGAGCCGATCAGGCCGACCTTGTGGTGGTCGTGGATGTCGTTGTACGAGTAGGTGATGTGGTGGGCGCCGGCCTTGCTGTCGATGAGGCCGTCGAACTCCAGGTCACCGGCGCCGCTGCATTCCTTCAGGCTGCTGAACAGCGTGTTGTGGTCGATCCAGATGTAGCCGGGGTACTTGCCGCCCTGGCCCTCGATGCCGATGGCGTCGATGGAGCCCGGCAGCAGGCCCAGCGTCATGTTGCGGATGATGACGTTCTGCGCGCCGCCCTTGATGGCGAGGCCGAAGTTGGCCGCCGAGCCGTTGGCGCCCTCGATGGTGACGTTGCTCTTGTTCTTGACCTCGACGATGGCGCCGGCCGGCTTCTTCCACTGCGTGCAGGCGTCGGGGATGGTGCCGAAGTCGAACGTGCCGGTGTAGCGCAACACCAGGCCGGAGCTGCCGTCGTAGGCGTTGATGGCGGCCTGCATCTGCTCGGGCGTGCTGACGGTCTGCACCGCGGCGCTGCCGCCGCCGGTCACGGTGCCGGCATAGCCGCCGCTGTGGCCGGCCGGGGCGGGCGCGGGCGTGGGTGCGGGGGATGGAGCCGGCGTGGGGGCCGGGGTGGGCGCAGGTGTCGGCGCAGGGGTGGGGGCGGGCGTCGGCGCCGGCGTGGGCGCGGGTGAGGCCACCGGGCCCAGCGCGCATTTCTTCGTGATGCCGGGGTTGGGGTCGCTGCCGAAGGTGGCGGTCGTGCAGGCGATGTTGCCGCTTAGGTTCTTGACGACCCACTTGTCCTTGATGCCGTAGGACACGGCGCGCGTGGCGGTGCCGACCTTGCAGGTCTCGCCCTGGTCGGCGCATTTCGAGTAGCCCGACGGCCAGTCCGCGGCATGGGCGCCGGTGGCGGCCAGCAGCAGCGACACGGCGGCGCCGGCGGTGCGCACGGTGGGCAGCGGCGGGGGAGTGATCTTCTTCATGGCGTTTGTCTCCTGGGAGTCGTGGCGGCGCGGTATCCGTCCAGGCACGCGCAGCCTGCCCGTGCCGGCGCTGCGGGGCGTGCCGGCACGGGAGTGGTGGGGTGGGAGGGAAACCAGTGCCGACGTCAGGTCGCAACCGGCCGATCCGCGCTCACGGCGCGGCGACGTCAGGTCGGCGCAGCCAGGCGGCCGCGCATCGCGCTGCAACTATGAAACAGCGTTCTGAAAATGTGGATGCGCGGTTTCACGTAGCCGGCTGCGGTGACGGCGCAGACGTAACAGGCATTGCCAGGCGCTGCTGCCCGGGCGCTCAGCCGCCGCGCAGGTGCTGGGCGCGTGCCAGGAAGCCGGCCATGCCCATGCGCTCGAACTCGGCCTGCGCGCGGTCCAGCGCGGCGCGCCAGCCGTCGTCCAGCCGCAGCTCGGCCTCCACCAGCGCGGTGACGGCGGCCTCGTGGTCGGAGTTGCGCTGCTCGCCGGCGCCGCGGGCCAGCGCCAGGTAGTGGCGGGCCTGGGCCGCGTCGCCGGCCTGGGCGGCCAGCCGGGCGGCGGCCCGGTAGGCCATGGCGCCGCCGATCCAGTCGTGCTGGCGGCCGCGCTTGAGCGCCTGCGCCACATGGCGGCGCGCGGCAACGCTGTCACCTTGCGTGACGCGCATGTCGGCCAGCCAGCCGTGGTTGAAGCTGCTGTACAGGCCGCCGCCGCGCGGCGCCAGCCAGGCGGTGGCGTCCAGCACGCGCTGCGGCGCGTCGGGGTCGCCGTCCTGCATCCAGGCGCCATAGGCGCCGGCCGCGTGGCCCATCGCGCAGGTGAACATGCTGCGCACCTGCGCACCCACGCGGTGGGCCACGGCCGCGGCGGCCTGCGCGTCGGCCCAGCGGCCCTGCCACAGGAAGACGGCGGCGCGCCAGCCCTGGATGCTGGCTTCCACGGCGTGGCCGCTGCCGTCGAACGGCGCCAGCGCCTCGGCGAAGGTGGCGTGTGCCTCGTCGAAGCGGCCGCGGTCGCCCAGCACGTAGGCGCGGCAGCACAGCGAGAACGACAGCCCGATGCGGTTGACGGCGCTCTTGCTGGCGCGCAGGCGCTGGCGCTCGATGGCGAGGTCCAGCATCGGCGTGGCCTCGGCGTAGTTGGCGGCAGCGGCCTGCAGCTGGCCGACGGTGCCGGGCAGCTGGGCCAGCAGCGCGTGGTCGCCGCATTGCTGGGCCTTCTCGACGGCGGCGCGCGCGTGGCGCAGGCTGTCGCGCGTCTCGCCCAGCGCGTAGCCCACGTAGGCCAGCCAGTACTCGGTGCGGGCGATGAGGCCGGCGTCGCCGTCGGCAGCGGCCAGCACGGCGGCGTGCTTGAGCACGCGCAGGTCGTCCTGCGACGCGTCGAACACGCAGGCCATGCCCAGGCGCTGCGCAATGGTGATCCAGCGGCGCCGGCGGTCGGCGTCGTCGTGCAGGAACTCCAGCGCGGCCAGCGCGGCGCGGAACTGCTTCTTGGCGCGGTCCAGCGCGGACGCGGCCAGCGCCTGGTCGCCCGCGGCCTCGGCATGCAGCGCGGCGGCGGGCCAGTCGTTGGCGGCGGCGGCGTGGTAGGCCAGCTGTTCGTGCAGCTGGCCCTCGGCGCCGCCGCGCGCGGCCAGCTCGGCGCGGATGTGGCGGTGCAGCGCCTGGCGCTCGTGCAGGCCGGTGGCCTCGTAGACGACGTCGCGTGTGATGCCGTGCTTGAAGCGCAGGTGGCCGGGGTGGCTGTCGGGGAAGATGAAGTCCTGCGCCGCCAGCGCCAGCACGGCCGGGTGCTGCTCGCCGCAGCCGGACAGCGCCTGCAGCAGCCACACCGGGATGACGTTGCCGATGACGGCGGCCAGCCGCACCAGCCAGGCCTGCTCGGGCGGCAGCCGGCCCACGCGCGACTCCACCAGCGCCGCCAGCCAGGCCGAGCTGCTCTGGCCCTGCACGAGCTGCTCGCCGGCGTCGGCCGCGGCGTGGCACAGCTCCTCGATGAACAGCGGGTTGCCGCCGGCGTGGCGCTGCACCTCGGCGGCGATGAAGGGGTCGGCCTGCGGCAGCAGGTGGTGCACGGCGCGGGCGGACTCGCACTCCGTCAGCGGCGGCAGCTCGATGGGCTGCGCGTCGGCATCGTGCGCGCCGGGCAGGTGGGCGGCGGTGAGCGGGCGGCTGGCGCTGAGCAGCATCAGCGGCAGGTGCTGGCGCTCGGCGCCGCTGCGCAGGCGGTGCAGCAGCCGCAGCGAGGCGTCGTCGGCCCACTGCAGGTCGTCGATGAACACCAGCTGCGGCGTGGTGCGCGCCAGCGCCAGCAGCAGCGCCAGCAGCGCATCGGCACGCTCGGCGGGCGCGGCGTGCTGGGCGGCGAACAGCTCGGGCGGCGCGCCGGCCATGCCGTCCATCGCCCGCAGCATCTGCAGGAAGGGCTGTAGCGGCTCGGCGCTGAGGTAGCTCTCGCAGTAGCCGCGGTGGATGCGGCAGGGCTGGTCGCCGGCGCGGCGCAGGAATTCCTCGGTGAGCCGGGTCTTGCCGACGCCGGCGCCCGCGCGCAGGCCCAGCCACACGTGGCCGCCGGCCAGCGCCCGGGCCAGGCCGGCGTCCAGCGCGGCCAGCTCGGTGCAGCGGCCGACGAACGGCGCCAGGCCGCGCCGCATGCTGGCCTCGAAGCGCCGGCCCACCGGCGCGCGGCCGAACACGCGGTAGGCGGCCAGCGGTGTCGCGCGGCCGCGCAGCTGCAGCGAGAAGCGCGGGCCGGTCTCGAAGAACTGGCTCTGCAGGCCCAGGCTTTCCTCGCTGGCGATGATCTCGTCGGCGCGCGCCGCCTCGCTGAGCCGCGCGGCGATGTTGGGCGCGTTGCCCAGCAGCTCGAAGCGGCCGCGCATCTGGTCGCCGTCGGTGACGAGCACGATGCCGGCGTGGATGCCGCTGTGCAGCGTCAGGCCCTTGAAGTCCGCGGGCCGCGGGCCGGGCGGCTGGATGCCGCGCACGGCGGCGTGCAGCTCCAGCGCGGCTTCGGTGGCGCGGCGGCCGTCGTCCTCGCGCACCTCGGGGTGGCCGAACACGGCCAGCATGCCGTCGCCCTGGATGCGGGCGATGACGCCACCGTGGTGGGGCACGATGCGCTCGTACAGCTCGCGCAGGGCCGCGAGCATGGCCGAGTAGTGCTCGGCCTCCATCCACTCGGCCATCGCGGTGGAGCCGCTGAGGTCGACGAACAGCAGCGTCAGCAGCCGGCGCTGGCCCGCGCTGGCGGGCGCAGCGGGTGCGGCGAAGGGGGCGGGAGACTCGGTCACTGCCCAGTCATCCTAGCGCTGCAGCCTCTGCAAGGGCCCGAGACCGACCGCGGCCGTCAGGCTTGCAGCGGGTGGAAGTCCGTGTCGGCCACCGTGCGCGGCGCGTCCGGGGGCAGGTCTTCCTCGCGCAGGCCCAGGTAGATGGGCTCGCCGTTGCGGCGGTGGATGTTGATCTTGGCGTTGTAGACGCGGTGAATCAGGCCGTGCTTGTCGGCCACCTGGTACTCGCTGATGCCCCACAGGCCGTCGGCGTCGCGCCGGCCGGTCAGGTAGCAGGCGATCTCGTCGACCTCGGAGCCGGCCAGCTTCAGGCCGTTGAGGCTGCGCAGCGGCGCGCGCGTGCGCTCGACGAAGTCCAGGCTGTCGATGCGCACGTCGCCGCCGGTGGCCTCGTCGTGCATCAGCGTGTTGAACTTGCCGACCAGGATCTGGCCGGGCTGCGCGTTCTCGATCATGCGCGCCAGCTCGATGGTGACCTGGCCCACCAAGTAGCTGAACGAGGTCGGGTTCAGGCCCTCGGACTGATAGAACTCGTAGTGCGAGCCGACGTGGAAGCAGGCGCGCAGCCGCGGCACCGACTCGGCCCGCGTCGCGCGTTCCTGCGCCAGCGCGTTGTCGGCCAGGATGAACTGCATCAGCTGGTACAGCTCGACGTTGGCCTCCACGCCGCGCATGCGGTTCCAGATGTAGAAGCCGTCGCCCGTCGTCGTGCGGGCGAAGTTGATGTTGATTTCCTGGTCCAGCAGCTTGGCGTAGGCGGCGTTGACGGAGCAGGACAGGCTGTTGAGCTGCACCACCTGCTGCAGCGGCGTCAGCAGCGAGAAGCCGACCGCGTCGAACAGGATGACGGCGCGGTCCTCCACCAGGCGCACGCCGTAGCGCGCGGCGATGGCCGCGATCAGCGGCAGGCCCAGGCCCTGCTCGGGCGCGAACGGCAGCGCGATGAGGCGGGGCGCCACGCCCAGCGCAGCGCTGACGGTGTCGAAGGCCTGGGCCTGCAGGTGTTCCTGGCTGGACAGCACGTCGTCCAGCAGCCGCGCGCGCCGCGCCAGCTCGGCCGCCGGCAGGTTGCCGTCGCCCAACGCGAACTCGGTCAGCATGGGGTGGGGCGCCACCAGCACGCGCAGGCCGCGCGCCTCGGGCGTCCACCCGAAGATGAGGTTGTGGCCCAGGTTCCACAGCTCGTACAGCGCCTGGTCCAGCAGGATGATGTTTTCGCGAAGCTGGGTCTCGCTCAGGCCTGCGGGGGCCGGGTAGGCCATGAAGCCATCCAGCCAGGACCGGCGTTTGCGCAACTCTTCTTTCACTAGCGGGCTCCGATGCAGAAGCCCGATTGTCTTTCAGACCTGTGACTTTCGTCGCAGGACGCAAGCCGACTCGGCGGCGCAGACCGGGCCGGCGGCCTGCTGCGCCGGCGACTCGGCTCGGGGGTGGGGCGTGCAACGCATCGTCAGACGGCATCAGGCGCGGCGGCCCGTGACGGTCACGCGGGGCAGTTGCTGGACCTGGGCGACCTCGCGCACCGCGTAGCCGGTCACGACGACGCGCGGCAGCTGGGCGATCTCCTTGACGGCCTTGCCGGTGACGACGACGCGCGGCAGCTTGTGCACTTCCTGCGGGGCGGCCTGGGCGGTCAGCGCGGTGATGGCAAAGGCGGCGACGGCGGCGGCCTGGATCAGAACGGTGGTCTTCATGGTGCTTCCTTCCGGGGTTTTCACAGCGGGATTGCTGTGTCGATGGAAGCAGTTTCGGCAGCGGGGCCGCGCGCCGCCACGCCGCCGCGACGAAGCGCAGGACCGGCGTCGTGAGCTGCGCGCGACGGCGACGAAGCGTCGGCCTATCATGGCCGGTTCGCTTGAAGACATTGCCATGGCCCTCCCGGAGTCCCCCGAATCCCGATTCATCCGCGTGCGCGGTGCGCGCACGCACAACCTGAAGAACATCGACGTCGACCTGCCGCGGCATGCGCTGGTCGTCATCACGGGGCTGTCCGGCTCGGGCAAGTCGTCGCTCGCCTTCGACACGCTGTACGCGGAAGGGCAGCGGCGCTACGTCGAGAGCCTGTCCAGCTACGCGCGGCAGTTCCTGCAGCTGATGGACAAGCCGGACGTGGACGTCATCGAAGGCTTGTCGCCGGCGATCTCCATCGAGCAGAAGGCGACCAGCCACAACCCGCGCTCCACGGTCGGCACCGTCACCGAGATCCACGACTACCTGCGCCTGCTGTACGCCCGCGCCGGCACGCCGTTCTGCCCCGACCACCACCTGCCGCTGGAGGCGCAGTCCGTCAGCCAGATGGTGGACGCGGTGCTGGCCATGCCCGACGAGAGCAAGCTGATGCTGCTGGCGCCGGTCGTGCGCGACCGCAAGGGCGAGTTCGTCGAGTTGTTCCAGGAGCTGCAGGCGCAGGGCTATGTGCGCTTCCGCGTCGACGGCGCGACGGTGGAGGCGCCGGAGATCCCGGCGCTGAAGAAGGCCGAGAAGCACGACATCGACGTCGTCATCGACCGCATCAAGCTGCGCCACGACGGCGCGGACCAGCTGCGCCAGCGCCTCGCCGAAAGCTTCGAGGCCGCGCTGCGGCTGGCCGAGGGCCGGGCGCTGGTGATGGACATGGACAGCCAGCAGACGACGCTGTTCTCCAGCAAGTTCGCTTGCCCGGTGTGCTCCTACTCGCTGCCCGAGCTGGAGCCGCGGCTGTTCTCGTTCAACTCGCCGGTGGGCGCCTGCCCCAGCTGCGAGGGCCTGGGCCAGGTCACCGTGTTCGACCCCGATCGCGTCGTCGCCTTCCCCACGCTGAGCCTGGCCAGCGGCGCCGTGAAGGGCTGGGACCGCCGCAACCCCTACACGTTCTCGCTGCTGGAATCGGTGGCGGCGCACTACAAGTTCGACGTCGAGGCGCCGTGGGAGAGCCTGTCGCCCGAGGCCCAGCAGGTGCTGCTGCGCGGCTCCGGCGAGGAAGAGATCAGCTTCACCTACCAGGCCGAGACGGCGTCGGGCAAGAAGCGCTCGGTCAAGCGCAGCCATCCGTTCGAGGGCATCCTGCCCAACCTGCAGCGCCGCTTCAAGGAGACCGACTCGGCCGCCGTGCGCGAGGACCTGGCCCGCTACATGGCCGCCAAGCCCTGCACGGCCTGCGAGGGCTCCCGCCTGCGCCGCGAGGCCCGCCACGTGGTGCTGCAGCCGGCCGACGCGCCGCCCGGCTTCAAGGGCCGGCCCATCTACGAGGTGGAGCATTCGACGCTGCGCGAGTGCCTGCACTACTTCGAGGGCCTGACGCTCAAGGGCAACAAGGCCGACATCGGCGACAAGGTCATCCGCGAGATCGCGTCACGGCTGCGCTTCCTCAACGACGTGGGCCTGAACTACCTGAGCCTGGACCGCAGCGCCGACACGCTGTCCGGCGGCGAGGCGCAGCGCATCCGGCTCGCGTCGCAGATCGGCTCGGGCCTGACCGGCGTCATGTACGTGCTGGACGAGCCCAGCATCGGCCTGCACCAGCGCGACAACGACCGGCTGATTGCCACGCTGCGCCGGCTGCGCGACCTCGGCAACTCGGTGCTGGTGGTGGAGCACGACGAGGACGCGATTCGCGCCGCGGACTGGGTGCTGGACCTCGGCCCCGGCGCCGGCGTGCACGGCGGCCGCGTGATGTCGCAGGGCACGCCCGACCAGGTGGCCGCCGACCCGAACTCGCCCACCGGCCGCTACCTCAGCGGCGCCGCGCGCATCGAGGTGCCGGCCACGCGGCACAAGCCGTTCGAGGACCAGAAGCTGCGCATCGTCAACGCGCGCGGCAACAACCTGAAGGGCGTCACCGTCGAGATCCCCGTCGGCGTGCTGACCTGCGTGACCGGCGTGTCCGGCTCCGGCAAGAGCACGCTGGTCAACGACACGCTGTACGCCGCCGTCGCCAAGAAGCTCTACCAGAGCCATGCTGACCCGGCCGCCTACGACGAGATCGAGGGCCTGGACGCGTTCGACAAGGTCATCAACGTCGACCAGTCGCCCATCGGTCGCACGCCGCGCTCCAACCCGGCGACCTACACGGGCCTGTTCACGCCCATCCGCGAGCTGTTCGCCGAGATGAACACGGCGCGCGAGCGCGGCTACGGCCCCGGGCGCTTCAGCTTCAACGTGGCCGGCGGCCGCTGCGAGGCCTGCCAGGGCGACGGCGTGCTGAAGGTGGAGATGCACTTCCTGCCCGACGTCTACGTGCCCTGCGACGTCTGCAACGGCAAGCGCTACAACCGCGAGACGCTGGAGGTGCTCTACAAGGGCAAGAACATCACCGACGTGCTGAACATGACGGTGGAGGACGCCTTCCAGCTCTTCAACGCCGTGCCGGCGCTGGCGCGCAAGCTGCAGACGCTGCTGGACGTGGGCCTGGGCTATGTGAAGCTGGGCCAGAGCGCCACCACCTTGTCCGGCGGCGAGGCGCAGCGCGTGAAGCTGGCGCTGGAGCTCTCCAAGCGCGACACCGGCCGCACGCTCTACATCCTGGACGAGCCCACCACCGGCCTGCACTTCGCCGACATCGCGCTGCTGCTCAAGGTGCTGCACCAGCTGCGCGACGCGGGCAACACCATCGTCGTCATCGAGCACAACCTGGACGTCATCAAGACGGCCGACTGGCTCATCGACATGGGCCCGGAGGGCGGTGCCGGCGGCGGCACGCTGCTGGTGGCCGGCACGCCGGAGGACGTGGCCGCCTGCGAGGCCAGCCACACGGGGCGCTACCTGGCGCCCCTGCTCAGAAGGTAGTCAGAAGGTCGTCAGGCCGCGCGGCTCAGCGGCGGCGCCGCGCGCGGTAGCCGACGACCACCAGGCCCGCGGCGATCAGCGCCCAGGTGCCCGGCTCCGGCACGGCCGGCGTGACGCTGGGCACCTCGGCCACGCGCACGGTGCCCGGCGGCAGGCCGGGCATGCCCAGCGTGATGGGAGACGGCGCGCCGCCGCCGGCCACCGTCGGGCCGCTGCTGCTGATCAGGTTGCCGCCCTGCGGTGCACCGCCGCTGCCGCTGGCCAGCGACGGCGTGCCGGACTGGCCGGCGAAGCTGTCCGGCGCGGTGGCGGCCATCGGGCCGGCCGCGGGGGCTTCGAACTCCAGCGGTGCGGTGTTCTCGCCCTCGCGCGTCGACGACGCCACATTGGCGGCGCCGGACGGCGCCACCGCGGCCGGCCGGGCCTCCAGGCGCTTGATGCGGCTGACGTTGCGGCACACGGTGGGCACCAGGATGCACTGGCCGTCCTCGCAGTAGACGAGGCCGCGTTCCTGCGTCTTGGCGGTCCACTTGGCGCGCGTGACGGTCTTGCAGACGGCGCCCGGGCCGAAGTGCATGTCGCGGATCTCCGGCGCGTATTCGGCCTTGCCCTGGCCCTTGATGCCGTCGCGCTCGATGACGGCGATGTCGTCGTAGCTGCGCGCCTTCATGCGCGCCTTGAGCTTCTCGCGCGTCGCGGCGGGGATGTCCTGGTACCGGTCCACGGCCGCCACCACGTCACCCATGAACGGGTTGGCGCCCGGGCGGTCCCAGCTGCATTCGGGCAGCGCGGAACCGGCGGAAACGGCGAGGGCGAGAGTGGCAATCAGGGACATGGGCAACCCGTAACAAAGGGTGACGCTCGAAACAGAACGCGTATCCCAAATGTTAGGGATGTCGAGGGTTTGTCCGCGTTGAAGACCCCCGAAGCCGGGGGAGGTTGCCGGGTGCGAAATGTCACGCAAATCCGCGGAAACGACGCCCGTCCCGCACCGGCCGAGGCGCCGGGCATTGCTGCTATCGTGCCGACCGCTGCAGCTGCCCCTCCCACGCCATGCCCGACCGCGCCGCGCCGCAGGTGCTCTACGTCGAAGACGACCGCATCCATCTGATCCTGATGGAGGAGGTGTTCCGGCTGCTGCCGGGCTGGGTGCTGCGCACGGCGGAGACCGGTGCCGAGGCGCTGGAGCTGCTGGCCGGTGGCCGGCCCGACCTGCTGCTGGTGGACATGCACCTGCCCGACATGACGGGGCTGGAGTTGCGCCGGCACGTGGCCGCGGACGCCGGCCTGTCGGCCGCGCTGGCGGGCGTGCGCTGGGTGGCGCTGTCGGCCGACGACCCGAGCGACGTCGTGCGCGCCGCGCGCGAGGCCGGCTTCGACGACTACTGGCTCAAGCCCATCGACGTGTCACGCCTGCAGGCCGCGCTGGCGCGGCTGCTGGGCTAGCAAGCGCGTCGAGGCAAAGAAAAAGCCCGGCAGTGCCGGGCTTGGTAGAGGCGAGGCCGCGGCGTGCGCGGCGCCGCTTCACTTCAGGTGGCTGTTGATCAGCTTGGTCATCTCGAACATGTCGGCCTTGGCCTTGCCGAAGATTTCCTTCAGCTTGGCGTCGGCGTTGATGACGCGCTTTTGCAGCTCGTCCTGCAGCTTGTTCTTCTTGATGTATTCCCAGACCTTCTTGGTCACGTCGGTGCGGGGCAGGGGTGCTGCGCCGACGATGGCGGCCAGGGCCGCGCTGGGGGTCAGGGCCTTCATGAAGGCGGCGTTGGGCGTGCGCTTCTTGGCGGGCGCCGCGGCCTTCTTGGCCGGAGCTGCCTTCTTCGCCGGCGTCGCGGCGGCCTTCTTGGCCGGCGTTGCCGCGGCCTTCTTCGCGGGCGCAGCCGCCTTCTTCGCCGGGGCGGCCTTCTTCGCCGGTGCAGCCGCCTTCTTCGCGGGCGCGGCCTTCTTCGCAGTTGCCATGTCGATTCACTCCATCAAAAGTTGTTGATGTGCCGGGTCCGGGTGAAGGCCGCGTAAGCCTTCAATACTCTCTAGCACCCTGCGGCGGCGATGGTACTGCGCTTCACCCAGGGAAGAGAAGGCTTTCTCCCAGGAGAAAACGCGTATCTGCCCAGGAAACATCGGGGTTGTCGCGGGGCTGCATCACTGCAGCGCCGCTCAATACACGTCGCGGCGGTAACGACCCTGCTCGATGAGGGTGTCCACGGTGGCTTCTCCGAGCGTTTCGCGCAGCACCGCATCGACCGCCGCGGCCATGCCTTGCAGGCTGCCGCAGACGTAGATCGCGGCGTCGCGGGCGACCCAGTCGCGCAGCGCGACGGCCTGTTCGGCCAGCAGGTGCTGCACGTAGCGCGGCTCGGGCTGGTCGCGCGAGTAGGCGCGGTCCAGCCGCGCGAGCAGGCCTTGCGCGGCCCAAGCGTGCAGCTCTGCGTCGTAGTGCGCATCGTGCGCGGACTGGCGCTCGCCGTAGACGAGCCAGGCCGGCGGCGCGCCGGCACCGGCGCGGGCCTTGAGGTGGGCGCGCAGGCCGGCCAGGCCGGTGCCGTTGCCGATGAGGATGAGCGGCCGATGGGCGTTGCCACCGATGCGGAAGCCCGCGTGGCTGCGCACGCGCAGCGCGATGGCGTCGCCCGGCTGCGCGGCGAGCGTCAGCAGGCCGGAGGCGAGGCCGGGACTGCCGTCGTCGCGGCGCGTCTGGCGCACCATCAGGTGCAGGCGGCCGTCGGCGGGCAGCGAGGCGATGGTGTACTCACGCGGCTGGCGTGGCTCGCTGTCGACCTGCACCTGCACGAGATCGCCGGCCTGCCAGTCGGGCAGCGGCTGGCCGGCAGGCGGCGTGAGTTCGAGGTGGAACACGCCGCCGCCGGCGCTGCCGGGGTTGAGGTGCTGGCGCGCGGCCAGCAGCCATGGCTGGAAGGGCGCCTCCTCCCAGGCGGGCAGGTCGGCGGTGCCGGCGATGTGGCCCAGCTGGTGGCGCCACTGGGCCAGCGCGGCGGCGTCGCTGCGGTCGACGTCGATGCGCTCGAACAGCGCGTTGGCGCCGGCGCGCTGCAGCCAGCCGTCCAGCTCGAGGCCGAAGCCGCAGAAGCGGGCGTAGCTGCGGTCGCCCAGCGCGAGCACGCCGTAGCGCAGGCTGGCGAGGTCGGGCATGCCTTCCGCCGCGGCGCGCCAGAACGGCGCGGCGGCGTCGGGCGGGTCACCTTCGCCGTAGGTGCTGACGATGAAGAGGGCGTGCGTGGCGCCGCGCAGCTCGTCGGGGCGCAGGCTGCCCAGCGCGGCCAGCCGCACGGGCTGGCCGGCCACGTGCAGCGCGCGTGCGGTCTGCAGCGCGAGTTCCTCGGCCTGGCCGGTCTGGCTGGCGTGCAGCACCAGCAGCGGTGTGCCGCCGTCCTGTGCCGGCAGCAGCTGGGCGGCGGCCTGGGCCTGCAGGCGCTGGCGCCGTTGGTGGCGCCACGCGACGAACGCGCACAGCAGCAGGTAGAGGGCGATCAGTGCGATCGCCGTGGGCAGGCGGCCGGGGATCACAGCGACAGGTCCCGCAGCGCGGGCGTCCAGGCTTCGGCAAAGCCGCCGGCGGCGTCGCGCCAGATGAGCTGGGCAGCCAGGCCCTGTTCGGTCGCGAGCGCGAGGCCGGCCTCGGGGCCCAGCACGGTCAGCGCGGTGGACCAGGCGTCGGCCCACATGGCGCTGTCGTGCACGACGCTGACGGACGCCGTGCCGTGCGCGATAGGGCGGCCGGTGCGCGGGTCCAGCGTGTGCGGCAGGCGCTGGCCGTCGGTACTGGTGAAGTGCTTGCGGTAGTCGCCCGACGTGGCGATGGCCAGGCCGTGCAGCGCGAGGCGGGTGGGCGCCAGGCCGCAGTCGGGCGCGGGCGGTTCGAGGTCCACCCACCAGGGCTGGCCGTCGGGCTTGAGGCCGGCGCCGCGCAGCTCGCCGCCGATCTCGACGAGGTGGTCGGGCAGGCCGCAGTCGGCCAGCACGTCGGCCACGCGGTCCACGGCATGGCCCTTGGCGATGGCCGACAGGTCCAGCCGCACGCCGCCGGGCTGGGTCAGGCGGCGCGTGGCGGCGTCCCAGGCGAGGCTGCGCCAGTCGCGGCGGGCGGCGGCGATGTCGGCGTCGCCGGGCAGCGTGAAGCCGGGCTCGTCGTGGCGGGGGCGCAGGCCCGCGGGGCCGAAGCCCCACAGCGCGACGAGCTCGCCGGCCGCGGGGTCGTAGGCGCCGTCGCTGGCGGCGGCCACGCGCAGCGCGGCGTCCATGACAGTGGCGAAGCCGTCGGGCAGCGCCTGCACGTGGCCGGCCGGCGCGGCGTTGAAGCGGCTCAGCGCGGACGTGGTGTCCCAGTGGCTCATCTGCGCGATGACGTCGTCCAGCGCGGCGGTGATGGCCTGCTCGACGGCGTCCAGCCGCAGCGGGCCGGGCCCCACGCAGCGCACCGACCAGGTGGTGCCCATGCTCTGGCCCTGCAGTGCATGGACGACCTGGCCCCAGGCTGGCGGCTCGCCGCGGATGGCGAGCGGCACCAGCACGCGGGGCGCGAGGTCGGTGGCCAGTGGCATTTACTTGGGCAGCACTTCGAAGGTGGCGCTCAGGGACGCGCGCTGCAGCGGCGCTTCACGCGTGCCCTGCGGCTGGCCGGGGGCCGGGCGGTCGCCGACGTTGGCGCCGATCAGGTAACGGCCGGGCTCGGTCCAGGTGACGGCGAACTCGCCCTTGTCGTCGCTCTTGAGCGCTTCTTCGCCCTGCTTGTAGCGGTAGCGGTTGCCTTCGCGCAGCAGGCGCAGCGCGGCGTTGGGCAGCGGCTTGCCGTCCAGCAGCAGGCGAAAGCGCGTGCTGTCGCCATGGCTCAGGTCGGTCACCTGCCCCAGAGGCAGCAGCTCCAGGCCCATGCCTTCGGGGGTGAACGTGAACTTGCTCGGGTCTTCCTTCGTGACGAAGGTCTGCTGGCGGGCGGTGGTGACGGCGAAGCTGGTGATCTCGGCGTCGGCCGGCACGTCCTTGGCGATCGTGGCCTGCGTGGTGCGGAAGCGCTTGGTCTCGCCGCCCTGCTTGTAGCTGCCCATGATGGCCTGGCTGACGTTGCTGATGCGGTAGGTGCCGTTCAGCGGCAGCTTGAGCTCGAAGCTCTCGCGATGGCGCGAGGCGACGCGGTTCTCGGCCTCCAGCGGCTTGCCGTCGGGGCCGGTGATGCGCAGCGTGTCGAGCTTGAGGGCGCGCTCGAAGTTGAAGAGGTCTTCGGACACGGCGGCGTCGAAGGCCGCGACGGGGGCCTCGCGGCCGGCGCCGAACTGCGTCTGGTTGGGCAGCAACCAGGTGATGTGGGCCTGGACGGTCAGCGGCAGCAGGGCGGCCGCGAGGGCGAGGGACGCGAGGCGGGGTGTGAAGCGCATGGGGGTCTCCGGTGGGGCCAGGGGCTCAGGGCTTGACGGTCAGCTGCACGGCGCCGAGCTCGTGCTCGCCCTGTGCCTTGGTGTCGGCCGCGGCCTTGATGGGCCACGTGAACGGCACGCGTTGCACCTCGCGGCCGCCGCCTTCGCGGCTGGACTCGACGACCAGCTCGTACTGGCCGGCCGGCAGCTTGTCGAGGTTGGGATGCTTGTCGAACGAGATGACGTGCTCGCCCGGCGCGCGCGTGGCGCCGCTGACGCCGTCCGCCGGCAGCGCCAGCTCACGGCCGCCCTGGCGCCACCACTGGCGCATGTCCTTCAGCCACTTGGTGCCGCCGTTGTTGGGCTTCTTCAGGTCGTACCAGACGGCCAGCTGCGCGGCGGCGCCATGCTGGCCGGGCTTCTCCAGCCACACGCCGATGTAGGGCTTGTGGTACTCGGCCACGTTCAGGCGCGGCACTTCGATCTTGAGCTGCACGGTGGCGGCCCAGGCGGAGCTGCCGACGCTGAGCGCGCCCAGGGCGCCGATGGCGGAAAGCGTGGGAGTGAGGCGATGACGGGTCATGGCGGTTCTCGTGTCGAGGGGGGGAGATTCAGTGGATGAGCAGCAGTGCCAGCAGCGCCGGCAGCACGAAGCCGAAGCCGACCAGCGGCCAGGTGCTGGGCCGCAGCGTGGCGTGGTATTTCAGGATCAGCAGGCCGGTGATGCAGAACACCAGGCAGGCGACGGCGAAGAGGTCGAGGAACCAGCTCCAGGCGGTGCCGGTGTGGCGGCCCTTGTGCAGGTCGTTGAGGTAGGAGATCCAGCCGCGGTCGGTGGACTCGTACTCGGCGGCGCCGCTGCGGCGGTCGATGCGCAGCCAGGCGTCGCCGCCGGGGCGGGGCTGGGCGACGTAGATCTCGTCGGCGGTCCATTCGGCCTCGGCATCGGCGTCGAAGCTGTGGTCGAGGTGCTTGGACATCCAGGCGTGCAGCGACGGCGGCACGGGCTTCTTCTCGTCCTTGGCGTCGCCCTCGGCGCGCACCAGGCCCAGCACCTCGGTCGGCAGCTGCAGCTGCTTCTGCACGATCTGCGGCTTGGACTCGATGCTGCTGGCGTGGTTGAGCGTGATGCCGGTGGCAGCGAACAAGATCATGCCGACCAGACACATGGCCGAGCTGATCCAGTGCCAGGTGTGCAGCTGCTTGAGCCAGCCGGCGCGGTGTTTGGCGTTGGAGGCGGGCTTCATGTTCACGTCCGGGCGCCGCAGCGCTGCGCAGGGTGGAGGGGCCAGCAGATGCCTGGGCCGAGCGCCGGGCCGCCCCAAGCCGGCCCGCTGGCGCTTGCTGGCGGCTGGATGCCGCTGGCAAGTGCGTCCCCGCGGGGGACCGGCCAGGGGCGCCCGCGTTCAGCGGCGCGGGCATGGACGAGGGGCCTCATGTCTCTGCCCACTGCCGCAGCAGGTTGTGATAGTGGTGGGTCAGCGCCTGGGTGTCGGCGTCGTCGCCGAGGCGGGCGCGCAGGCGCTGGATGGCCTGGTCCAGCTCGAACAGCATGGTGCGGCGCGCGTCGTCGCGCACCATGCTCTGCGTCCAGAAGAAGGAGCACACGCGTGCGCCGCGCGTGACGGGCTCGACGCGGTGCAGGCTGCTGCTGGCGTACACGATCATGTCGCCGGCCGGCAGCTTGACCTCGTGCTCGCCGTAGGTGTCGACGACGATGAGCTCGCCGCCGTCGTACTCGTCGGGTTCGCTGAGGAACAGCGTCGTGGAGACGTCGCTGCGCAGCGGCTGGTCGGTGCCGGCCTGGCGCATGACGGCGCCGTCCACGTGCAGGCCGTAGTGGCCGCCGTCCTCGTAGCGGTTGAACAGGGGGCTGAGCGTGCGCAGCGGCAGCGCGGCGGAGATGAACAGCGGGTGGCGAGCCAGCACCTGGCGGATGTGGTCGCCGATCTGGCGGCCGATGGACGAGTCCATCGGCAGCTGGCGGTTGCGCTTGACCTGCGCACCCTGGGCGCCGACGGTCTCGCGGCCGTCGGTCCAGTCGGCGGCGTCCAGCCCCCGGCGCATCTCGCGCACATCGTCCTGGCTGAGTACGGCGGGGATATGAAGCAGCATGGTGGCGTGGGCCGCCCGCAGCAGGGCCGCGGGCGGTGGGTCAGTGGCTAGCGGGTGGTCGTCATCAGAACGAGAAGCGGCCGGTCAGCGTCACCGAGCGCGGCGCACCGATGAACAGGCGCGAGCCGCCATTGTTCAGCGACGACATGTAGACCTTGTCGGCCAGGTTGGTCACGTTGAGCTGCAGGTTGACCGTCTTGGAGACGCGGTAGGCGGCCATCAGGTCTACCACCGTGAACGCCGGCAGGTTGGGCGTGTTCTGCAGCGTGGCGACGTCGGTGATGACGCGCTTTTGCTCGCCGGTGTGGCGCACGCCGCCGCCGACGGTCAGGTCGTTCCACTGGTAGGACGTCCACAGCGTGGCCGAGAACTCGGGCGACCAGCGCACGCCGTTGGTGACGGTGGTCGTCGTCGTGCCGTTGGTGACGGTGAAGCTCTGCTGGTTCAGCTGCTTGGTCTTCATCGTCTGCAGGCCGGCGGTGATCTGCCAGAAGTTGGTGATCTGGCCGACGGCGGACAGCTCGATGCCTTCCACGCGGGTCTTGCCGCCCTGCACGTTCTGCAGCGTGACGGGGTCCTGCGTGACCTGCTTGTCGTTCTCTGCGCGGTACAGCGCTGCCGACACGTTCAGGCGCTTGTCCAGCAGCTCCCACTTGGTGCCCAGCTCGTAGCTGGTGGTCTCCTGCGGGTCGGCGGCGCTGGCCTGCTGGCCGGTGGTGGACAGCGTGAAGTTGGCGCTGCCGGGCGGCGTCACCGAGTTGGCGACCGCGCCGTACAGCGTGCCGTTGGGCGCGACCTTGTAGACGGCGCCGAGGTTCCAGCTGGTCAGCCAGTCGGACGCGGACAGGTTGGTCGGCACGATGGCGCCGACACCGTAGCCGCGCGGCTGGTAGGTGGCCAGGTTGCCACCCGTGCCGCCCGTCACCAGCGTGCCGCTGTTGGTGGTGGTGTTGTAGTGCTCCACGCGCAGGCCGGCGTTGAGCTTCCAGTCGTCGTTCAGCGTGATGGTGTCGAACGCGTAGAGGGCCTGCGTGGAGGTCTTGCCCTCGGTGTCGGCGCCGGTCAGCAGCGGCTTGCCCAGCACGTCGCCCGTGTTGGGGCTGTAGAGGTTGGCCGCGGGGTTGGCGATGGCGGCGACGGTCTGGCCGTTCAGCACCACGGTGGTGGTGGCGGTGCTGCCGGTCGTCGAGCCGCGCGTCAGCTGGCGCTCGATCATCAGCTCCATGCCGGCCGCCAGGTCGTGCTTGATGCCGGCGGTGGTGAAGCTGGTGTTCAGGCTGGTCTGGTTGGCCAGGATCTCGTTGGTCTGGTCCACGAGCTGGCGCGAGCGGGCGATGGTCCACTGCTCCAGCGGCAGCACGGTGACGGTGGTGCCGCTGGTGGTGGAGGCGGTGATGCCGTTGATGCCGGTCAGCACGCGGTCCATGTGGGTGCGGCCGTAGCGCGACGTGTTGCGCACGACGGTGTTGCTGCCCAGGTCCATCTCCAGCTTGGCCGTCACCATGTCGGCGTCGACCTTTTCATAGTCGCCGGCGCTGCCGTAGAAGTTGCTCAGCTTGGTGCGCGGCGCGGCCAGCAGCGCGGCCTGCACGGTGGCGTTGGTGTTGGTCTGGCCAAAGCCGGGGAAGCCGACCGTGGACACGCCGCCGTCGGGCGTGTTGTCCTGGCGCGCGTGCTGCGAGAACAGGAAGAAGCGCGTGGGCGTGCCCAGGCCGAAGGCGATGGACGGGGCGATGGCCCAGCCCTTGTTCTGCACGACGTCGCGGCCCGGCACGCCGTTGTCCTGCGCCATCACGTTCAGGCGCACGGCGGCGGTCTCGCCCAGGCGGTAGTTGGTGTCGACCGTGCCGCGCTTGCGGCTGGCGTCGCCCAGCGTGACGGTGGCGTCGGTGAGGTTGTCCAGCTGCGGCAGCTTGCTGATCAGGTTGATGTAGCCGGCGCTGGCGCCGCGGCCCGTGTCGGCACCGGCCGGGCCCTTGACGATCTCGATCTGCTCCAGGTTGAACACATCGCGCGTGACGGCGCCCAGGTCGCGGATGCCGTCGACGAAGGTGGACGTCTGCAGCGAGAAGCCGCGCATCTGGAAGGCGTCGCCGGCCGAGGTGTTGCCGTTCTCGCCCAGCTGCATCGTGATGCCGGGGGTGTTCTGCAGCGCCTGCACCAGCGACACGGCGCCCTGCTCCTGCAGCGTTTCCTTCTTCACGACCTGCACGGTCTTGGGCGTCTCCAGCAGCGGCTGCGTGATCTTGGACGAGGCGCTGACATCGGCCTTGAACGGCACGTCACGCGCGGCCTGCACCTTCACGGTGGGCAGCGTCTGCTCTTCCTTCCTGGCGGTGTCGGCGGCCGGGGCGGCGGTGGTCTGCGCGGCCAGCGGCAGGCTCAGGCTGGCGGCCAGGGCGGCCAGCGCGTGGGGGGCAAGGGCGTGCTTGCGGCTCTTGATCATGGAGGGCTCCGAATGGGTCGACTGCTTGGATTGGCTGGCTGGCCGTTTCACGGTGGCCGGCGATCGGAGTTCGCTGGCCGCGGCCCGATCACGTCTGGCTGGCTGGGCGCGGCGAGCCAGGGCTCACCGCAAAAACGCGAATGATAATGATTCCTATTAACCTGTGTCAAAGCAGTTGACACCGGCATGGCTTCTGTCGCGCCGTGGCGACGCGGTGGCCGGGGCGCGGCGGCCCCGGCAGGTCAGCGCTCGGGTTCGCTGACGAAGCCGACCTTGCTCAGGCCGGCCTTGGACGCGTCGGCCAGCGTCTGCGCGACGGTGCGGTAGGCGGCGTCCTGGTCGGCGCGCAGGTGCACTTCGGGCTGCACCGGCTTCTTGCCTTCCACGGCGAAGCGCTGCTGCGCCTGCTCGCGCGTGACGGGTTCGCCGTTCCAGAAGCGCTGGCCCTGGGCGTCGATGGCGAACTCGATCTTGTCGGGCTTGACCGCGTTGACCTGCGAGCTGACCTTGGGCAGGTCCAGCTTGACCGCGTGCGTCAGCAGCGGCGCCGTGACGATGAAGATCACCAGCAGTACCAGCATGACGTCGATCAGCGGCACCATGTTGATCTCGGCCACCGGCGCGTTGGAGCGCTTGCTGTCAAAGGAGGCGAAGGCCATGGCGCGCCTCTCAGTGCGCCGCGGCGGGCTTGAGCGGCCGCACGTTGGCCGTCTGCGCGGCGGCACCCGGGGCCTCGCCCAGCGTCAGGAAGCTGTGCAGCTCGTAGGCGAACGCGTCCAGGCGCGCCGACAGCACGCGGTTGGTGCGCGTGAACGCGTTGTAGGCGATGACGGCCGGGATGGCCACGCCCAGGCCGATGCCGGTCATGATGAGCGCCTCGCCCACCGGGCCGGCCACCTTGTCAAGCGTGCCGGCGCCGCTCATGCCGATGGCCAGCAGCGCGTGGTACACGCCCCAGACGGTGCCGAACAGGCCCACGAACGGGGCCGTGGCGCCCACGGTGGCCAGCGTCGTCAGGCCGGACTCCAGTCGCGTCGTCTCCTCGTCCAGCACCTTCTTGATGGTGCGCGTGATGAAGTCGGTCGCCGTGCCGGCCTCGCTCAGCTTGGCCGCGCCGTGGCGGGCGTGGTGGGCCTGCGCGTGCAGCGCGTGGGCGCTGAGGTGCGAGAACGGGTCGTGCGCGCCGTGCGTGTTGAGCTCGGCCTGCACGGCGTCCAGGCTGCGGGCGTTCCAGAAGAAGTCCAGGAAGGTCGCCGAGCGCTTGCTGCGCAGGTATTGCGACACGCCCTTGGCGATGATCAGGCCCCACGAGATGACCGACATCAGCACCAGGGCACCGAGCAGGAACTTGCCGACGGCGTCGGACTGGGCGATGAAGTGGCCGAACCCCGGGGCGGGTGCGGCGGCAGCGATGGCGGTGGCGTCCATAGAGTCTTAGCGGGTGAGGGAGTAGTCGATCGGGACGATGACCTGGATGTCGACGGCCTTGCCGTCCTCCACGTAGGGCGCGAAGCGGGCGGTGCGGATGTCCATCAGCGCCGCCTGGTCCAGCCGCTCGAAGCCCGAGGACTTGTGCAGCCGGACGTCCTTGAGCAGGCCGGCCGCGTCGATGAGCAGGCGCAGCACGACGATGCCCTGCTCGCCGTTGCGACGGGACAGTGCCGGGAAGGTCGTGACCGGCAGCTTGGTGAAGCGCACGGCGCTGGCCGCCACCTGGCGCGGCCCGGGCGCGGGTGCCGGTGGCGCCGGCTGGGCAGCGGGCGGGGCCGGCGGCGCGGGTGCGACGGCCACCACCGGCGGCGGTGCCGGTTCGGGCGGCGGCGCGACGAAGGCGGGCGGCGCCGCCGTGGGCGTGGGGGCGGCCGCGATGACCGGCGCGGGCGCTGGCGCCACGCGCTGCACGGGGGCCGGCGGCGGGGGTGGGGGCGGAGGAGGCGGCGGCTCGGCCGGCGCCACCAGGTCCACCATCAGCACCGGCACCACCTGGGCGACGGCCTCGCGGACGGCGCTCACCTGTAGCAGCGCCCAGCCGCCCACCAGGTGGGCCACGACGACGCCGCCCACCAGCACGCGTCGGCCCAGCGGGCCCAGCTCGTCGCCACGCGCGGGCGGCGGCGGGAGCTGCGGCAGCACCCGGGCCGGGGCGGCCGGTGCGGGTTCGACGAGGACGGGGGTGGCTGAGGTCACGCCTGACAACGGGTGGTGAAAACGGGCTTGCGCAGCGAGCACCCGGCGGGCGCTTTACGCGACAGACAGGAATCCTAACATTGAATGAGAATGATTCCTATTGCTGTTGGGATGCGGGCCACGAGCGCTTGTATGCTCGCCAGCCATGAAGACACTCACCCGTTGGCTGCTGCTGGCCGGCGCGCTGCTGTTGGTGGCGCACCTCTACCCTGGCGTCGTCGTGACGAGCTTCACCTCGGCGCTCATCGCGGCGCTGGTGCTGGGGCTGCTGAACACCGTCGTGCGGCCCGTGCTGGTGCTGCTGACGCTGCCGGTGACGGTGCTGACGCTGGGCCTGTTCCTCTTCATCATCAACGCGCTGATGTTCTGGGCCGCGGCCTCCGTGCTGGAGGGCCTGGCCGTGACCGGCTTCGGTGCCGCGCTGATCGGCTCGCTGATCTACAGCCTGTGCGGCATGGTCATCGACGTGCTCATCGAGCGCCTGTTCCCGGGCGACTGAGCAGCATCTCGATGCTGGCTGCCGCAAACGCGGCCAGCGCCTCGCGCGCCTCGCCCGCACGGGCGCGCAGCGCCATCGAATGCAGCACGGCCGAGGCCAGCTGTGCGAGCAGCGCGGCATCAGAGCCGGCGGGCAATTCGCCCTCGTCCGCGGCCCGCAGCAGCCGGGCCTCGAACGCCGCCGTGAAGCCGCGCAGCGCCTCGTCCAGCGCCTCGCGGATGGCTTCATCGCGCGGCGCCTCGGTGGCGGCCGTGCCGATCAGCAGGCAGCCGCGCGCCGCGGCGTCGGCCGGGCAATAGAGCTGCAGCGCCAGCTCGTACACGCGCAGCAGCCCGTCGCGCAGCGGGCGCCCGGCCAGCGCGTGCGCGATCGCCGCATTGGATTGCTCGGTGTAGAGCCGCAGTGCCTGCAGGTACAGCGCGTGCTTGTCGCCGAATGCGCCGTACAGGCTGGGGCGGTTCAGCCCCGTGGCGGCGCTGAGGTCGTCCAGCGACGTGGCCGCATAGCCGCGCTGCCAGAACGTCAACGTGGCCTGGGCCAGCGTGGCCTCGGTGTCGAAGCTGCGCGGGCGGCCGCGCGGGCGCGGTGCTGGCTGATGCTCGCCTTCAGATTTTTGTACCACGGCGCATGAAATTCATTGACGACAGTGAATTCTATTCAATACAGTACAAAAACACTGCTGGAGCCCGTGATGGAACTGTTCTTCTCCCCGATGGCCTGCTCGCTGGCCAGCCGCATCGCGCTGTACGAGGCGGATGCCCAGGCGCTGTTCACGCAGGTCGACAAGGCCAAGCGCACGACCGACGGCCGCGACTACCGGCAGATCAACCCCATGGGCCAGGTGCCGGCGCTGCGCACGCCCGGCGGCTGGCTGCTGACCGAGAACGCGGCGGTGCTGCAATATCTGGCCGAGGCCTTCCCGGCCGCCGGCCTGCTGCCCGAGGATGCCGACGCGCGCGCCCGCGTGCGGCAATGGCTGGGCTTCATCGCCACCGAGCTGCACAAGGCCGTGTTCGTGCCGCTGCTGGACCCGCGCGCACCGGCCGACGTGAAGGCCTACGCGATGGACAAGGCCGCGCTGCGGCTGGACGTGCTGCAGGCCCACCTGCAGACGCGCGAGCACCTGGAGGGCGGCTACGGCATCGCCGACATCTACCTGGCCGTCGTGCTGAACTGGGCGCCGTTCGCCGGCGTGGACCTCACGCCCTGGCCGGCCGTGCGCGCGTTCCATCGGCGCCTCCAGGCGCGTGACGCCGTGGCGCGTGCCACGCGCGAGGAATACGTGCTGTTCCAGGAAGAGCAGCGCCTGCGCGCCGCCTGAATCGCGCCGTCGGCCGGTCAGTCCGGCAGGCGCGCGTCCGGCGGGATGTAGCGGCCGGGGAACATCTCGCCCAGCATGGATTGGCGCTCGTAGGTCAGCGCGCGCAGACGGGCCTCGATGACCGAGGCCTCCACCTGGTCGGCATCCGGCCGGCGCGACTGGCGCAGGCCCGAGCTCATGCGGTCGATGGCGCCGTTCAGGTCGCCGGCGGCGGCGTAGACCTCGGCCTGGGCGCGCACGGCGCGCAGCGGCTGGCCCAGCTTCTGCCAGACCAGCGCCAGCTGCGCCCACGCGAACGAGTCGCGCGGCTGCAGGCTCACGTGTGTCTGCAGCGCATCGGCCGCGTCCCGCAGCGCGGGTGCGCCGGCATCGGCCACCAGCGCCAGGCCCACGCGCTGCATCAGCATCGGGCGCGACTTCTCGCCGGCCAGCGTGTCCAGCGCGGCCGTGCCCTCCATCGCGCGGCCGCGGGCCTGGGCCAGTTCGGCGCGCAGATAAGTCAGCTGCCGGCGTGCGGCGACAGTCTCGGCAGGGCTGGGGTTGATGAGCTGCAACGTCACCTCGGCGCTGCGCAAGGTGGCCTCGGCGCGGTCGAAGTTGCGCAGCTTGATGGACGACAGCGCCGCCGCATAGCGCGCGCCCAGCTGCTCGTAGCCGCCGCTCTCGCGGATGTTGCGGGCGCCGGCGTCGTAGTTCTCCAGCACCTTCCAGGCGTCCACGCGCGGGTCCATCAGCGCGCGGGCGCGGGCGGCCATCAGCGCATGCTCGGCCAGGCCGCGCGGGCGCGCGAAGGGCTCCAGCGCCAGCCGCGTGCGGGCGTCGCCGATGCGCTCGCTGGTCAGCGGGTGCGAGCGCAGGTAGGGGAAGGCGCCGTTGTCCATCAGGTGGTAGGCCTGCTCCATGCGTTCGAACATGCTGACCATGCCGCTGCCCGCAAAGCCGGCCTCCACCAGCACGTTGAAGCCCACGCGGTCGGCCTCGCGCTCCATGTCGCGCGAAAAGTTCAGCGACAGCTGCGTCGCCGCCGCCTGGCCGCCCACGATGCCGGCGTTGGCCAGGTCGATGTTGCCGCGCGTGGCGGCCAGCACGCCCAGCAGCAGGCCGGCGATGGCGATCATGCTGTTCTTGGAATCGCCGGCGATGCGGCGCGCGATGTGGCGCTGCGTCACGTGCGAGATCTCGTGCGCCAGCACCGAGGCCAGCTCGTCGCGCGACACGGTCATCGCGATCAGCCCCAGGTGGGTGCCGATGTAGCCGCCCGGCAGCGCGAACGCGTTGACGCTCTTGTCCTCGACGAGGAAGCTCTCCCATGCGAAGCGCGTCTGGATGTCCTCGCCGATGTGGCCCAGCTTGCGCGAGCCGGCGATCAGCGGCTCGAAGATGGTGGCCATGTATTCCTGCAGCAGCGGGTCCTGCACGACGGCCGGGTCCAGTCGGATCTGGCGCATGTAGCGCTCGCCCAGCTGGCGCTCGGCGCTGACGTCCAGGTCCTGCGACACCGAGTCGCCGAGCGCCGGCAGGTTGACCTGCGCATTCAGCGGCGTGCCGGGCAGGGCCAGCATGGCGGCGGCGATCAGCGTCAGCAGGGGGCGGGTGGCGAACGAGGTGGTCATCTGGCAGGGGCTCCGGCCGCCGGCGGCTCAGGCCCGGGCGGCTGTCTATGATGCCTGCAACCCGCCGACCCAATGTTTCGTGAAGATGAAGCCCCTCGCCCAGGCTTGCGCCGCTGGACGCGGCAAGCCTGGTCGGTCCCCCGAGGGGACGGCGATGCTTGGCGGATTGACCGCCAAGCATCGCCCTGGCGGGCCGGCTTGGGGCGGCCCGGCGCTCGGCCCCACATGACTGGACCACTGACATGACTTCCCCGCTGACCCATTTCGACGCGCAGGGCCAGGCCCACATGGTGGACGTGTCCGCCAAGGCCGAGACGCACCGCGTGGCCGTGGCGGCCGGCGAGATCCGCATGCGGCCCGAGACCTTCGCGCTGATCGCCAGCGGCACCGCGAAGAAGGGCGACGTGCTGGGCGTGGCGCGCATTGCGGCCATCCAGGGCGCCAAGCGCTGCAGCGACCTGGTGCCGCTGTGCCACCCGCTGCCCATCACGCGCGTCAAGGTGGACTTCGAACTGGACGAGGTCGGCAGCCGCGTGCTGTGCCGCGCGCAGGTGGAGACGCTGGGCCGCACGGGCGTGGAGATGGAGGCGCTTTGCGCCGTGCAGGTGGGCCTGCTGACCGTCTACGACATGTGCAAGGCCGCCGACCGCGGCATGGTCATCGCCAGCGTGCGGGTGCTGGAGAAGCAGGGCGGCAAGTCGGGCGACTGGCACGCCCTGGATTCAGCGGAGTGACCGCCAGTCGATGATGCCGGATGCCGGCTGGCACTGCACCATGACCGGCCCCGAGGCCGGCTCCGCACAGCTGGCGAACCAGCTGTCGCCCGTCGGGTTGCGGAACTCGCGCAGCCGGTCAGCCAGGTAGCGCGCGCCCTCGATATCGCCTGTCGCCTCCAGCGAGCGCGACCAGTACATCAGCAGCCGCGCGTCGATGAGACTGAAGCCGGTGCGCTGCGCGGCGGCCAGCGCGGCCGGGCCCGGCGGCTGGCTGGTGGCGGCCGCGTAGTCGGCCTGGTGGGCGAAGAACAGCGAGCGCTGGCCGCTGGCGATGCGCTTGCCCAGCGGCACGGCGTCCTCGCTGGGCGCGTAGATGGCGACGACGCGCTGGTAGTCCATCACGGCGAAGGCGCTGCCGGCGATCAGCAGCACGCCGACCAGGCCCAGCGGCAGCGGCGATGCCGGCCGCGCGGTGTCGGCCTCGCCATCGCCGTCGCGGGCCGGCAGCGTCAGCCCCAGCGCGAAGCAGGCGGGCAGCAGGAAGTAGGCGTACCACAGCGGGTACTCCAGCAGGCTGTGCAGGCCGATGGTCAGCACGATCATCAGCGCCGCGCGGCGCAGCCGGGCGTCCTCGCCGCTGCTGCGCGCCGCGCCGCGCCAGGCCTGGACCAGTGCCCAGGCGAGCAGCGCCAGCACCGCGCCCGCCCACGGCAGGCCCAGCTCGACGGCCAGCTGCGAGGCGATGTTGTGCGTGTGGTCGAAGAAGGCGATGGGCCGGTTCGGGAAGGGCGTCAGGCTCCATGCGAAGTTGAACTCGCCCCAGCCCACGCCCAGCCACGGGTGGGCCAGCGTCAGCGCCCACGCGTCGCGCAGGATGGCCAGGCGCGACGGCGAGCCTGCGCCTTCGGCCATGCGCGCCGCGCCACGGAAGGCGTGGCCGCTTTCGGCGGACCAGAGGGCCATCAGCCACCAGCTCACGCCCAGCATCAGCAGCGTGCCGGCGAGGTTCCAGCGCGCGGTGCGCGACAGCTGGCGGTCCAGCGCGCCCCACAGCGCCAGCATCGCGATGCCGATGTAGCCGGTGCGCGATGCGCTCAGCACGACGGTGAACACGCAGGCGAACAGCAGCGGCGTCAGCAGCCAACGCCAGCCGCGCCTCTCGGTGACGAAGACGGCGGCGACGGCGGCCCACATCATCAGGCTGGCCAGGTGGTTGGGCTGGCGCAGGTTGCTGACCGCGCTGCCGACGACGCCGGAGCGCGCGATGACGGTGCCGTCGGCCAGGTCAGGTGCGAACACCTGCACCAGGCTGATGGCCACGCTGAGCAGCCCGGTGATGAGCAGGCCCCAGCACAGCCCCTCAGCGGCGAGCCGGCGCGCGGTGCCGGACAGGCCCTGGGCCAGCAGCAGCACGGCCAGGCCGGCGCCGATGACGGCCGCCGCGCCCAGGCCCAGCGACAGCGGCAGCGAGCGCCACAGCACGGACGTCAGCGGCGCGATGAACAGCAGCGCCAGCGCCAGCGTCGCGGGGCTGGTCAATGCGGCGCGCCAGCCCGGCGCGGCGCGCGACCACAGCAGCAAGGCCAGACCCCAGCCGGCCAGCGCGAGCAGCTGGTTGTAGAGCGTGGCGGCGGGCGTCTGGTTGAAGGCCAGCAGCGGCGGCAGGGCGGCGGCGATGACGAGGCCGAACGTCGCCGCGTCGGCGGAAGCAGGGGTCTGGGTGGACATGGGCGCGCATGATGGCACGCCCCCCGCGGTTCAGGACTTGCCCGCCGTGTCCTCGTGGTAGTCGTCGTCGATGTTGACGGCCCAGATGGCGTCGCGCCCGGCACCGCCGGCCATGATGGCCTGCGCGGCCAGCCGCGCGGACAGCATGGAGTGGTCTTGGTTGTTGTAGCGGTGCATGCCGTTGCGGCCGCACAGGAACAGGTTGTCCAGGCCGTCCAGCCAGCCGCGCAGTTCGTCGAAGCGCTCGAACGCCGCGCCGAAGTAGCCCGGGTAGGCCTTGGGCTGGCGCAGCACGGTGGCGTCCAGCAGCTCCGCCTCGTCGGCCATGCCCAGCTGCTGCATCTCGCGCACGGCCAGCGCCTTGAGCTGCTCGTCGTTGAGGGCCCACAACTCATCGTCGTCGCGGGCGAAGAACTCCAGCCCCAGCCAGACGGTGTCCGGGTCGGCCACCATGTAGGGGCTCCAGTTGTTGAACACCTGCACGCGGCCGACCTTGACGCCGGGCTCCTGGATGTAGATCCAGTTGTCCGTCACGCAGCGGGCCTTGCCGGACACCTTGGGCGACATGCGCCGGTAGAGCAGGCCCACGGTGATGAAGTCGCGGTATTGCAGACCGGAGGCGACGGCCAGCGCGGGCGCATCGGGCGCCGGGCGCAGTGCCTGGGCCAGCTCGCGGATGGGCATGGTGGACACGACGGCGCTGGCGTCGAAGCTTTGGCGCTGGCCTTGCGCATCGCGTGCGACGACGCGCTCGACCTTGTTCTCGCGGCGGTGGATCTCGTCCACCGCCAGCCCGCGCAGCAGCCGCCCGCCGCGGCGCTCGAACTCGGCGGCGGCCGTCTCCCACATCTGGCCGGGGCCGTACTTGGGGTAGAGGAAGCTCTCGATCAGCGAGGTGTGCTGGGTGTCGGTCTGGCCGGTGACGATCTTCTTCAGCGCCTGCTTCGCCGCGCTGCCGATGGACAGGCTCTTGATGCGCTGCGCGCCCCAGTCGGCGCTGATGTCGCGGCAGGGAACGCCCCAGACCTTCTCCGTGTAGCTCTTGAAGAACTGCAGATAGAGCTGGCGGCCGAAGCGGTTGATGAAGAAGTCTTCCAGCGTGCGCTCGGGCGCGATGGGGCGCGCCGCGGCGGCCATGTAGCTGCCGGCGAACTGCAGGCAGCGCAGCGGGCCCATCTTGCGCACCAGGTCCATGCCGGGCTTGAGCGGGTAGTCGAAGAACTGCCCGCCGAAGAAGATGCGCGACTGCCGGCTGCGCACCAGCAGCACGTCGTCGTCGGCCTCGCTGGCGGTGACCTCGTGGCTGCCGAGCAGGCGCTGCTGGCCCTGGTAGGCGAGCTGGGTGTCGCCACCGTGCGCGGGCTTGGCGACGGGCAGCACGTCGCGCCACCAGTCCATGACCCAGTCGGACTTGGAGAAGAAGCGGTGACCGCCGATGTCGATGCGGTTGCCCTTGTAGTTGACGGTCTTGGAGATGCCGCCGATGGCGTCGGTGGCTTCCAGGATGGTGACCTGCGGGTAGCCGGCGCGCAGCAGCTCCAGGCCGGCGGTCAGCCCGGCGGGGCCGGCGCCGATGATGAGGGTGGTGGGCGAGGTCATGCTTGCGGGCGGAGCGCGGCGCGGCGTGCGGTGAACAGCAGGCTCTTGCGCAGCGCGAAGTTGAAGAGGAACACGCCGCAGGCGGTGGTCAGCTTGGCGGCCAGCGGCGCCATGCCCAGCCGCTGCACCAGCAGCCACAGCAGCGCCTCGGTCAGCAGCAGGCCAGCGACGCCGATGAGCGCGAACAGCGCGAACTCACCCCGGCGGTCGGCCAGGCGGTGCTGCGCGAACACATGGCGGGTGCTGAGCGTGTAGACCAGCACCAGCCCCAGGCAGAAGCCCAGGCCCGCCGCCACGGCCAGTGGCAGGCCCAGCCGCAGGCCGAGGCTGAACGTGGCCGTGTCCAGCGCCAGCGCGGCGGCGCTGGCGGCGAAATACAGCAGGAACTCGCGCAGGTGCTGCGGCATGTCAGGGGGCCTCGGCGGGTTTGAGTTGGGTGCAGGCGTAGAGGTGGAAGGTCTGCGGCGGCTCGCGGTGCGGGGGCGGTTGCCAGGTGGCAAGCGGCACCTTGCCGGTGAGCGGGCCGCGCAGGATCAGGAAATCCGGCGCGTCGAACTCGGCGCACAACGTCATCAGTCGGTCGGTGCTGGGCATGTCGCAGCGCAGCCAGTTGGGCTGGCTGCGGCTCAGCGCTGCCCCGGTTCGGCATCGTCCGCGATCCTCGTTGATCAACCGGTAGCTGGCCTTGCGCGGGCCGAACATCAGTCCGGTATCGCGGTTGAAAAGCACGCCGGCGCCCTGTTGTGGCGCGTAGTGGCTGCTGCGCTCCAGCAGCCCCCACACGGGCAGCAGCTGGTCGGGCCAGTACACGGTGGCGTCGGGGGGTATATAAGCCGCGAAGGGCTGTCCGGCGGTCGGCGGTGATTCGACGGCATGCGCCAGGTCCTGGCGTTGGTCCCAATGCAGGAAGGTGGCACACAAAAGCACCACGCTCACGCCGCTGGCGACGACGGCACCCGCCGTTCCCCGGCCGGCGACCTGCAGCAGCGCGGCGAATGCCGCCGCCGCGACAGCCGGAAAAGCTGCGAGCTTGAAGAGGCCGTCGCCCCACAGCGTCGATGGCGATTGCCAGCTCAGCTGTCGCAGCTGACCGTCGAGCTGCTGCGCCGACAGGCCCAGCGCACACAAGGCGATGCAGCCGCACGCTAGATGCACGGTGGTGCGGGAGGCACTGCGCACACGCCAGGCCACGAGGGAGGCGAGCGCCCACAGGGACAGTGTTGCAACGCCATGGTCTGTGCCGATGTGGGCGTTCAGCAGCGCCAGTGCCAGCGCGCAGGCGCTGACCGGCCACAGCCCGCCGTGCTGCCAGAGGCGGGCGAGCAGCCACGGCGCCAGCGCCATGGCGAGCAGATGCGCCACCCAGTGCGCTCGCCACAGCTGCAGTTGCGTGAGCAGGACGATGTGCAGGCCGTCGACGCAGAGCGCCGTCAGGCCGATGAAGGCGACCGTGATCAACACCACGGCGTAGATCAGACGGGTGCCGGCGTCTGCCGGACGCAGCCGGGTGGCCGCGAGCAGCACGGCCAGGTCCAGCACGACGGTGAGGTGGTCCTGCAGCGTCCAGTTGGCGAGCAGGACCTGGCGGTTGCCCGTCTCCACGAGCGCCCACCAGTACGGGTCGTAGACCTTGAGCAGGCCAATCCACGGGGGAATGCCCGCGAAGCCCGCGAGCAGCGCCACGGGAATGCCGGCCAGCAGCCACCACCAGCGACGGTCGGCCTCGGCGAGGTGGCACCAGCTGATGGCCATGACGGGCAGCGCCATCAGCGGATGGAACAGCGCCGCCAGCAGCTGCAAGCCCACCACGGCGCGCCACTTGCCCGCCAGCAGAGCCACGAGGCTCCACAGCAGTGCGGGCTCCGCAAAGCTGCGTGCCGTGACGAAGGGCTCGCCATAGCTGAACACCCAGGTGCCGCCGTAGGTTGGCGACATGACGGCAAAGGCCAGCAGTCCCCACAGCGGCAACGGCCCGGTCGGCTCGAAGCGGCGCAGCAGCGCCAGCATCGCGCCCAGCATGAGCGCCCAGCCGACCAGCAGCACGGCGACATGGGTGCCCATCTGGCCCAGGTGCGCGTAGAGCGGCACCGTCAGGTGCGAATAGATCGAGTAGCGATCCTGCGAGCCGCCGGCGAAGAAGACGTCCTGGGCGAGGCCCGGCACGCGCGAGTTCAGCAGCGCCTGCCCGAAGTACAAGATGCCGTCATGCCGTAGCCCCTGGTAGGGATGGGCCAGCAGCATCCAGGCCGCGATGGCGATCAGCGCGGCCAGGGTGGTGAGACGGTGCTTGAGGGGCATTCGCAGGGAAGGTAGACGAAAAGAAAGGGGCCGAAGCCCCTTGTCTTGGTCAGTGCCGCCGGGGCGGCACCTTGAAACGTCATGCTTAGCTGCTGACGTTGTTCTTCTCCAGCGATTCCTTGATCACCGTGTCGGTGATGCTGGTAGTCGTCTTCCAGATAACGGCGTTGCCGACGATTTGGTCCACGTCGAAAACGATCTTCTCGTTCTCGGTGCCCGCGCCGATATTGTTCAGAGTGATCGTGATTTTTCCGTTGGTGACGGAGTCCAGCGACTTGACTTCCTTCGTGCCCTTGAAGTCGCCAGTCGCCATGATGCCGTTGGTGCCAGCGTCGCAGCCAGTCTTGTCACCGCCCTTTTCCTGAATGCACAGGGCAACGGCGGACTTCAGCGAGTCAGCGACCGTCAGGGCGTTTGCCGCCTTGGCGCGCGTCGTGTACGTGCGGTACTGCGGCAGTGCCACTGCGGCCAGGATGCCGATGATGGCCACGACGATCATCAGTTCGATCAGGGTGAAGCCCTTCTGGGCTTGGGTGCGAGCTTTCAGTTGCATGTCTGTTCTCCAGCGAGAGTGGTTGGGAGGTGGGCAGATCCCATGAATGCAGGGGGCGTGCCAGCTTTTTGTGGGGGGTGATCCGTGCAAAAGCACACGTCCGAAGGCCTTGCGGGCCCGCTTCTGACAAAAATCGTCACTTCCAGGTGACGCGTTTTGTCGCTTGACGGCCGGCGGGCAAGAAACGTCAGACAGCAAAAACGGCGCCGAGGCGCCGTTCGTGTTTCACCGCTAACGTCCAGTTACAGAACCATCTCCTGCCCCGCCTGCAGCGCGCTGATGCGGTGCGGGCTGGTGAGGGCCTGCACGCCGGCCATGACGGCATCCATCTCGCCGGGCTTGATGTGCGTGATGCGCACGTCCACGCTGCCGGCGAGCTGCGCCAGCTCCCGGCCGAGCTCGGTCGGGCACAGGTGCTGGCTGACGTGGGCCAGCTCGATCTCGTCGTCGCTGAAGGCCGTCTCGATGACCAGGTGGGACAGGCGCAGCTGCGCCAGCCGCTGCCACAGCGCCGGGTTGGGCCCGGTGTCACCGGTGAAGACCCAGTGCGCATGGCCGCCGGCCGCGCCGCCGTCGACGGCGAAACCCACCGCCGGCACCGTGTGTGCGGCCGACAGCACCTCGATGGCGCGGCCGCCCAGGTCCAGCCGGTCGCCGACCTGGAAGGGGTGCAGGCTCAGCACCGGCGCCTCGCGGCTGGGCAGGCGTGTGAAGTCGGGCCAGATGGCGCCATTGAAGATGTGCTGCTGCAGCGCCGCCAGCGTCTGCGGCAGCGCGTGCACCTGGATGGGCGGGCGGCCGGCGGCCGCGCGCAGGCGCAGCACGGCGTCGGCTAGCAGCGGGATGCCCAGCACATGGTCCAGGTGGGAGTGCGTCAGCAGGATGTGGTCGATGGCGGCCAGGGCATCCAGCGGCAGGTCGCCCACGCCGGTGCCGGCGTCGATGAGGACATCGTCGTCCAGCAGGAAGGCGGTGGTCTTGTAGCCGGCGGCGATGGCGCCGGAGCAGCCCAGGACGCGGATGTTCATGCGATGCGTTGGCTCGGGATCGGGGGCCTCGCGCCTGGCGAGGTGGAGCCAAGAATGTACGCACCCGCCCCGGGGGGCGAACGGTCGGAATACCGAGTTGGGGGCATCCCGGCCGTGAGGAAATCACACGCCGGCGACTCCCGCCGGTCCGGCGCTGCCGGGCGGCTGGAAGTGCCCCTTTCGAGGGCGTGTCAGCCTTGGATGAACTGCATCTGCGTGCCGGCCAGCTCGATCAGGTCGCCGCTGCGCAGTGCAATCGATTCGCCCGTCAGCGGGATGCCGTTGACGCTGGGGCGCTGCGCGCCTTCGACGTGGGCGAACACGTAGCCGGTGGGGCGTTTGGTGATGGAGGCCACCTGCACGCCGGGCTTGCCCAGCGTCGTGACGACCTTGGTCAGCGCCACCTCGCGGCCGGCGGCCGCACCCGTCAGCACCTTGATGGAGGCGGGGCCGATGGCCGCCACGCTGCCGCCCAGGCCGCCGAACGAGGAGCCCAGCCCACCCGCCAGGCCCGGCGGCGTCGCACCGGGCTTGAGGATCATGGTCTTTTCGTAGTCCCCGCCGTCATTGAGCAGGAACTTGATCTTGTACTTGCCGATCTCGACCGTATCGTTGTCAGCGAGCAGCTGCTTCTTGATGGCCTTGCCGTTGATGTACGTGCCGTTGGTGGAGTTGAGGTCTTCGATGAAAACGTCGTTGCCCACCATCTGCAGGACGGCGTGCTCACCCGACACGGCCAGGTTGTCGATGACGATGTCGTTGTAGGGACGGCGACCGAGCGTCGTCTTGTCCTTGGTGATCTGCACCTCCTTGATCACGACGCCGTCGAGCGAAACCACCAGTTTGCCCATGAATGACCTCAAGTTCTGTTGTTCGTGCCGTGACTCTCAGGCGAGGATGTCAGTTGCCGCCACGTCTTCCGAAGGGCCACCAGCCCCGGCCTTCGGTTCTTTGACGGCCCTCTGCGCGGGCCAGGATCAGGGCGATGTTATCGCGGCCGCCGCTCTCATTGGCCGCGTTGATCAGCGCCTGTGCAGCCTCGGGCAACGTGGGATTGCCGTTGAGCAGGTTGGCGATGCTGTCATCGTCGAGCATGTCGGACAGCCCGTCGGAGCAAAAAAGGTAGGTATCGCCGGCCTGGACCTCGTGCAGGTGCAGCTCCATCAGCACGGTGTCTTCCACGCCGACAGCACGCGTGACGAGGTTCTTGTTGCTGGAGAAGGCGGCCTCCTCCACGGTCAGCAGGCCGGCGTCGATCTGCTCCTGCAGCAGCGAGTGGTCGCGCGTGATCTGCTGGAGGCGACCCGCCCGCAGGCGGTAGCCGCGCGAGTCGCCGACGTGGCCCAGCAGCAGGCCCTCGGGGCGGAACACGCCCAGCACCAGCGTCGTGCCCATGCCGGCGTACTTGGGGTTGGTGTTGGCGGCGTTGAAGATGGCGCGGTTGGCGTTGTCCACGCAGATGTCCATCGCCCGCTTGACCTCGCCGGCGCGCGCCTCGCGGCCGGCGTCTTTGAGCCAGCGGCCCAGTTCGGAGCTGACGAAACCGGTCAGCATCTGGCTGGCCACTTCACCGGCGTTGTAGCCGCCCATGCCATCGGCCAGCACGGCCAGGCCGGCTGCCTCGTCGAGGGCGACCGAGTCTTCGTTGTTGTCGCGCGCGCGGCCCACGTCGGTGGCGCTGAAGAACTCCAGGATCATGAGGCTCGGGAGGAGGGGTCTTGGGGCTCGCCGGCGTGGGCGGGGGAGCGGCGATTCTGCCCTGCTTCCTCCGGCGTCAAGCGCAGTGTTTGTGCGAAGGCTGCTTCCTGGGACTTGACGGATTCGGCCTGCGGCGCTGCGGGCTCGGTCTGCAGGTCCATGATGAGCACGGCGTCCAGGTCCCGCGCCATCTGTTCTCCAGAGGGATAGCGCAGTTCGGGGCGCTTCTCCAGCGCGACGGCCAGCACCAGCGCCAGTGATTCGGGCAGCTCGGGGCGGTGAATCCTCACGTCCGGCGCCGGCTCGATGGCGATCTGCTGCATCAGCCGTGCCATGGAGTCGCTCTGGTGCGGCAGCGCGCCGGCCAGCAGCTGGTACAGCAGCACACCCAGCGAATACAGGTCGCTGCGGCCGTCCACCGTCAGGCCGGCCAACTGCTCGGGCGACATGAAGGACGGCGTGCCCAACACCAGGCCCGTGCGGGTGCGGCTGCCGTCGCCGACGCGCGCGATGCCGAAGTCCATCAGCTTGAGGCTGCCGTTGACGCGGTCCAGCATGACGTTGGCCGGCTTGATGTCACGGTGGATAACGCCGCGGCTGTGCGCATAGTCCAGCGCCCGCGCCAGCCGCGCGCCGAGCTGAACGACCTCGCGCACCGGTAGCAGCTGGCCGGGGCGGGTGAACAGGCTGAGGTCGCGGCCCAGCACGTACTCCAGCGCGATCCACGCGTCGCGGCCGTCCTGGCCGGCGTCGACGACTTGCAGGATGTCGGGGTGCTCCAGCGCGCGGGCGGCGCGGGCCTCGCGCATGAAGCGCTCGCGCACGTCAGCCAGGTCTTCGGCCGAGAACTCGCGCGAGAGGGCCAGCCGCTTCACGGCCACCTGCCGTCCGGTGGAGCGCTGGGTGGCCTTGTAGACGATGGCCATGGCGCCGCGACCGATCTCGGCGCCCAGCTCGAAGTCATGCAGGTCGGGCGGTGCCGGCGTGGGCCTGGCCTGCGCGGGCGAGGCGCCCGGCGCCTCGGTCTGCTGCGCGAGGGGCAGCGTGGAGAGCTCGCTGGGCGGCGTGTCCGCCACGCGTCCGACGAGGCGTTGCCAGAAACCGGGTTTGCCGCCGCTTGCCATGCGGCCGATCTTAGGGGGCTTCGGCCTTGCCGCGCCGGGCCAGCCACATGCCAGTGGCCACCACGGCCACCGCACAGCCGATGCTGACGGTGTAGTCCAGGCCGTGCATGTGGGCTTCGAACCAGTCGTGCACGGCCGCATCGTTCGTGGCCATCTCGCCGGCCACGAAGCCCAGCAGCGCCGCGCCCAGCGTGATGATGACCGGGAAGCGCTCCATCAGCTTCAGCAGCAGCGTGCTGCCGAAGATGATGAGCGGGATCGACAGGCCCAGGCCGATGATGAGCAGCAGCACGCGGGCGTTCTCCGGCGCGCTGTTGGCTGCGGCCGCGACGGCGATGACGTTGTCCAGGCTCATGACGAGGTCGGCGATCAGGATGGTGCGGATGGCCACCCAGATGCTGCTGCTGGCATGCACGTCGGCGTCGTCACCCCCATCGGCCAGCAACTGCACGCCGATCCACAGCAGCAGCACGGCGCCGATGAGCTTGAGCCACGGCAGCTGCAGCAGCTGCACCGCGAACAGCGTCAGCACGACGCGCAGCACGATGGCTGCGCCGCTGCCGAAGAAGATGGCGCGCTTCTGCTGGTCGGCGGCCAGGTTGCGCGAAGCCAGCGCGATGACGACGGCGTTGTCGCCGGACAGCAGGATATTGACCCAGATGATCTTCAGCAGGGCGATTAGGAAGGCGGCGTTGAGCAGGTCCATGGCGTGGCGAGGCAGGGGATGCGGGAGTTTCGGCGCGCGCAGGCGCGCTGTGTCTGCGGAAACTACGCAGGCGAGGGGCGGAATGAAAAAGGGCCGTTCGATGAACGGCCCTCGTCGATGCTCAAGGCAGGTTTACAGCAGCGCCTTCAGCAGCTTGCCCATCTCGGACGGGTTGCGCGTGATCGTGAAGCCGCACTCTTCCATGATGGCGAGCTTGGCGTCGGCCGTGTCGGCGCCGCCGGAGATCAGCGCGCCGGCGTGGCCCATGCGCTTGCCCGGAGGGGCGGTGACGCCGGCGATGAAGCCGACGATGGGCTTCTTCATGTTGGCCTTGCACCAGCGGGCGGCTTCCGCCTCGTCCGGGCCGCCGATCTCGCCGATCATGATGACGGCGTCGGTGTCCGGGTCGTCGTTGAAGGCCTTCATCACGTCGATGTGCTTCAGGCCGTTGATCGGGTCGCCACCGATGCCGACGGCGGACGACTGGCCGATGCCCAGCTCGGTCAGCTGCGCCACGGCTTCATAGGTCAGCGTGCCGGAGCGCGACACGACGCCGATGCGGCCCTTCTTGTGGATGTGGCCCGGCATGATGCCGATCTTGATTTCTTCCGGCGTGATCAGGCCGGGGCAGTTGGGGCCCAGCAGCAGCGTGCGCTTGCCGCCGGCGGCTTCCTTGGCCTTCATCTTGTTGCGCACTTCCAGCATGTCGCGGACGGGGATGCCCTCCGTGATGCAGATCGCCAGGTCCAGGTCGGCCTCGACGGCTTCCCAGATGGCGGCCGCAGCGCCCGCGGGCGGCACGTAGATGACCGAGACGGTCGCGCCGGTCTGGCCGGCGGCTTCCTTGACGGTCGCGTAGATGGGGATCTCGGAGAACTTCTCGCCGGCCTTCTTCGGGTTCACGCCCGCAACGAAGGCGTTCTTGCCGTTGGCATAGGCCTGGCAACCCAGCGTGTGGAACTGGCCGGTCTTGCCGGTGATGCCCTGGGTGATGACCTTGGTGTCTTTGTTGATGTAGATCGACATTTCTCTTACTCCTGGGCTTTAGGCAACGGCCGCAACGATCTTGGTGGCCGCTTCGGCCATCGTGTCGGCGGCAATGATGGGCAGGCCCGATTCGGCCAGCATCTTCTTGCCCAGTTCTTCGTTGGTGCCCTTCATGCGCACGACCAGTGGCACGGACAGGTTCACGGCCTTGCAGGCGGTGATGACGCCCTCGGCGATGGTGTCGCACTTCATGATGCCGCCGAAGATGTTCACGAGGATGCCCTTCACGCTCTTGTTCTTGAGCATGATCTTGAACGCCTCGGTCACCTTCTCGGCCGTGGCGCCGCCGCCGACGTCCAGGAAGTTGGCCGGCTCGCCGCCGAACAGCTTGATGGTGTCCATCGTGGCCATGGCCAGGCCGGCGCCGTTCACCAGGCAGCCGATGTTGCCGTCCAGCGAGATGTAGGCGAGGTCGAACTTGGAAGCTTCGACTTCGGCCGGATCTTCTTCGTCCAGGTCGCGGTAGGCGACGATCTCGGGGTGGCGGAACAACGCGTTGGCGTCGAAGTTGAACTTCGCGTCCAGCGCCATCAGGTTGCCCTTGGAGTCGCAGTTCAGCGGGTTGATTTCAACCAGCGACGCGTCCGTGTCCATGTAGCACTTGTAGAGCTTGGCGAAGATGTCGACAGCCTGGTCGACCGAGCCGCCGGTCAGGCCGATGGCGCCGGCGATCTTGCGCGACTGCGCTTCGGTCAGGCCGGTCAGCGGGTCGATCAGCTCGGTGATGATCTTCTCGGGCGTGCTGTGGGCCACCTCTTCGATGTCCATGCCGCCTTCGCTCGATGCGATGAAGGCGACCTTCTGCGTGCCGCGGTCGGTGACCAGCGAGACGTACAGCTCGTTCTTGATGTCGGCGCCGTCTTCGATGTAGAGGCGGCGGACCTTCTGGCCTTCGGGGCCGGTCTGGTGCGTCTTGAGCTGCATGCCCAGGATGCCTTCGGCCTTTTCCTTGACGTCGTCGATGGTCTTGGCGACCTTGACGCCGCCGCCCTTGCCGCGGCCGCCGGCGTGGATCTGGGCCTTCACGACCCAGACCGGGCCACCCAGCTTCTGGGCGGCTTCAACGGCTTCCTGCACGGTGAAGGCGGGGATGCCGCGCGGCACCGGCACGCCGAACTGGCGCAGGATTTCTTTGCCCTGGTATTCGTGGATTTTCATGGCTGGGTCTCTCGGGTCGGGGAAGTCAGGAAACGTTGGTCGCGGTCTCTGGCGCCTGGTGCCAGCGCGGGTAGAACTTGGCGACGGTCTCGCCGTCGCGCCGAAGGGCGTGGCAGCGGTCGAGCTGGAAAGGCGGGTTGCCGTCGGCATCGCCCTCGCGGGTGTCGATGACGGAGCCGGCCATGGCCTGGATGACGGCCGTGGGCAGCACTTGGCAGAGTTCGGTCAGGTGGGTGCAGCCGCGCGTGCCGCCCAATCGTTCCTGGACGGCCTGACGGAAGCCTTTCATCAGGTTCAGGCCGACCAGGCGGGCGTAGGCGTCGCCGTGCTCGTTGCAGGCGCCGGCGTACGGCATCCACCGGGTCTCCGACGTGGCGGCCGTGATGGCCAGCGTCGCGTCGACGGTCAGATGCAGGTGCATCTCGTGGATGGGGTCGCCCGCGCGGCGCGTCTCGCCGGCCAGCGGCACGTCATGCGACTTGGTGTCGATGAGGCTTGCTTCGACGTCGAACAGGCCGTCTTCACGCGCGAACACCTGCACATCGAGGGCGCGGCGGTGTAGCTGGCGGCGCGTGACGGAGGGTTGGACGGGGGGCATGAAACGGAACGGGCGAAACAATCCCGGCCGGTGCCGGGGACAGCGGGTGGAGCGACTCGCAGGGCCGCTTTGCCAAGGAGCTGAAGGCGTGTAACCGGGTGAACCGCCGTGCTGGCGGCAGCCGGCAATGTAGCACGGAGGGGAAAAATGCCTCCGCGTGCGCCGTCAAGCGGCCTTCAGGCGCGCAGCAAGCGGCGCACCAGATCGGGGGCAAACCCGCGTGTCAGCAGGAAACGTGTCTGCCGCGCCTGCGCCGTCGCGTCGCGCGGCGGTTCGGCGCCAAAACGCTTGTGCCAGACCTCGCGGGCGCGTTCCAGCTCGGTTTCACGCAGCGTGGTCTGCTGGTCGGCGTCCAGCTTCAGCCCATGCCGGGCCAGTTCCTGCTGGATGCGCTGGGTGCCGAAGCGGCCGGCACGCACGTGCAGCCGCGATTCGACAAAGCGGGTTTCGTCCAGGTAGCCGTCGGCAGCGAGGCTGTCGAGCAATGCATCGATGGCGGCCGAACGCGCTTCGGGGTCATCGTCTTCGGTCGGCGTCTCGTGATCCGCGCCGTCGGCGTCGGCCGACGTCACGGTCTGCTGCGCGCGCTGCTGCTCGATGCGCAGCAGCTTGCGCCGCAACTCGGTGCGGCTGTGCTCGCGCTGGGCCAGCAGGCCGATGGCGCGTGCTTTCAGCGACAGCGGCCCGCGGCTGGCCATGCTCCGGTGGCGTGGCGCGGCGGTTTAGGCTGCGTCGGGCGCATCGGCGCCCAGCGGCGCGACGCCGACGGCCGTGCGGATCTTGTTCTCGATCTCGCGCGCGATGTCCGGGTTCTCGCGCAGGAACTCGCGCGAGTTGTCCTTGCCCTGACCGATCTTCTCGCCGTTGTAGGCGTACCAGGCACCGGACTTGTCGACGATCTTGTGCACCACACCCATGTCGACGATCTCGCCCTCGCGGCTGATGCCTTCGCCGTAGAGGATGTCGAATTCGGCGGTCTTGAACGGCGGGCTGACCTTGTTCTTGACGACCTTGACCTTGGTCTCGGAGCCGATGACCTCTTCGCCCTTCTTGATCGAACCGATGCGACGGATGTCCAGGCGCACGGAGGCGTAGAACTTCAGCGCATTGCCGCCGGTGGTGGTTTCGGGCGAGCCGAACATGACGCCGATCTTCATGCGGATCTGGTTGATGAAGATGACCGTGCAGTTGGTCTTCTTGATCGTGGCGGTCAGCTTGCGCAGCGCCTGGCTCATCAGGCGGGCCTGCAGGCCGGGGAGCTGGTCGCCCATCTCGCCTTCGATTTCGGCGCGGGGCGTCAGCGCGGCGACCGAGTCGATGACGATGAGGTCCACGGAGCCGGAGCGCACCAGTGCGTCGACGATTTCCAGCGCCTGCTCGCCGGTGTCGGGCTGGCTGATCAGCAGGTCGGTCAGGTTGACGCCCAGCTTTTGCGCGTACTGGATGTCCAGCGCGTGCTCGGCGTCGATGAAGGCGCAGGTGCCAGAGAGCTTTTGCATCTCGGCGATGACCTGCAGCGTCAGCGTCGTCTTGCCGGAGGACTCGGGGCCGTAGATCTCGATGACGCGGCCGCGCGGCAGGCCACCGACGCCCAGCGCGATGTCCAGCCCCAGCGAGCCGGTAGAGACGACCTGGATGTCCTCCAGCACCTCGCCTTCACCGAGACGCATGATGGAGCCCTTGCCGAACTGCTTCTCGATCTGCGAGAGGGCGGCCTGCAGGGCCTTGGCTTTTTCGGTGTTCAGGGCTTTGACGGGGGCGTCCATTCGAATCTCCAGGTGAATGCGTGGATTATGGGTCAATCTGTACGTTTGTACAGTAGTTTTGTCCGGCGGTTTGAGGACAGCTGGCCCCCGCGAGGGGACTTGAAAGCGCCGGTATCGGGTCTGTGAATCGGATGCTACGGGCTGGGTAGCTCATGGCGTGAGCCAGTTTGCGGAGTTGCGCCAGCGCAGAGGGCAGCCGGCGTCGGCCCGTAACATCGGGCGCAGGAGACAGACAACCATGCGCATCCTCATTGCGGAAGACGACCAAGTGCTGGCGGACGGCCTGCTGCGCGCGCTGCGCGCGTCGGGGTATGCGGTGGACCGCGTGAGCAGCGGCACCGAGGCCGACACGGCGCTTGCCACGCATGAGTTCGACCTCGTCATCCTGGACCTGGGCCTGCCGCGGCTGCACGGGCTGGAGGTGCTGCGCAAGCTGCGCGCGCGCGGCTCGACGATGCCGGTGCTGATCCTGACGGCGGCCGACAGCGTGGAGCAGCGCGTCAAGGGCCTGGACCTGGGCGCGGACGACTACATGGCCAAGCCGTTCTCGCTGCAGGAGCTGGAGGCGCGCGTGCGCGCGCTGACGCGCCGCGGCCTGGGCACGGCCAGCAGCGTCATCAAGCACGGGCCGCTGACGTTCGACGCGACCGGCCGCGTGGCCTACATCAACGACCAGATGCTGGAGCTGTCGGCGCGCGAGCTGTCGCTGCTGGAGGTGCTGCTGCAGCGCGCCGGGCGGCTGGTCAGCAAGGACCAGCTCGTCGAGCGGCTGTGCGAGTGGGGTGAGGAGGTCTCGAACAACGCGATCGAGGTCTACATCCACCGGCTGCGCAAGAAGATCGAGCAGGGCCCGATCCGCATCGCCACCGTGCGCGGGCTCGGTTACTGCCTCGAAAAGATCAATTCGTGATGGCGCACCCCGCCGGCCGGGTACGGCCGTCGACCCTCCGCGAGGGTCGGACCTTGCTCGGGAGCGGCCCAGCGCTGCGGTCCGCGTAAATGCCAACCAAGGAAGGCGCCAGCCCGCAGCAGGGCTCGCTGTTCGGCGAGATCCTGGACTGGATGCTCGCGCCGCTGCTGCTGATCTGGCCGATCAGCGTGGCGCTGACGTGGCTGGTGGCGCAGGGCATTGCGAGCCGACCCTACGACCGCGAGCTGGGCGAGATGGCGCGCAGCCTGGGCCAGCAGGTGGCGGCCGCCGAGGCGCCGCAGAAGGGCCGCGACCGCTACGCGCTGGCGCCGGAGGCGGCGGCGCTGCTGCGCGTGGACGCGTCGGACACTGTGTTCTATCAAGTGCTGGGCCTGCGCGGCGAGCTGCTGAGCGGCGATGCGGCGCTGCCCGTGCCCACGGACGATGCACCCGCCGTGCCGTGGGAGCTGCACTTCCGCGACGACGAGGTGGGCACGGACGCGGTGCGGGTGGCCTACCTGTGGGTGGCGCCGGAGGGGCAGGCCGGCCCGGGCAAGGCGATGCTGGTGCAGGTGGCCGAGACGCTGGGCAAGCGCGCGCGGCTGACCAACGAGATCATCAAGGGCGTCATCCTGCCGCAGTTCGTCATCCTGCCGCTGGCGGTGCTGCTGGTGTGGCTGGCGCTGGCGCGCGGCATCTCGCCGCTGAACGAGCTGCAGCGGCGCATCCGCTCGCGCGAGAGCTCGGACCTGTCGCCCATCGACGAGCAGCGCGTGCCGGACGAGGTGGCGCCGCTGGTGCAGGCCATCAACGACTTGCTGGCGCGGCTGGACTCCTCGATGAGCCGGCAGAAGCACTTCCTGGCCGACGCGGCCCATCAGCTGAAGACGCCGCTGGCCGGGCTGCGCACGCAGGCCGAGCTGGTCCAGCGCGAGATCGATGCGGGCCGCTCCAACCCCGACGAGCTGAAGCGCTCGCTCGCGCAGATTGCACGCGCCAGCGAACGCGCCGCGCACATGGTCAACCAGCTGCTGTCGATGGCGCGGGCCGAGGATGCCGAGCAGGCCATGCGCCGGGAGTCGGTCAACCTGGCTGAGGTTGCCGTCGACACGGTGCGCGACTTCGTGCCGCGGGCGCTGGAGCGGCGCATCGACCTGGGCTACGACGGCGTGGTGCCGGACGACAGCCGGCTGCGCGTGCACGGCCAGCCGGTGCTGATCGGCGAGCTGATCCGCAACCTCGTCGACAACGCGCTGCTGTACACGCCGGCGGGCGGGCTGGTGACGGTGCGCGTCGTGGAAGACCCGTTCGGCCAGGTCGTCGTGCTGCAGGTGGAGGACACCGGGCCGGGCATCGCGCCGGGCGAGCGCGAGAAGGTGTTCCAGCCGTTCTACCGGTCCCTCGGCAGCGGCGTGGAGGGCTCGGGCCTGGGCCTGGCCATCGTGCAGGAGATCGTGCAGCAGCACGACGCGGAGCTGATGCTGGACGACACCCGCGTGCGCCGCGCAGCGGGCGGCGAGTCGCCGGACGGGCAGGGGCCGGGGGCGCGGTTCACGATCCGGTTCCCGGCAACGCCGGCCGCACCGCCGGCTATGTCTTGACCAGCTTTTTTACGCGCGCGATCGACATCAGCAGGCCCAGGCTCAGCCCCAGCGTCACCATCGCCGTGCCGCCGTAGCTGATGAAGGGCAGCGGCACGCCGACGACGGGCAGGATGCCGCTGACCATGCCCATGTTGACGAACACGTAGGTGAAGAAGGACAGCGTCACGGCGCCGGCCATCAGCCGTGTGAACAGCGTCGGCGCGTCGGACGCGATCATCAGCCCGCGCAGGATCAGCGCCGTGAAGCCGGCCAGCAGCGCCAGCGCGCCGAGGAAGCCGAACTCCTCGCCGAAGGCCGCGAAGATGAAGTCGGTGGTGCGCTCGGGGATGAACTCCAGGTGGGTCTGCGTGCCCTGCATGAAGCCCTTGCCGGTGGTGCCGCCGGAGCCGATGGCGATCTCGCCCTGGATGATGTGGAAGCCCTTGCCGAGCGGGTCCTTGGACGGGTCCAGCAGTGTGCAGACGCGGTGCTTCTGGTACTCCTTCAGCACGGGCCATTTGACGTCGGGCTGGCAGATGGCGTCCTCGCTGAGCACCAGCGTCGTGGCGCCCGCGGCGGCCAGCACGACCGCCGGCACGATGAGCTTCCACGGCAGGCCGGCGAAGAAGATCACGTACAGGCCCGCAGCAAGCACCAGGATGCCGGTGCCCAGGTCGGGCTGCTTGGCGATCAGCAGGAAGGGCAGCAGCAGCAGGCCGAACGCGGCGATGAAGTCGGGCCAGCGCAGGATGCCCTCGCGCTTCTGGAACCACCAGGCCAGCATCAGCGGCGTGGCGAGCTTGAGCAGTTCCGACGGCTGGATCTGCGTGATGCCGATGTTGAGCCAGCGCGTGGCGCCCTTTTTCGTGATGCCGAACAAGGCGGTGGCCAGCAGCAGCGTGACGCCGAAGACGTACAACGGGATGGCCACCGCCATCAGCTTCTGCGGCGAGATCTGCGCGACGATGAACATCAGCCCCAGCGCCAGCGCCATGTTGCGGGCGTGGTCGACGAAGCGGGTGCCGTGGTCGTAGCCGGCGGAGTACATGCACAGCAGGCCCCAGCCGCACAGCCACAGGATGGCCAGCAGCAGCGGGATGTCGAAGCCGCTGAGCCAGGGCTTGAGCCGCTGCCACAGGGGCGGGCGCTCGATGACGGTCATCGTGAGGCTCCTGACGCGGGCGCCGAGGCCGCGGACGCGCCGGCACCCGGCGCGCCGGGCTGGCCCGGCAGCGGCACGTCGGCCGCGCGGCGCGGTGTGCCGATGGGTGCGAAGGTCTGGCCCAGCTGGGTCTTGGCGATGTCTTCCTCGCTGGGGTAGGTGCCGGTGAGCAGATAGTCGAACACGCGGCGCGCGATGGGGGCGGCCGAGGCCGAGCCCCAGCCGGCGTTCTCGACGATGACGGCCAGCGCGACCGTGGGCTGCTCCAGCGGTGCGAAGGCGACGTACAGCGAGTGGTCGCGCTTGCGCTCGTCGGCCTTGATGCTGCTGTATTTCTCGCCTTGCCTCAGGCCCACGGCCTGCGCGGTGCCGGTCTTGCCGCCGCTCTGGTAGGCCGCGCCCAGGAAGACCTGGCGCGACGTGCCCTCCAGCGTCACGCCGTTCATCGCGTTGCGGATGACGTCGACGTCGGCCGGGCGCAGCGGCAGCGGCTCACGGGCGTCGCTGGCGATGCGGCGGCGCTCGTGCTTCACCACGTCCTCGATCTCGCGCACCAGGCGCGGCCGGTAGCGCTGGCCGCCGGAGGCGACGGTCGCGTAGGCATTGGCCATCTGCAGCATCGTGAAGCTGTTGTAGCCCTGGCCGATGCCCAGCGAAATGGTCTCGCCCGGGAACCACTTCTGGTTGGCCGGGCTGCGGCGGAAGTACTCGCGCTTCCAGGCCTGCGACGGCAGCACGCCGCTGACCTCGCCCTGCACGTCGATCTCAGTCTTGCTGCCGAGGCCGAACGGCGCGAGCTGGTCGTGGATCAGGTCCACGCCCATCTCGTTGGCCAGGCTGTAGAAGTAGACGTTGGATGAGCTGACGATGGCCAGCCGCATGTCCTTGGGGCCGGGCCGGTCGGTCTCGGGGCTGCCGAAGGTGCGGCCGCCGAAGCTGTAGGTCAGGTTGTCCATGACGACCGTGCCGGGTGCACGCTTGCCGCTGGTCAGCGCCGCCATCGCCATCAGCGGCTTGAACGTGGAGCCGGGCGGGTAGGTGCCGCGCAGCGCGCGGTTCAGCAGCGGCTTGTCGATGTCCTCGTTAAGGTCGCGCCAGGAGTCGACGTCGATGCCGTCGACGAAGAGGTTGGGGTCGAACGTGGGCTTGGACACGAAGGCCAGCACCTCGCCGTTGCGCGGGTCGATGGCCACCAGCGCGCCGCGTCGCTCGCCGAACAGCTGCTCCACCAGCGCCTGCAGCTTGATGTCGATGGACAGGTTCAGCGTGTTGCCGGGCGTGGGCGGGCGGTGGTCCAGCCGGCGCACGGCACGGCCGCCGGCGCTGGTCTCGACCTGCTCGAAGCCGGTGATGCCGTGCAGCTCGCGCTCGTAGGCCTGCTCCAGCCCCAGCTTGCCGATGTACTCCGTGCCGCGGTAGTTGGAGATGTCCTCCTCCTCCCAGTCGTCCATGGCCTTCTTCTCGGCCTGGTTGATGCGGCCGATGTAGCCGATCAGGTGGGCGCCGATGTCGCCCAGCGGGTAGGAGCGGAACAGCCGCGCCTTGATCTCGACGCCGGGGAAGCGGAAGCGCTGCGCCGTGAAGCGCGCGACCTCCTCGTCGGTCAGCTTGGTGCGGATGGGCAGCGAGTCGGTGTGCTTGGCCTCGTCCATCAGGCGCTTGAAGCGGCGCTTGTCGCGGGGCTGGATGTCGATGACGTGGCCCAGCGCCTCGATGGTGCCGTCCAGGTCCGTCACCTTCTCGGGGTTGATCTCCAGCGTGTAGGCCGAGTAGTTGCTGGCCAGCACAACGCCGTTGCGGTCCTTGATGAGGCCGCGGTTGGGCACGATGGGCACGACGGCGATGCGGTTGCTCTCGGCGCGTTCGGCAAAGCTGTCGTGCTGGATGACCTGCAGCCACACCAGTCGCGCGACGAGCAGCCCGAAGCAGAACAGCACGAACGCGACCGCCGCCAGCACACGCATGCGAAAGCGCGACAGCTCCTGGTGGAGGTTCTTCAGGACGACCATGTCAGTGGCGGAATTTCGGGCCGGGCGCCGGGCGCATCACAACGGTCTGTGGGCGTCGCGGTCCGGCGCGCGCTTCTGCGGCGCCAGCAGCAGCACGCTGGCAACGGGCCACAGCGCGGCCTCGAACAGCGGCGCCAGCAGCACGCCCCAGCCCGGCCACATGCCGCCCACCAGCAGGCGCACGACGACGGCCAGCACATGCGCCGCGACGAACAGCGGCAGCACCTGGATGGCCTGGCCGCGCAGGCTGAACCAGGGCAGCCGGCGGTGCAGCGTGATGGCGCTGAAGCTCAGCGCGCTGTAGGCCAGCGCATGCTGGCCCAGCACGGCGCCGTCGTGCACGTCGATGAGCAGGCCGAACACGAAGGCCCACAGCACGCCCACGCGGCGCGGCTGGTGCACGCCCCAGAAGACGAGGACGACGGCCAGCACGTCCGGCATGGCCGCCGCGCGGCCCACCGGCACCATGTCGATCATCAGCGCGACGATCAGCGTGAAGGCGATGAACCAGGGGTTGGCGGGGAGCAGCAGCTTTTCGGCTGCGCGCGGCATGATCATGGTGTCACCCCTGATGCCTTCGCCGCAGCTTTCTCCGCGGCCTTCTCTGCGCGTGCCGCCTTCTTCGCCTCGCGGGCCGTGGCCTTGGCTTCGGCGGCAGACGCCGCTTCGGCCGCTGCGGCCACCTCGGCCTCCTGCTTGGCCGCGATGTGGCGGTCCATCGGCTGCAGCACCAGCACGTGGCGCGCGCTGTCGGGCTGCGCGATGGGCGCCAGCAGCACCTGCGCAAAGCTGGAGTCGCCGCGGCGGTCCACCGCCGCGACCTTGGCCACCGGCAGGCCCGGCGGGTAGACGCCGTCCAGGCCCGACGTGGTCATCAGGTCGCCCACCTTCACGTCGGCATTGGCGGCCAGGAAGCGCAGCTCCATGCCGCTGCCGTCGGCGCGACCCGCGGCGGCGTTGCGCATCTGCGTGCGGGCGTTCAGCAGCGGGATGGCGGCGTCCTTGTCGGTCAGCAGCGTGACCTCGGCGGACAGCGGATAGACGCGTGTCACCTGGCCCAGCACGCCGGCCTCGTTGATGACCGGCGAGCCGGCCTTGACGCCCTGCGTCGCGCCGCGGTCGATGACGACGCGGCGCGAGAACGGGTCCGGCGCCTCGAACAGCACCTCGGCCGACAGCGACGCCACCGCCAGCGCGGGGCGCAGGTCCAGCAGCTTGCGCAGCCGCTCGTTCTCGGCCTGCAGCGCCTCGGCGCGCGACAGCCGCTCGGCCTGCGCGGCGAGCTGGCGCTTGGCGAGGTCTTCGGCGGCCATGGCGCGCTTGGTGCCGCGCAGGTAGTCCCCGGCGTTCTCCCAGGCGTCCACCGGCGTCAGCAGCAGGCGCTGCACGGGCTGCAGCACCAGCGCCAGCGCGGCGCGTGCCGGCTGCATCAGCTTGAAGCGGGCATCCGCCACCATCAGCACGAGGGCCAGCGCCGAACAGAGCGCGAGCTTGGTCAGCGCCGACGGTCCCTGGCGGAAGAAGGCGGGAGGGGTGCGGTCGAGAGTGCCGAGGGGCATGGCGCGCGCGGCGCGTTAGGGCTTATTCGGACGTGAAGATGGAGCCCAGGCGCTCCATGCGCTCCAGGGCCATGCCGCAGCCGCGCACGACGCAGGTCAGCGGGTCCTCGGCCACCAGCACCGGCAGGCCGGTCTCTTCGCCCAGCAGGCGGTCCAGGTCGCGCAGCAGCGCGCCGCCACCGGTCAGCATCATGCCGCGCTCGGCGATGTCGGCGCCCAGTTCCGGAGGTGTCTGCTCCAGCGCGTTCTTCACGGCGGAGACGATCTGGTTCAGCGGGTCGGTCAGCGCTTCCAGGATCTCGTTGGACGAGATCGTGAAGCTGCGCGGCACGCCTTCGGAGAGGTTGCGGCCCTTGACCTCCATCTCCTTCACCTCGGAGCCGGGGAAGGCGCTGCCGATGTTCTTCTTGATGGCTTCGGCGGTGGGTTCGCCGATCAACATGCCGTAGTTGCGGCGGATGTAGTTGATGATGGCTTCGTCGAACTTGTCGCCGCCGACGCGGACCGAGCCCTTGTAGACCATGCCGCCCAGCGAAATGACGCCGACTTCCGTCGTGCCGCCGCCGATGTCGACGACCATGGAGCCCGAGGCCTCGGCCACCGGCAGGCCGGCGCCGATGGCGGCGGCCATGGGTTCCTCGATCAGGTAGACCTCGCTGGCGCCGGCGCCCAGGGCGCTTTCACGGATGGCGCGGCGCTCGACCTGGGTGGAGCCGCAGGGCACGCAGATGATGATCCTCGGCGACGGCTTGAACGTCTTCGAGTCGTGGACCATCTTGATGAACTGCTTGAGCATCTGCTCGGTGACCGTGAAGTCGGCGATGACGCCGTCCTTCATCGGGCGGATGGCCTCGATGTTGCCGGGCACCTTGCCCAGCATGGCCTTGGCTTCGCGGCCGACGGCCTGGATGGTCTTCTTGCCGTTGGGGCCGCCTTCGTGGCGGATGGATACCACCGAGGGCTCGTCCAGCACGATGCCCTTGCCGCGCACGTAGATCAGGGTGTTTGCGGTGCCGAGGTCGATGGCCAGGTCGGTGGAGAAGTAGCGGCGCAGGGAGGCGAACATGGTGTGGCGCGGGGAGCCTCGCCGGCGGGGCGCGGCTTGAAATCGGGGGGCTGAATAAGCAACGAGGCCGCCCGGGCCGCGACGGAATTCATCGCGAAGCGGGCAGCCTCGAAGGCTTGCAAGATGGGCGGCGATAATAACCGAACACCCCTGTTTTGAGCCCTAGCACAGTAGGTTTTCGGCTCAATCCTTACACCTGAAAACGCCCTCCATGAGCCTCAGCCACGACGACGTGAGCCGCATTGCCAACCTGGCCCGGTTGGAGCTGCAGCCGGCCGAATCCGCCAGCCTGCTCGGCAACCTGAACGATTTCTTCAAGATCGTGGACCAGATGAGCGCCGTCGACACGGCCGGCGTCGAGCCGCTGTACACGCCGCTGTCGGCCATCCAGCAGGTGCAGCTGCGCCTGCGCGACGACGCCGTCACCGAGAGCAACCAGCGCGAAGCCAACCAGCGCAGCGCCCCGGCCGTCGAGGACGGCCTCTTCCTCGTTCCCAAGGTCATCGAATGAAGCCCGTTCACGACATGGGCGTGGCCGAGCTGGCCGCCGCCCTGAAATCCCGCGTGCTGTCCAGCCGCGAGGCCACGCAGGCGCTGCTGGCCCGCATCGCCGCGCACGACAAGGCGCTGGGCGCCTTCCTGCACGTCGACGCCGACGGCGCGCTGGCCCGCGCGGCCGCGGCCGACGCGCTGTTGGCCGCCGGCCAGGGCGGTGCGCTGGTGGGCGTGCCCATCGCGCACAAGGACATCTACGTCACGGCCGACATGCCCACCACGGCGGGCTCGAAGATGCTGGCCGGCTACCGCAGCCCGTTCGACGCCACCGTCGTGGCCCGCCTGAACGCAGCTGGCGCCGTGAGTCTGGGCAAGCTGAACTGCGACGAGTTCGCGATGGGCTCGGCCAACGAGAACAGCGCCTTCTTCCCGGCCAACAACCCGTGGGACCTGGGCCGCGTGCCCGGCGGCTCGTCGGGTGGCTCGGCTGTCGCCGTGGCGGCGCGCCTCGTGCCCGGCGTGACCGGCACCGACACCGGCGGCTCCATCCGCCAGCCGGCCAGCTTCACCGGCATCACCGGCATCAAGCCCACCTACGGCGTGTGCTCGCGCTACGGCATGATCGCCTTCGCCTCCAGTCTGGACCAGGCCGGCCCGATGGCCCGCTCGGCCGAGGACTGTGCACTGCTGCTGTCCAGCATGAGCGGCTTCGACGAGCGCGATGCCACCAGCGTCAACCAGCCGCCGCAGGACTTCCACGCGCAGATGCTGGCCGCCCGTGACGGCGCCACCGCCGCGCAGCCGTTGAAGGGCCTGCGCATCGGCCTGCCGAGGGAGTTCTTCCCATCGGGCCTGTCGGCCGACGTGAACGCCGCCGTGCGAGCCGGCCTGGCCGAGCTGGAGAAGCTGGGCGCGACGCTGGTGGACGTCAGCCTGCCGCGCACCGAGCTGGCCATTCCTGTGTACTACATCATTGCCCCGGCCGAGGCGAGCTCCAACCTGAGCCGCTTCGACGGCGTCAAGTTCGGTCATCGCGCCGCCAAGTACGACGATCTTCTCGACATGTACAAGAAGACGCGTGCCGAAGGCTTCGGTGCCGAGGTCAAGCGCCGCATCATGATCGGCACCTACGTGTTGAGCCACGGCTACTACGACGCCTACTACCTGCAGGCCCAGAAGCTGCGCCGCATGATCGCGGACGACTTCCAGCAGTGCTTCACGCAGTGCGACGTCATCGCCGGCCCGGTGGCGCCCACCGTCGCTTGGAAGCACGGCGAGGGCAAGGACGACCCGACGCAGGCCTACCTCGCCGACATCTTCACGCTGCCTGGCTCGCTGGCCGGCCTGCCCGGCATGAGCGTGCCGGTGGGCACCGGCGCAGGCGGCATGCCCGTGGGCCTGCAGCTCATCGGCAACTACTTCAAGGAAGGGCAGTTGCTGCACACCGCGCACGCCCTGCAGCAGGCGACCGACTGGCACCTGGCCGCGCCCGCAGGAATCTGACCATGCCCACGACGCCCCAACTCATCCGCGGCTACGAAGTCGTCATCGGCCTCGAAAACCACGTCCAGCTCTCTACGCAGAGCAAGATCTTCAGCGGCAGCTCTACCGCCTTCGGTGCGGAGCCCAATACTCAGGCGTCGCCGGTGGACCTGGCGCTGCCCGGCACGCTGCCAGTGCTGAACCGCGCCGCCGTCGAGCGCGCCATCCGCTTCGGCCTGGCGGTGGGCGCCAAGGTGGCGCCGCTGTCCATCTTCGCGCGCAAGAACTACTTCTACCCCGACCTGCCCAAGGGCTACCAGATCAGCCAGTTCGAGATCCCGGTGGTGCAGGGCGGCAAGGTGGAGTTCTTCGTCGGCGACAAGAAGCACGTCGTCAACCTGACCCGCGCCCACCTCGAGGAAGACGCCGGCAAGAGCCTGCACGAGGACTACCACGGCCAGTCCGGCATCGACCTGAACCGCGCCGGCACGCCGCTGCTGGAGATCGTCTCCGAGCCCGACATGCGCTCGGGTGCAGAAGCCGCCGAGTACGCCAAGACGCTGCACGCGCTGGTGATGTGGCTGGGCATCTGCGACGGCAACATGCAGGAAGGCTCGTTCCGCTGCGACGTCAACGTGTCCGTCCGCAAGCCCGGCGAGCCCTTCGGCACGCGCCGCGAGATCAAGAACCTCAACAGCTTCCGCTTCCTCGTTGACGCGGTGAACTACGAGGTGAACTGGCAGATCGACGAGATCGAGGACGGCCGCAAGATCCAGCAGGCCACGGTGCTCTACAACCCGGACACCGGCGAGACCCGCGCGATGCGCAGCAAGGAGGACTCGGCCGACTACCGCTACTTCCCCGACCCCGACCTGCCGCCGCTGGTGATCGCGCCGGAGTGGGTGGAGCGTGTGAAGGGCGAGATGCCCGAGCTGCCGGCCGTGATGGCCGCGCGGTTCATCGAGGTCGACGGCCTGCCGGAGTACGACGCGACGATGATGACGCAGAGCCTGGCGACGGCCCGCTACTACGAGGCCGCCAAGGCCGCAGGGGCGGTGCCGAAGCTGGTAGCGAACTGGGTCATGGGCGAGATCAGCAAGCGGCTGAATGCGAGCGGTGGCGAGATCGACGCTGCGCCGGTCGGACCTGAGTTGCTTGCCGCCCTGATCTCGCGAATCAAGGACGGCACGATCAGCAACAACGCCGCCAAGGAGGTTTTCGATTTCCTCTGGACGGCATCTGAAGCGACCGGTGCTGCGTTCAACGCGTCACACGCAGATCGCGCGATCCAGGATCTGGCGCGGATCGACGCCGTCATCGACGCCAAGGGCCTGAAGCAGGTCAGCGACACCGGCGCCATCGAGGCCATCCTCGACGAGGTGCTGGCCGCCAACCAGAAGTCCGTCGACGAATTCCGCGCCGGCAAGGACAAGGCGTTCAACGCGCTGGTCGGCCAGGCCATGAAGGCCACCAAGGGCAAGGCCAACCCGGCGCTGGTCAACGAGTTGCTGAAGAAGAAGCTCGGCTGATGGGGGCCCCGGCGCTCAGTGCGCCGGGAGGCTTCAACGCTTGGGTGCCGACGGCGTGGCCGTCGGCGCCGCCTTGGGCAGCTCGCCCAGCGGCGGCATGGAGCCGGGCGCCGCGCCGGCCCACAGCTTCTTCAGCCGTGCCAGCTCGGCGTCGAAGCGCGTGTTGATGCGCACGATCTCGGCCTTCTGGTTCTCGATGAGCACCTGCTGCGCCTCGACGCTGGCGTCGTTGGCGTCCAGCTGCTGCTTGAGCTTGCCCGGCAGCGGCCGGCCCTTGTAGAACTCGGCCTCGTCCAGCAGCGGCTTGCGCTCCTGCCCCAGGTCCTTGATGCGCCGCTCGGAGATGCGCATGGCCTTGTTGGCATCGTCCAGCGCGGCGTTGCGCGCGCGCTGGTGCGCCGCCTCGGTGGGGTAGCGCTGCACCAGCGTACGGTCGCGGCGGATGGCGTCCAGCTGGGCCAGCCGTTCGGCCGCGGCGCGGCGGTCGGCGGCCTCCTTGGCAGCGCGCTCCTCGGGGCTGAGGAAGGGCGGCAGCGTCGTGCGCTGCGAGCCGTCGGCGTTCAGCACGCGCTGCTCGCGCGAGGTGCATTCGGCAATCGGGCGGTCGCTGGTCAGGCGCCGGCCGTCGGCCGTCGTGCAGGTGTAGATGCCTTTGCCCGCGCCATCCTGGGCCTGGGCGGCCGACACGGCGATCAGCAGGGTGGCAGCGACGATCGGCGTGCGCATCGGCGGGTCAGACCCCGTAACGCTCTCGGTAGGCCTGCACGGCCGGGCGGTGGGCGGCGAGGTCTGGCGCGCCGTCCAGGAAGGTCAGCAGGTCGGCCAGGCCGGCCACCGAGACGACGTCCAGGCCGTAGCGCTGCTGCACCTGCTGCACGGCGGAGTGCGGGCTGTCGACGCCGCCCTCGGCGGCCTTCTCCTGGCGGTCCAGCGCGATGGCGACGCCGCAGGGCGTGGCGCCAGCAGCCTCAATCATCTGGATGGACTCGCGCACCGAGGTGCCGGCGGAGATGACGTCGTCGATGATGAGCACGCGGCCCTTGACCGGCGCGCCGACGAGGGTGCCGCCTTCGCCGTGGTCCTTGGCTTCCTTGCGGTTGTAGGCAAAGGGCACGTTGCGGCCGCGGCGGGCCAGCTCCATCGACACGGCGGCGGCCAGCGTGATGCCCTTGTAGGCCGGGCCGAAGATCATGTCGAAGGGCAGGCCCGAGGCGATCAGGCGCTCGGCGTAGAAGCCGGCCAGCCGGCCCAGCTTGGCGCCGTCGTCGAACAGGCCGGCATTGAAGAAGTACGGGCTGAGCCGCCCGGCCTTGGTCTTGAACTCGCCGAAGCGCAACACGCCCGCCTCGACGGCAAAGGCAACAAAGGATTGGGCGAGGGAATCGGTGGGCGCGGCGGACATGTCCGCGGGATTCTAGGGGTCAAAAAAACAGGCTCGACCCCTAGAAGAGGCCGAGCCTTCGCTGGTTTTCACCGAGTCGCGGGCCGGGCCCGCTTGTCGTCAGGAGGCGCTCAGAACGAGGCCTTGAACTGCACGCCGTAGCTGCGCGGTTCGTTGACGATACCGGTCAGGTTGTTGAAGTCGATTGCGGCGATGACCTGGCGGTGGTTGGTGATGTTGCGCGAGAACGCGGCCACCTCGTACTTGCCGTTGTCCCAGCCGTAGCCCACGCGCAGGCCGCCTTCCAGCGCCGACTTGGCGGTGTACTCCTTGGCGGCGTACAGGAACATGTTGTACTTGTCCTTGTAGGCCCAGTCGGTCAGTACGGTCAGCTCGCCACCGGCCAGCTCGGTGCTGTACTTCAGCGTCCAGTTCCACACCCACTTCGGCGCGCGCGGCAGCGGGTTGCCGTTGATGTTGACGGTGCCGTTCAGGCCCGCCGGGTTCAGCACGGCGCAGCCGTTGCCGCAGGGCACGACGAACAGGTTGGGGTCCTTGATCTCGGTGTCGTTGTACGACACGCCCAGCGTCGTGCGCCAGTCGCGGCCCAGGATGGCCTGGCCGTCGATCTCGAAGCCCTGGCCCTCGGCCTTGGCGGCGTTGAAGAGGCGGTTCTGGTTGATGGTGCCGCTGCCGGCCGTGACCTGCATGCCCTTCACGCGGTACTTGAACACTGTGGCGGTGACGCGCGCCGTGTTGTCCAGCAGGTCGGCCTTAATGCCGGCGTCGACGGACAGCACCTTTTCAGCGTTGGCCTGCGAGATGGGCGACGTGCCAGCAGGCACGGCGGATGCGTCGTAGAACAGCACGCGGCCCTGGATGCTGGGCGCGCGATAGCCGGTGGCCACGCGGGTGAACACGCTGGTGGCCTTGTCCAGGCTGTAGTTGGCGCCCAGGTCCCAGCTCCAGTTCGTCGACTTCGGCGACGTCGTGACGGTGGCGATGTTGGGCAGGAAGGGGTGCGACGTGCGGGCGGCGTCGAAGTCCTTCTTGTCGTTCGTGTAGCGCAGGCCGGCGGTGACCTTCAGGTCCGGCGTGATGGCGTGCTTGACGTTGCCGAACACGGCCCAGGACTTGGCGTTCTGGTGCTGCACGGCGTAACCGTTCTGCGGGTCGCCGGCGGCGAAGGTGTCGAAGTTGAAGCTGTCCACCTGCAGCTTCTCGTTGAAGTAGTACAGGCCCAGGATCCACTGCGTCGGATCGTTGGTGTTGGACTGCAGGCGGAATTCCTGCGTCGTCTGGCGCAGGTAGGGGATGCCGTCGGCGGTCTGCGAGTCGAACGGGATGTTGGCGTTCTGGCTGCCGTAGTTGGGGCCGGAGGGCAGCGCGTATGAGGCTCCGAAGCCGCCGTCCACGTCGGCGCGGCTGTAGAACTTGGCGCGGTCGTGGGCGGTGATGGAGTACAGCGACACGCCGTTGAAGTCCCAGCGCAGGCGGGCGCTGACCTCGTTGGACGTCAGCGTCTGCGAGTTGACGCCGTCGGTGGGGTAATAGGCGTCGTCATAGCCGTCGACCAGCTCGTTGGTGCCCTTCTTGATGATGTTGGCGCGGAAGAGCGTTGCCGAGCCCGTGTAGTCGCGGGCCTGCACCTTGAAGAGGCCCTCGAAGTTGCCGCTCTTGTAGAGGGCCTGCACGCGCAGCGCCTTGTCGCTGTAGCCCTCGAAATCGGAGGTCGCGCCCGGCAGCGGGTTGTGCACGCGGTCGTTCTGGCGCTGCACGAGGCCGGCCACGCGCAGCTGCAAGTCGCTGTTGACCGGCACGTTGACGGCCGCCTCCAGGTTCAGGGCGCTCCAGCGGCCGAAGCCCAGGTTGGCGTAGCCCTCCAGGCGCTTGGTCGGGCGGGCGGAGTCGAATTTCATGACGCCGGCCGGCGAGTTGCGGCCGAACAGCGTGCCCTGCGGGCCGCGCAGCAGTTCCACCTGGGCCATGTCGAAGACCGGGAAGCCCTTCAGCGCGATGCTTTCCTGCACGACGTCGTCATAGACCAGGCCCACCGGCTGGGAGGCATTCATGTCGAAGTCGGTGTTGCCGATGCCGCGGATGTAGAAGCGCGGGAACGTGCGGCCGTAGTCGGACTCGATGTTCAGGCTCGGCACCTTGCCCGACAGCGCGCGGATGTCCTGGCCGCTGGCGTTGTAGGTGTCCAGTTCCTCGGACTTGATCGCCGAGATGGACAGCGACACGTCCTTCAGGTTCTCGGCCCGGCGGCTGCCGGTGACGATGACGGCCTGCAGCTGGTTCACGTCCTTCTTGGCTTCGGGCTCCGACGCGGCCTGGGCGACGGCGGACTGCAGCGGAAAGGCCGCACCCAGCGCCAGCGCAAGCAGGGTCGGGGTGGTCAGGATCTTGGGCATGGGAAATCCTCGGGGTTGATGGGCAGACAGACGGACGGGGGGGAGAGCGGCGGGGGCACTTGTGGTGCCTCTGGATTGCTACGGGATAGTAAAGATCGCGTGACGATTTCGTGATGACAGCGACCCGGCGCTGTTGTGCATTTGCTGCACTGCGATACTGGGGTTTTGCCGCCCCCCCAACCGCCCCGATGCGCTTCATCACCGCCAACCTCAACGGCGTCCGCTCCGCCGCCAGCAAGGGCTTTTTCGACTGGCTGGCCCAGCAGCAGGCCGATGCCGTCGGCGTGCAGGAGCTCAAGGCGCAGGCCGACGTCGTGGAGAGCAAGTTCCGCAGCTGCGACAAGCTCAACGGCCATTTCCACTATGCCGAGAAGAAGGGTTACTCCGGGGTGGGGCTGTACACCCGGGAGGAGCCCAGCGACGTCGTCACCGGATTGGGGATTGCGGAGTTCGACGGCGAGGGGCGCTGGGTGGAGAAGCGCTTCGACAAGCCGGGCCGCAAGCTCAGCCTCATCAGCGTCTACTTCCCCAGCGGCACCAGCGGCGAGGAGCGCCAGCAGGTCAAGTACCGCTTCCTGGATGCCGTGTTCCCGCACCTGCAGGCGCTGAAGGCCGAGCGGGAGTTCATCCTCGTGGCCGACGTGAACATCGCGCACAAGGAGATCGACCTGAAGAACTGGCGCGGCAACCAGAAGAACAGCGGCTTCCTGCCCGAGGAGCGGGCCTGGATGACGCGGCTGCTGGACGAGGGCGGCGTGGTGGACGTGTTCCGCACGCTGAACCAGCAGGCCGAGCAGTACACGTGGTGGAGCAACCGCGGCAACGCGCGCGCCAACAACGTCGGGTGGCGGCTGGACTACCACCTCGCCACGCCCGGCGTCGCGGCGCTGGCCCGGGCCGAGTCCATCTACACGGGCCAGCTGTTCAGCGACCACGCGCCGCTGACCATCGACTACGACTTTGAACTCTGACTGGCGCGGCCTTCAGCCTTTAACGCGGGGTAACGAGCCGCTACGGGGTGGCGGCAACTCCTACAGCGCGTCGGGCCGGGTGCCGACCCCGGCGGCAGGGCGACCCTCCTAGAGTGGATTCCAGCCGGTGGAAATCCCGGCCCCGCCAGCCGGCGCTCCATGGCCGGTTCACCGCTTTGAAAGGAGTCCTCCATGTCTGCCCTCAAGACCGCCACCTCCGCGCTCACCGCCGTCGTCCTCGTGTCCGGCATCAGCTTCGCCTGGGCCCAGTCCGACGAGCAACCCGTGCAGCCTGTCGACACCCCCGCCGCCGTCATGCCCAGCGAGGAAACGCCGGCCGACCCGAATGCGCTGCCGCCCGTCGACAACACGACAGCCAACACCCCGCAGCAGCAACAGCAGGCTGACGACCCGTCGCGCACGATGCCCCCGGCCGACACCACCACCACGCCGCTGCCGCAGGACAGCAGCAGCCAGCCGGCGCCCATGCCCGAGCCGGCGCAGGAACCGGCCCCCCGCGCCGACCGCAACTGATCGGCTAACCTGGCGCGACGTCTGCACTGACCGCCATGCGATCCGACGCGCCTCCTGAGCACGACGCTGCCGCCCGCCGGCGGCGCGACGTGCTCACCGGCCTGGGGCGGGGCGTGCTGTTGGCCGCCCTCGCCCTGGCCGTGCTGTACCTCGTCGTCGGTGACCGCTTCCGGCGCAGCACGCCAGCGCCGGCACCCACGCCGCCCACCGCCGTGGCGCGAGCGCTGCCGGCCGCCAGTGCGGCCCTGCCGCGGCAGCTGGACCTGGCCGGCGTCAGCGCGCCGCGCGACGTGACGCAGGTGGCCGCCTGGGCCGTGCGCGATGCCGACAACGCCAGCCGCCCCTTCGCCATCGTCGACAAGCGCCGTGCACAGGTCTACGTTTTCGCGCCCGGCGGCCGGCTGCTCGGCACCAGCCCGGTGCTGCTGGGCTACGCGGCCGGTGACCGCAGCGTCCAGGGCATTGGCAACAAGGCGATCGATCAGATCCAGCCCCACGAACGCACCACGCCTGCCGGGCGCTTCCAGTCCGCACCCGGGCGCAATTCGCTGGGGCAGGAGGTCGTGTGGGTCGACTACTACGCCGCCGTCTCCATGCACCGCGTGCGCGCCACCAACCCGGCCGAGCGTCGCCTGGAACGCCTGGCGACCCAGACCGCTGCGGACAACCGCATCAGCTGGGGGTGCATCAACGTGCCGGTCGCATTCTTCGACGAGACCGTCTGGCCCCACATCGGCCAGGGGCGCGGCGTCGTCTACGTGCTGCCCGAGCGCGAGCCCCTGGCCGCCTTCTTCCCTGCCGCGGCCGCGGCGCCGCAGCTGGCCCAGCTGTCTGCCCCAAAAAGGTAACACCGCCAAACCGTGAAGTCCTCGGCTGTGCGCCGCGGGTCTGCCTTCCTAGACTGCCCGCCGGGCTGGCGCGCGGTCGCGCCCGCCTTCATGAATGGGGCAGCAGGTGGGCAGCAGGTGGGCAAGCCGGTTCAGGGGCGGTGTCACGGGCATCGTGATCGCGTGGGGCGCCATGTCGGCCGCGCCCGCCATGGCCGAGGTGTCGCCGCGGCCCGTCGCGCATGACGCCGCGGATGCCCGCCCGTTCGCCGTCGTCGACAAGCGCCGGGCGACGCTGGCCGTCTACGCTGCGGATGGTCGCCTCGTCGGCCGCACCGCTACGCTGCTGGGTCTGACGCCCGGCGACCGCGAGCCGGCCAGCGCGCGCGGCAAGGCCCCCAGCGCCCTGAACACCCACGAGCGGGTGACGCCGGCCGGCCGTTTCGAGGCCGTGCCCGGGCGCAACCTCAGCGGCGAACGCGTCGTCTGGTTCGACTACGCGGCCAACCTCGCCATCCACCGCCTGCGCCCGGCGCCCGCGAGCGAGCGCCGGCCCGAGCGGCTGGCGTCGGCCAACCTGCAGGAGCGCCGCATCACGCTGGGCTGCGTGGTCGTCGACCCGGGGTTCTTCGACGCCGTCGTGCTGCCCACGCTGGGCCGCGGCCCCAGCCTGGTCTACATCCTGCCGGAGCATGACGAGGCCGTGGTATCCGGCGGCGGCAAGTCACGCGCCGCGGCGCCTTGAGCGCCTGAACGGGGCGGCGCGGCCCTAGGATGCGCGCCCATGACCCTGATCAGCATCGTCACCAGCTGCCTGAACGAGGCCGACAACGTCGTCGAGCTGCACCAGCGCATCAAGGCGCAGTTCGACGCCGGCGGGCCGGCCGCCGACTTCGAGTTCGAGCACATCTACGTGGACAACGGATCCACCGACGCGACGGTGGCGCAGGTCAAGGCGCTTGCCGCGGCGGACCCGCGCGTCAAGCTGATCGTCAACGCCCGCAACTTCGGCCACGTGCGCTCACCGCTGCACGGCATGTACCAGGCCAGCGGGCAGGCGGTCATCTGCATGGCGTCCGACCTGCAGGACCCGCCGGAGCTGATCGCGCAGTTCGTGGCGCACTGGCGCGCCGGCGAACTGATCGTGCTGGGCGTGAAGCCGCATTCGCGCGAGACCTGGGCCATGGCGGTGCTGCGGCGCGCCTACTACCGCGCGCTGCGCCGCATGGCCGACGTGCCGTTGATCGCCAACTTCACCGGCTTCGGGCTCTATGACCGCTCCGTCGTGGCGATGATCCGCGAGCTGGGCGACCCGTACCCCTACTTCCGCGGACTCATTGCCGAGCTGGGCATCCGCTACGCCACCGTCGAGTTCGAGCAGCCCGCGCGGGTACGCGGCATCACGAAGAACAACTTCTACACGCTGTACGACCTGGCGATGCTCGGGTTGACCAGCCACTCCAAGCTGCCGCTGCGGCTGGCCACGCTGGCCGGCTTCACGCTCAGCGCGCTCAGTCTGCTGGTGTCGCTGGGCTACCTGGTGGCCAAGCTGCTGTTCTGGCAGTACTTCACCGTCGGCACGGCGCCCATCATCATCGGCCTGTTCTTCTTCGGTGCGGTGCAGCTGTTCTTCATCGGCATCGTCGGCGAGTACGTGGCAGCCATCCACACGCAGGTCAGCCGGCGGCCGCTGGTCGTCGAGAAGGAGCGCGTCAACCTGCCGCCGGGGCCGGCACTGCCGCGCCATTCGGGCGGGGGCGAGCAGTGAGCCGTACGCCCACCGGCCGTGGCATCGGCTGGCTGTTTTGGGCCTATCTGGCCGTTGCGCTGGCGACGATGGCGGTGTCGGCGCGGCTGTGGTGGCAGTCGCCACTGCAGTTGACGACGTTCGAGTTCGACTATTTCCTCGGCCTGTTCGATGGCAGCGGCCCTCGCGTCGCCCCGGAGCGTGTGCTGCAGGGGCGGGCGCTGCATCTGGTGCTGATGCTGGCGCTGGGCTTGCTGTTTGCAGCCGCCCTGCTGCGCGTGGCCCGGCAGCCCGAGGCAGTGTCCGTGCCGCGCATCGCGGCAGCGTCGGCGCTTGCCGCCGTCGTCTTTGCCCTCGGCATGCCGTGGGTCAGCCCGGATGTTTTCTTCTACATCGGCACCGGCTGGGTGGATGCGCACTACGGGCTCAACCCCTACCGGCAGCCGATGGGACAGATCCCCGGCTTCGCGAACGACCCGATGTTCGCCAATGTCTTCCCGAGATTCCTCCAGGGCACCACGGCCTACGGCCCTCTGTTCCAGAAGATCGCCGCCGGGCTGGCTGGCTTGTCCGGTGGCAACGAGAAGCTGGCACTGGCACTGCACAAGCTGTTCTACCTGGGCCTGCATGCGGCGGCCAGCGCGCTGGTGTACCGGCTGGCGCCGCCGGCCTGGCGCAAGGCGGCGTTGTTCGGCTACGCGGCCAACCCGCTGATCCTGTTCAGCGTGCTGACCTGCGCGCACAACGATCACCTGATGAACGTGTGCGTGCTGGGCGCGCTGTGCCTGCTGCAGCGCCGGCACGTGCTGGCGGCCGGCCTGGCGCTGGGCACCGCGTTCAGCCTCAAGTACTTCCCGCTGGTGTTCCTGCCCATCATGGCGGCCATGGCGCTGCTGCAGCCCGGGCCGCTGCGGCTGCAGTGGCGCACGCTGCAGCCGCCGGCGCTGCTGTTCATGGGTTTCGGGCTGGCAGTGCTGGCGTGGTCCAAGCTCTATCCGGCTTCGACGGAGCATGTGTCGCACCTGCTGAGCACGGGCGTCCATGTCTATCGCAGCAGCATCTTCCACTTGGTGGACGCGGTGACGCGCTATGTGCTGCCGGCATTGTTCGGCGCGCCGCCGGCGCTGATCGAGCGCGAAGACCTCGGTGGCGTGCTGCGGCTGGCCTACATGGCCTTGTACGCGCTGATGTGCTGGCGCTACTGGCCGCGGTTGAAGCGCGACCCCTTCCAGGCCGGCATCGAGATGTGCCTGCTGGCGACGCTGCTGTACTTCCTGCTCGTCAACACCTCCAACCAGGAGTGGTACCTGACGTGGCTGATGGGCTTCGCGTTCGTGCTGCCCAGCGAGGCGGCGCGCACGCTGACGCTGCGGCTGTCGGTGGCCTACGTGCCGCTGGTCATCTACACGGTGCGCGGCGATCGTGGCGTGGTGTTCGCGGCCAACCTGGCGCTGTACCTGTTGCTGCTGGTGTGCGCCTGGGCTTACATGCGCAGCCGGATCGCCCGTCCGGAGCCTCGGCCGTGACCCTGGCCGTGGAGGCCCGCTGGGCGCTGGCGACCCGTGCCGTCCAGGGGCTGGGAGCGCTGATTGCCGTCATCTGCGTGGTGCGCGGCTACGGCGTCGAATTGCAGGGCCTGTTCTTCAGCTTCCTGAGCCTGGCGGCGCTGATCCAGCTGGGCGACTTCGGCGTCGGCTATGCCAGCCTGCAGATGGCCGGCCACCTGCGCGCGCGAGGCGAGGTCGCCGAGGCCGCCCAGTTGCGCCGGCAGGCGCGCCGGCGTGGCCTGGCGTGGCTGGCGGCCAGCGGCGCGGTCGTGGCGGTCGCCGTCATGCTGTCTCTGCGCGCCTCGGCCGGCCAGCCCTGGCTGGGCGCCTGGTGTGCGCTGGCGTTGGCGGCCGTTGCGCTGCAGTGGGCGCAGCTGGAGCTGGCCTGGCTGGAGGGCGCGCGCTCGGTGGCCCTGGCGTGGCGCCTTCGCTTCGCACAGGAGTCGCTCGGCGCCGGTGTGTTCGTCGGCAGCCTGCTGGCGGGCTGGGGCCTGTGGAGCCTCGCGCTGTATTTCGTGGTCCGGGCGGTGGTGCCGCTGTGCTGGTGGCTGCTCGCCGGGCGCGCCGTTGCCCCGGTCGCCGAGCAGACCGCCGAGCCGGCAAACTTCTCCTGGGCCCGGCAGCTGTGGCCTTTCCAGTGGCGCATCGGCCTGAGCGCGCTGGCGGGCTTCCTCGTCTTCCAGGCGGTCAACCCGGTGCTGCTGCTCAGCCAGGGCGCGGCCGCCGCGGCACGCTTCGGCATCGCCCTGGCCATCATGAACATGCTGCTGCTGCTGTGCACCGCCTGGCCGTTGAGCCAAGCGGCGCGCTTTGCCGCGCTGCTGGCGCAGCAGGACGGCGCCGGCGTGCGCCTGAGATTGGCGCGCGTGCTTTGGCCGTCGCTGGCGCTGGCGCTGCTGGCCGCGCTGCTGGCGCTGGCTGTCGTGGCCGCGCTGTTGCACTGGCTGCCGCCGCTGGCTGAGCGGCTGCCGGACCTCGCCACGCTGTCGCTGCTGCTGGCTGCAGGCCTGGCCCACCAGGCCACGGCGTGCTACGCGGTGGTGCTGCGAGCCGAGCGTCAGGAGCCCCTGCTGAGGGTCAGCGTCATCGGCGGGTTGGGTGGCCTCGTGCTCATCGCCGCCGTTGCTCGGGTGACAGGCCTGCCCGGCGTCGCGCTGGCCCATCTGGGCTGCACGCTGGTCGGGCTGCTGATCGCCTGGCGGCACTGCCAGCGGCTGTTGCAACGTCTGCCCGTGTCATGAATCAACGCCCCCGCCTGAGTATTGCCATTCCCACGCTGAACCGCGCCGAGCTTGTGAAGCGCGCGCTGGACAGCGCGCTCGCCCAAACCTGCCAGGACATCGAGATCCTGATCTCCGACAACGGCTCGCGCGACGGCACGGCGGCCTGGCTGGCCGGCATCAGCGACCCGCGGCTGCGCAAGTTCCGCCATGAGCAGACGATGGACGCGGCGGTGCATGGAAACTTCCTGATCGAGCAGGCGCGTGGCGACTACTTCGTCGGCCTGTCCGACGACGACTGGCTGGAGCCCGACTTCGCGGCCGAGGTGCTGGCGCTGCTGGACCGGCACCCCGACCTGCCGTTCGTCTACACCGGCTGCCTGACCCACTACGCCGGCAACGCCGTGCCGGCGCTGTGCGGCCCCGAGCGCGAGTCGGGCAGCGAGTTCCTGGCCGCCTTCTTCGCCGGCCGGCGCGAGGTGTGCTGGTGCGCCTGCGCCAGTCGCCTGGCCGACGTGCGCGAGATCGGGCCCATTCCGCCGGGGCGCATTTTTGGCGACCTGTATCTGTGGACGCGGCTGGCGCGCCGGGGTGATATCGGCTGCGTGCCGCGGCCGCTGTCAAATTACCGCTTCGTGACGGCAGACAACGTCTCCACCGGCACGCCCGTGACGGCCTGGGCGCGCGAGACCCGGCTGGTGGCCGATGAGGTGCTCGCGGCCTGGCCCGCGCTGGCCGACGCCCCGCAGCGGCGGCAGCGCGACCGGCTGGTACGCGACATGCACGACTTCGTTGCCCGTTCCAGCGCCAACCAGTTCGTCTGGAATGCGGTGCGCGGCGTGCCTCGGAGGGCGTTGTGGCGCAGCCTGCTGCCGCTGTGGGGGCTGCTGTGGCGGTCGCCCCGCGTGGCGCCGCGGCTGGCGTTGGCGTTGCTGCTGCCGCAGCGCTGGGTACGCGGGCTGGTGCTCGCGGCTGCGGCCCGGCGGGGGCGTCAGCGCTAAGAGACCCCGCCAGGAACCCAGGGCAATCCCTGGGTGGATGGCCCCGGGTTTGTCGGCGCCAGACAGGACAATTCCGCCCTTTCCAGCGGGTTACCGCCCGCGCCCCCGGTTTCACTTGGAACGACAGACGTGACCACCCCCACCACCACGGCCCATCCGGCCGGCCGCGCGGCAGCCGCGACGCCGGCCACCACCATCCTCGGCCAGCCCAACCAGCTCTTCGTCCTCTTCTTCACGGAGATGTGGGAGCGCTTCTCCTACTACGGCATGCGTGCGCTGCTCGTGCTGTTCCTCGTCACCGAGGCCAGCAAGGGCGGCTGGGGCTGGAGCCGGGCGGATGCGACCAACCTGTACGGCTGGTACACGATGTTCGTGTACTTCACGCCCATCCTCGGCGGCTACGTGGCCGACCGGCTGCTGGGCACGCGCCGCTCGGTGCTGCTGGGCGGCTTCATCATCGCGGCCGGCCACATCGCGCTGTTCATGGAGACGGTGCCGATGTTCTACACCGGCCTGGGCCTCGTGGTGCTGGGCACGGGCCTGTTCAAGCCCAACATCTCGGCCATCGTCGGCCAGCTCTACGGCAAGGACAACGAGGGCGCCCGTGACGGTGGCTACACGCTGTTCTACATGGGCGTGAACGCCGGTGCCTTCTTCGGCATCTCGCTGTGCGGCTACATCGGCGAGAAGATCTCCTGGAACCTCGGCTTCGGGCTGGCCGGCATCTTCATGGTCCTGGGCGCCATCCAGTTCTGGCTCAGCCAGGGCCTGTTCGGCACCATCGGCGACAAGATCGACGCCGCCAAGAAGGTCGTCGAGGAGAAGCTGGACGACACGCCGGCGCACGTCGTGGCCGACCGCCTGAAGGCCATCTTCGTGTTCTCGTTCTTCACGATCTTCTTCTGGTTCGCCTTCGAGCAGGCCGGCGGCTCCATGACCATCTTCGCGGCCGACTACACCGACCGCACGCTGGTCGGCACGGCCGGCCTCGCGTTCAAGATCGTCAACACGGCGATGACGCTGGTGCCGGCGGCCATCCTGTCGTGGCTGCTGTTCAAGCTCTACCGCTCCACCGGCGGCCAGTACGCCCTGGCCAACGTGTCGCTGGCCGTCGCCTTCGCCATCATCTGGGGCCTGTGCCTGTGGATGCTGGGCCGCGAGTTCGCGATGGACCAGAGCGAGGTGCCTGCCACGTGGTTCGGCGTGCTGAACAGCTTCTTCATCGTCGTGCTGGCGCCGATGTTCTCCAAGATGTGGGAGGAGAAGTGGAACCCGTCCGGCCCGGTAAAGTTCGGTGTCGGCCTGGTGCTGCTGGGTCTGGGCTTCGCCGTGCTGTCCTACGGCTCGGCCGGCATCCCGCAGGGCGCCAAGACGGCGCAGGTCAGCATGATGTTCCTGACGCTGGCCTACCTGTTCCACACCATGGGCGAGCTGTGCCTGTCGCCGGTGGGCCTGTCCTACATCTCCAAGCTGGCGCCGACGCGGCTGCTGGGCCTGATGTTCGGCGTGTGGTTCCTGAACTCCGCCATCGCCAACAAGATCGCGGGCTCCACCGGCTCCTACATCGACCAGATCTCGTCGACGTACTCGATGTCCGTGTTCTTCCTGATCTTCACGATCATTCCCATCGGCGCCGGTGTCGTGCTGATGGCGATGACGCCGCTGATGAAGAAGTGGATGCACGGCGTTCACTAGCCCGCCCGCTACCGGCTTCGCCGGCCTGACGAAACCGCCCGAGGGCGGTTTTCCTTTTTGTTCACAGTTCTTTGCTGTTGACAAGGAATGTCAGCAGCATGGTCGGGCTTTATGTTCTGGGGTTACAGCGGAAGCTGTGATTTGCTTACAGTCGCCGGCTTGCACCCGGAGCCCCCCATGACGAAGCACAGCCTGGCGCTGACCCTGACCCCCCTCCTCGCCGCCGCCCTCCTCGCCGCCTGCGGCCAGAAGCAGGATGGCGCCGGCGGCCACGCCGGCGGCCCGCCGCCCGTGTCGGTGGCGCCTGCCACCCAGCGCGAGGTGCAGGAGTTCGACGAATTCACCGCCCGCCTGGAGGCGCCCGACACCGTCGAGGTGCGTGCCCGCGTCGCCGGCACCGTGGACGCCGTGCGCTTCAAGGAAGGCCAGCTGGTGAAGAAGGGCGACCCGCTGTTCACTATCGACGCCCGCGCCTTCAAGGCCGAGGTGGCGCGCGCCGAGGCGCAGATCGCCGCCGCGAAGACCCAGGCCGAGCTCGCCAAGGCCGACCTCGCCCGCGCCGAGAAGCTGGTCAGCGCCAACGCGGTCAGCCAGCAGGAGATCGACCAGCTGCGCGCCGCGCTGCGCAGCGCCGAGGCCAACCAGAAGAGCGCCGAGGCCGCGCTGGTGCAGGCCCGGCTGAATGTGGAGTACGCCAGCGTGACGGCACCCGTCAGCGGCCGCACGTCGCGCGCCAACGTGACGCCGGGCAACCTCGTGGGCGTGGGTGACGCGGTGCTGACCACCGTCGTCTCCAGCGACAAGGTCTACGCCTACTTCGACGCCAGCGAGGCTACCTATCTCAAGTACATGCGCTCGGCCAAGCCCATCCAGACCGCCGTGCAGATGGGCCTGTCCAACGAGCAGGGCTTCCCGCACACCGGCAAGCTGGACTTCGTCGACAACCGCCTGAACCCCGCCACCGCGTCCATCCGCGCCCGCGCCGTGTTCGACAACAAGGGCGGCCTGTTCACGCCGGGCCTGTACGCCCGCGTGAAGCTGGGCGGCAGCGGCACCTATGCCGGCGTCGTCGTGCCCGACCGCGCCATCACGACCGACCAGACCCAGAAGCTCGTCCTCGTCGTCGGCCCCAACAACATCGTGCAGCCGCGGCCCGTGAAGCCCGGCGCGCTGATCGACGGCATGCGCGTCGTCGACGGCGTCAAGGCCGGCGAGCTGGTCATCGTCGACGGCCTGCTGCGTGCCTTCCCCGGCGCGCCGGTCACGCCGCAGGTGCTGAAGGTGGATGACAAGGGCATGCCGATCCCGGCAGCTCCCCCGGGCGCCGCGCCTGCGCCGGCCCCGGCTTCTGCCGCCTCGAAGTAACCAAAGGCGGCACCAGCCATGGACATCTCACGCTTCTTCATCGACCGGCCGCGTTTCGCGACCGTGTTGTCCCTCTTCGTCTTCCTGATCGGCGCGCTGGCCATCCCGCTGCTGCCGATCTCGGAGTACCCCGAGGTCGCGCCGCCGCAGGTCGTCGTGCGCGCCCAGTACCCCGGCGCCAACCCGCGCGTCATCGCCGAGACGGTCGCCACGCCGCTCGAGGAACAGATCAACGGCCTCGAGAACGTTCTCTACTTCGAGAGCCAGGCCACCGGTGACGGCGGCATGACGCTGACCGTCACGTTCAAGATCGGCACCCACCCCGAGGCCGCCGAGACGGCGGTGCAGAACCGCATCAACCGCGCGCTGCCGCGGCTGCCCGAGATCGTGCGCACCATCGGCGTGACGACCGAGAAGTCCAGCCCCAACCTCACCATGGTGGTGCACCTGGTGAGCCCGGACAACTCGCGCGACGCGCTCTACCTGCGCAACTACGCGACGCTGAACGTGCGCGACGACCTGCTGCGCATCCCGGGCATGGGCTCGGTGCAGAGCTTCGGTGCGGGCGACTACGCGATGCGCATCTGGTTGGACCCGCAGAAGCTCGCTGGCCGCAACCTGACGGCGGGCGACGTCGTCGGCGCCATCCGCGAGCAGAACACCCAGGTGGCCGCCGGTGTCGTCGGCGCGTCGCCGTCGCCGCAGGGCACGGACTTCCAGCTCTCCATCAACGCCCAGGGCCGCCTGGCCAGCGAGGAGGAGTTCGGCAACATCATCGTCCGCACCGACCCGCGCACCGGCGCCTTCGTCCGCGTGAAGGACGTGGGCCGCGTCGAGATCAGCGCCAACACCTACGCGCTGCGCAGCCTGCTGAACAACAAGGAGGCCGCCGCCATCGCCGTGTTCCAGGCGCCGGGCTCCAACGCACTGGCCATCTCGGACAACGTCCGCAAGACGATGGAGAAGCTCAAGCCCAGCTTCCCCAAGGGCGTGGACTACGCCATCGTCTACGACCCGACGCGCTTCGTGCAGACCTCCATCGAGAAGGTCGTGCACACGCTGTTCGAGGCCGTCGCGCTGGTGGTGCTGGTCGTCATCATCTTCCTGCAGACTTGGCGCGCGTCCATCATCCCGCTGGTCGCCGTGCCGGTGTCCATCGTCGGCACGTTCGCGGTGCTGCTGCTGCTGGGCTTCTCCATCAACACGCTGACGCTGTTCGGCCTCGTGCTGGCCATCGGCATCGTCGTGGACGATGCCATCGTGGTCGTCGAAAACGTCGAGCGCAACATCCAGGACGGCCTCACGCCGCATGCGGCGACCGTGAAGGCGATGCAGGAGGTCTCGGGACCCATCATCGCCATCGCGCTGGTGCTGTGCGCGGTGTTCATCCCGCTGACGCTGGTGCCGGGCCTGTCGGGCCAGTTCTACAAGCAGTTCGCGGTGACCATCGCCATCTCGACGGTGATCTCGGCGTTCAACTCGCTGACGCTGTCGCCCGCGCTCGCAGCCATCCTGCTGCGCCCGCATGACGCGCCCAAGGACCGCCTGATGGTGGTCATGGACAAGCTGTTCGGCCGCTTCTTCCACTGGTTCAACTGCTTCTTCCAGCGCCGCTCCAGCGACTACGGCCGCGGCGTCACCGGCATCCTCAAGCGCAAGGGCGCCGCGCTGGTGGTCTATGCGCTGCTGCTGGGCGCCACGGCGCTGCTGTTCACGCGCATTCCCAGCGGCTTCGTGCCCGCGCCGGACAAGCAGTACCTGATCGGCGTGGCCCAGTTGCCGGCCGGCTCCAGCCTGGACCGCACCGAGGAAGTCATCCGCCAGATGAGCGCCATCGCGCTCAAGGTGCCCGGCATCGTCGACTCGGTGGCCTTCCCCGGCCTGTCGGTGGCCGGCTTCTCGGCCTCGCCCAACGAAGGCATCGTGTTCTTCGGACTGGACAGTTTCGACAAGCGCACCTCGCGTGAGCTGAGCAAGGAAGCCATCCTTGGCCAGGTCAACGGCGCCATCCAGCAGATCCAGGGCGCGCGCATGTTCGTCGTGCCGCCGCCACCGGTGGACGGCCTGGGCATCGCGGGCGGCTTCAAGATCCAGGTGCAGGACCGCAGCAGCCAGGGCGAGCAGGCGCTGTACGGCGCCACCTGGGGCTCGCTGGGCCAGATCTACGGCAACCCGGGCACCAGCATCGGCACGCCGTACTCCAACTACGACATCAACGTGCCGCAGCTGTTCGCCAACGTCGATCGCGTGAAGGCCAAGCAGATGGGCGTGCCGCTGGCCTCCATCTACGACACGCTGCAGATCAACCTCGGCTCGCTGTACGTCAACGACTTCACCAAGTTCGGCAAGACCTACCAGGTCATCGTGCAGGCCGACGCGCCGTTCCGCGCCAAGGCCGAGGACGTCGTGCAGCTCAAGACCCGCAACGACGGTGGCGACATGGTGCCGCTGGGCTCGCTGATGAGCGTGGAGCCCACGTTCGGCCCCACGCGCGTGACTCGCTACAACGGCTTCCCCGCCGCCGACATCAACGGCGCGCCCAAGCCGGGCTTCTCGTCCGGCCAGGCCGAGGCCGAGATCGAGCGCATCCTGAAGACGCTGCCGCGCGGTTTCAGCTACGAGTTCACCGACCTCAGCTACCAGGACCGCCTGACCCGCGACGTCGAGCTGCCCGGCACCGGCATCAAGGTGCCCACGCTGGCCGCCGTGCTCGCGTTCTCGGTGCTGCTGGTCATCCTCGTGCTGGCCGCTCAGTACGAGAGCTGGAGCCTGCCGCTGGCCATCATCCTGATCGTGCCGATGTGCATCCTGTCGGCGCTGTTCGGCGTGTGGATCTCGCACTTCCCGCCGTTCATGCAGGCGGGGGACCTGAACATCTTCACGCAGGTGGCGCTGGTGGTGCTGGTGGGCCTGGCGTGCAAGAACGCCATCCTCATCGTCGAGTTCGCCAAGGAGCTGGAGGAGCACGGTCGCTCGGTGGCGGACGCCGTCATCGAGGCCTGCCGCCTGCGGCTGCGCCCCATCCTGATGACGTCCATCGCGTTCTGCGCGGGCGTGATCCCGCTGATCCTCGGCAGTGGTGCCGGCAGCGAGATGCGCCGTGCGATGGGTATCGCCGTGTTCGCCGGCATGCTCGGTGTGACCTTCTTCGGCATCTTCCTGACGCCGGTGTTCTACGCGCTGCTGCGCAAGGGTACCGAGAAGCGCCGCGCCCGCGCGGCCGCGCTGCGCGCCCAGGTCGAGGCCTCGGCCCACGCCTTCCACCCCGGCATCGATGACGCCGCCCCCAAGAAGGAGGGCCACTAAATGAGCCACAAGCCCCCACGTTCGCTTCGCTCGCTGCCCCCCGAGGAGGCGCGCAACGGCTCCGGGCGGACGAGCGCCATTGCAGCCCGCCTGACCCCTTTCGCCCTCGCGGCCCTCGTCGTCGGCTGCGCCGCGCCCGGCCTGTCCCAGGGCCCGGCCCCGCTGGCCCCTGAGAAGTTCGCGCAGCTGCCGCCCTCCGGCAACGGCGCCGCGACGATGACCGCCGCCTTCGTCGACAGCGCGCAGCTGCAGCGCGTCGTCGACGACGTGCTGGCCAACAACCGCGACCTGCGCGCCGCCGCCGCGCGGCTCAAGCAGGCCGAGGCACTGGCCGACGCGGCCGGCGCGCGCCGCCTGCCGTCGGTGGGTGCCGGCGCCAACGCCAGCCGCCAGCGCGCCGCCAACGACCAGGGCCAGTACAACAACTTCAACAGCTACGGCGTCAACGCGACGGCGGCCTGGGAGGTCGACCTGTGGGGCCGCGCGTCGGCCACCGCGCAGGCGGCCGGTTATGACGCCCAGGGCGCCGCGCTGGACCGCGACGCCGCCCAGCTCAGCCTGGCCGGCACCGCGCTGAACCTGCAGGCCCAGCTCATCGGCCTGGGCCACCGCCTCAAGCTCGCGAAGGAAACGCTGGTCGTGCAGAACCAGCTGCTGGACCTCGTGAAGGCCCGTGTCGGCGCCGGCCGCAACACCGCGCTGGACCAGGCCCGCGCCGAAGCGCTGGTCGCGCAGACCTCCGCCAGCGTGCCCGCGCTGCGCAACGCGGCGTGCCTCACCCGCCTGCAGCTGGACGTGCTGCGCGGCCAGCCGCCGGCCGACTGCGACAAGGCCGACACCGACCCGCTGCCCGCCATGCCCGAGCCGCGCCTCGTCAGCCTCGGCGCGCTGCCCGACCCCGCCGGCCTGCTGGCCGCGCGGCCCGACGTGAAGGCCGCCAACGCTCGCGCCCAGGCCGCCGCCGCGCGGGCCCAGGTCGCCTGGGCCGCGCGCTGGCCCACGCTGGGCCTGACCGGCCAGATCGGCTGGAGCGCCGGCAAGGCCGGCGACCTGTTCAAGAGCGGCACGCAGATCCACAGCCTTGCCGCCGCGCTGAACTGGAACTTCCTGGACTTCGGCGCCCGCAAGGCCGAGGAAACGGCCGCCCGCGCCGGCTTCGACGCCGCCGTGGCCGCCGCCGAGCAGGCGCAGCTCACCGCGCTTCAGGACGCGCAGGGCAGCCTGTCCACGCTGCGCGAGACCGAGCTGCAGGCTGTGGCCCAGGCGCAGGCGGCGGACGCCACCGTGCGCGCGCGGGACCTGGCCTTCAAGCGCTACGACGCCGGCGTGACCGACTTCTATGCGCTGCTGAACGCCGAACAGGAACGCCTGGCCGCGGCCGATGCGCTGATCCAGGTGCAGACCGGCCGCGCCACGGCGCTGCTGGCCGTGCACAAGGCGTTTGCGGCGAAGCTGACGGCGCAGTGAATGAGGGGCTGTCGGCTCAGCGAATCGACAGCCACCCGGCCAACCAAGTGGCGGTGCTGGCAGCGCTGATCCAGCCGATACACAGGCCGGCCCCGGCCAGCGTGATCCAGAAGGTCTGGCGTGCCATCGCCGTGGCGGGCAATGGTTGCGCGTGAACCATGCAGAAGCAGCCGGCGATGAAGCCTGCTGGCACCCAGATCGCCTGCAACAGAGCCGGGGCGTTTAGCTGCATGCTCAAGACAAAGCCGTAGCCTGCGCCGCAAAGGAACGCCGCGGCGGTGACCTTGCCGCCTGCCGTGTATCGGCCCTGGCATGACGGGCAGATCCTGGGGGAGCGCTCACCCCAGACGGCCCACCGGGATAGCGGGGCTCGGCAGTGCGGGCACGCATAGACGTCGGGGGTAAGCCTGGCCATGGCGCGAATTCTCATGCCACGACGGATCGCGGGCCGACCGCGCACGGTGGCTCGCCCGTCTCATCGTGTCAGCCGTGTTCCAGCAGCCACCGCGCGGCCTTCAGGTCTGCCAGGCGGACAGCGGGTTTCAGCGGGCGGCAGCAACGTCAGTCCAGCGGCTGGGTCTGCGGCGTCCGCTGGAAGGCGGCCTTGTCGAAGCCCAGCTCCGCGGCGCGGTCCAGCAGCGACTGCAGCGTGGCTTCGTCCAGCTGCGGCGTGCGCGACAGCACCCAGGCGTACTTGCGGTCCGGCTCGCCCACCAGCACATGGCGGTAGTCGGCGTCCAGCGCCAGCACCCAGTAGTCGCCGTAGAAGGGCCAGAAGAACGTCACGCGCAGCTTGGCGTTGCCGCTGCCGGCCGCCACCTTGGCGTGGCCGCGGATGTCTTCCACGCGGCCGTCCGCCGTGCGGCAGCGGTTCAGCACGCTGACGCGTTCGCCGTCCAGCTGGTAGCGGGCCTGCGTGTCGGCCACGCACTGCTTCTGGAAGCGGTTGGGCAGCAGCGCGATCTCGTACCAGGCTCCGGCATAGCGAGCCAGGTCCACCTGCGCGACGGTGGGCAGCGGGGCCGGCGCGGCCGCCGCGGGCAGGGTCGCGGTAGCGATCATGGCGGCGTACAACAGGCGGGTGGCGTCAGTCGGCATGGCAGGCGGGCGAGGGTGGAGCGACATTCTGGCGCGTCGCGGGCCGCGCCGGCCGCCGCTACCGGCTGGCGCCGTCCTCCACGGCCTGGCGCTCCACCACGCGGTTGCGCCCCTGCGCCTTGGCCTCGTAGAGACCGGCGTCGGCACGGTTGATGAGGGTGTCCAGCGAGTCCTGCGGCCGCGCGCCGGCCACGCCGATGCTGACCGCGCAGCACGGCAGCACCGGGTCGGCGCAGGTGCTGGCGCGGATGCGCTCGGCCACGGCGAGCGCCTGCGCCGTGTCGGTGTCCGGCAGCAGCGCGACGAACTCCTCGCCGCCGTAGCGGCCCAGCACGGCCGGGCGGCGCAGCACCGCGTGTGCGCGGGCCACGAAGTCCACCAGCACGCAGTCGCCGACACGGTGGCCGTGCTCGTCGTTGATCTGCTTGAAGTGGTCCAGGTCCAGCATCAGCACCGACAGCGGCCGCCCCTGCCGCCGTGCGCGCGCCAGCTCGGCCTCGCCGGTCGTGAACAGCGCGCGGCGCGTCAACGCGCCGGTCAGGCTGTCGTGCGTGATGAGGCGTTCCAGCTCCCGGCGCAGGTGCTCCGACGCCATCAGCACCGTGCCGATGCTGGTCAGCAGCGTGCCGAAGGCCAGGCCCAGCAGGTAGACGACCTGCATCGGCGCCGGCGTGAACAGGCCCTCCTGCGGCGGCGCGAACGGCGCGCTGGCGGCGCGGGCCAGGATGATGGCGCTCGTCAGCGCCAGCACGGTGCCGGTGAAGCGCGTCGCGAAGCTGTGCACCGGTTGGCGCCAGACGACGGCGGCATGCCAGGCGCCCACGCCGCCCAGCAGCAGGCCCATGAACAGCACGCGCCAGCCATAGCCGCCGGTGAACAGGCTCATGAACAGCAGCGCCGCCACGCCGGTCAACCACAGCAGCGTCGTGGCCCGCGCGGACAGCGGCCGCCCGAAGAAGCGGCAGCTGCCGGCCAGGAAGGTCGCCGCCGCCGCGAACATCAGCGCATTGGCCAGCCCGGCCGACAGCAGCGCCGGCAACACGCCGCGCAGCGTGAACAGCAGTGCCGACGCGAACCCCAGCAGCGGCGCCACCGTCCAGTGGCCGAGGCCGTGGATGGACGGCGGATAGCTGCGGCGCTGGAATGCCATCACGAGCGCCATCAGGCAGCCCATCACCCCGGTGACGCCGCTGATGGTGCGCAACTCCAGCATGTCCAGCACGGTCTGGCCTCCTGCCGGCGCATCCACGTCGGCATGCGGAGTCTAGGAGCCGGCGGCGGCCGGGGGCGAATGGCGGTGCCGCCGGGGTGAACGACGCGGGCGGCGGTGTGGCGGCGGGGGACACTGCGGCATGCCCATCCTGCCGCGCCGCTGGCGCCTGCCCTATGTCGCGCTGCTGACCGTCGTCGGCGGGCTGCTCAGCGCGTCGGCGCTGGAGGCCTACCGGCTGGGCGGCGGCACGCAGCCGTGGGAGCCCTTCCTGTGGGAGTACAGCTCGGTCTTCGTCATCGGCGCGCTGGCCTTGCGCGTGCACGCCCTCGTCGGCCGGCTGCAAGGGCAGCCCTGGCCGCGGCAGCTGCTGGCGCATGCCGTGGCGCTGCCGGTCTTCAGCGTGCTGCACATCGCCGGCATGTTCGGCCTGCGGCTGCTGGTCTACGGGCTCGTGGGGGCGGGCTATCACCCCGACGACATCCCCACGCTGCTCGTCTACGAGGGCGGCAAGGACGCGGTGAGCTACCTCAGCTTCTGCCTGATCTCGCGCGGCGTCTGGATGGCCCAGGCGGCGGAGCGCGCGCGCCGCGAGCTGGCCGAGGTGCGCCTGGCGCGCCTGGCCGACCAGGTGCAGCCGCACTTCCTGTTCAACACGCTGAACCTGATCTCGTCGGTCATGTACGAGGACGTGCCCCGCGCCGACCGGCTGCTGTGCCAGCTGGCCGACCTGCTGCGCCAGACGCTGGCCGCGCAGCAGCGCGCCGAGCACACGCTGCGCGAGGAGCTGGCGCTGGTTGAACCCTTTCTTGCGTTGATGCAGGCGCGCTTCGGCCCCGAGCGGCTGGTGGTGCGCCTCGACGCCGACGACGCGGCGCTGGCCTGCCGGCTGCCGGCGCTGCTGCTGCTGGCGCCGGTGGAGAACGCCGTCAAGCACGACGTGGCGCGGCACCGCGGCCGCGTCGAGGTCGTCGTGGCGGCGGCGCGCGACGGCCAGCGCTTGACGCTGCGCGTCAGCAACCATGGCGACACGCCCGTGCCCGCGTCGCCGCCCGACCCCGACGGCGGCCTGGGCCTGCGCAACCTGCGCGAGCGGCTGGCAGCGCGCTACGGCGGCGCGGCCAGCGTCCGGTTCGGGCCCGATGGCCGCGGCATGAGCCTGGTCGTGGAGTTGCCGTGCGCGTCCTGATCGTCGACGACGAACCCGCCGCGCGCGCCCGGCTGCGCCGGTTGCTGGCCGCCGAGCCCGACGTGGCCGAACTGCTGGAGGCCCCCGACGCGCCGGCCGCGCTGGCCCTGGTGCAGACGCTCGCCGCGCCGCCCGACCTCGCGCTGCTGGACATCGAGATGCCCGGCGGCAACGGCGTGCAACTGGCCGCCGCGCTACGCGAGCGGGGCGTGCGCAGCGTCATCTTCTCGACCGCGCACGCCGAGCACGCGCTGCAGGCTTTCGAGCTGGCGGCGCTGGACTATCTGCTCAAGCCCTACACGCCCGAACGCCTGGCCGCTGCGCTGGCCCGCGTGCGCGAGCGCCTGGCGCAGCCGCCCGCGCCGGTGGGCGAGTGGTGGGTGGACGGCGAGCGCGTGACGCTGGCCGACGTGCCGTGGATCTCTGCGGCCGACAACTACATCGAGCTGCACCTGCCGCCGCGCTGCCTGCTGGAGCGCGCCACGCTGGCCGACGCGCTGGCCCGCCCCGGCTGGGCCGCGCGCTTCCTGCGCGTGCACCGCAGCCACGCCGTCAACCCGGCGCATGTGCAGCGCATCGAACGGCTGGGCAGCGGCGAGGCGGTGCTGACGCTCGCCTGCGGCGAGGTGCTGCGCGTGTCGCGCGGCTACCGCGACGTGCTGGACGCGTTCACCCCGTAGCGCCCGCCACTCGCCCCGCCGCCGTCGCGCCGCGCGGCCGGGCCGGCGAAGCTGCGGGCCATGAACACACCACGCCTGCCCTTTCTCGACGGCCTGCGCGTCGCCGCCTTTGCGCTGCTGATCCCGTACCACGTCGGCATGTACTACGTGACCTGGGACTGGCACGTGAAAAGCCCCGCCGCCAGCGCCGCGCTGGAGCCCTTCATGCAGCTCAGCTCGCCGTGGCGGCTGTCGCTGCTGTTCCTCATCGCCGGTGCGGCCTGCCACGGCCTGTTCGCGAAGCGCGGCGCGCTCGGCACGCTGAAGGACCGTTCGCAGCGCCTGCTGCTGCCGCTGCTGTTCGGCATGGCCGTCATCGTCACGCCGCAGGCCTACTTCGAGGTGCTGACCAAGGTGCCCGCGCAGCTGCCCGGCGACGGCGGCTACCTGGACTTCTGGGCCGCCTACCTGCGCAGCGGCCGCTACTGCCGCGGCGACGACTGCATGGTCGTGCCGACCTGGAACCACCTGTGGTTCCTGCCCTACCTGTGGGTGTACGCGGTCGTGGGGGCGGCGCTCGCGTCGTTGAAGCTGAAGCCGCGGTCCATCGAGCTGCCTGCCTGGGCTTGGCTGCTGGCGCCCGCGGTGCCACTGGCGCTGCTGCGCGTCTTCGTCATGCCGCACTGGCCCAGCACGCATGACCTCGTGCACGACCTCTACAACCACCTGCAGTACGGCTTCGTGTTCGCCGTCGGCTGGGCCAGCCGCACGCCGCTGGCGCAAGGCCTGTGGCCCGCGGCGCTGCGGCTGCGCTGGGTGGCGCTGGGGGTGTCGCTGTCGACCTGGGCCGCGCTGCTGGCGTTCAATGCCCGCTACGCGGACGCGGCGCCGCCCGACGCCGTTCTGGTAGCGGCCCGCACGCTGCGCGGCGCGTTGACGTGGTGGTCCATCGTCGCCTGCTGTGGCTGGGCGCAGCGCGCCTTCCCGCGCGAGACGCCCTGGCTGCGCCAGGCCGCCGCGGCGGTGTTCTGCCTCTACATCCTGCACCAGAGCGTCATCGTGCTGCTGACGCAGGCGCTGAAGCCGCTGGCGTTGCCCTGGGGCCTGGAGGCGGTGCTGCTGATCGTGCTGACCTTCGCGGTCTGCACGCTGGCCTATCTGGGCGCGCGGCACGTGCCGGGGATGGCGCTGCTGCTGGGCATCCAGCGCCGGCCGCGGCCGGCTGGCCCGGCCGTCAGTTCGGCAGCACCGGCGTGAACAGCGGCGTGGCCATGCGCACCGGCGTCACGTCCAGCCGCACCTTCAGCACCGTGTAGTCGTCGCCGCCCAGCGCGTTGCTGAACCAGCCGACCGTGCCCGGTCCCTTGTAGAGCCGGAACTCGAAGCCCAGCTCCGGCGCCAGGTCGCCTGGCCGCGGCCGCACGCGGTAGGCCAGGCCGCGCACCTCGGGCTGTCGGCTGTCCAGCAGCTGCGACATGGCCGTCACGATCATGTTGTCGGCCAGGATGTCGAGAAAGTAGTGGTCGAACTGCAGGTAGGGGCGGTAGTCCGCCGCGGCGGGGTCGAGCTTCTGGTCGCGCAGCTTGTGGGCCGCGGGCGTGGTGAGGCCGGTCTTGATGTCGTGCCGGTCGCCGCGGTCCAGGTAGCTGATGACGGCGCCGCGCACGTTGAAGGCCGGCAGCTTCGCGTCTGATGAGGCTTCGGACAGGTCCACCAGCATCGCGCCGCGCGCGCCGACGATCTCCACCTCTTGGCCCTTGACGACGGCGGCCGTGTTCTCCTCCACGCCCAGACCCAGCGTGTAGCCCAGTGCCCGCATCGCCGGCAGCATGCGGCCGATGCGGCCGCGCTTGAGGAAATGCTGGTCCACGAACAGGCCCGGCATGACGAAGCCCAGGCCCTGGTCGTACTCTCGCTTGTCGCGCCACTGGCCCTTGAGGATCTGCAGGTTGTCCGGCGCGTCGCGGAACATGATGCGGCTCATGATGGCTGCGCCCGCACTGGTGCCGGCCACGACGCCGCCGTCGTCGAACACCTGGCGGATGGCCTTCAGCATCGCCGTCGGTTCGCCGCCGGGCTGCAGCGTGTCGACGATGTACTCCTGCGCGCCGCCCGAGAAGAACACCGCCCTGGACGCGGCGACCTTGGCGATCAGTGCCGGGTCGTTCAGGTTGGCCTGCCAGTCCACGTCCTTCTGCCGCGGCGCGACGGGGATGGCCTCGGCGTTGGCGCCGCGCCGGTTCAGCGACGCGACGATGAGGCCGGCGCTGCGCTCGGGGTTGGCAGCAGCCGTCGCGAACACGGCGATGCGCGCGCCCGGGCCGCCAGCCTCGTCGACGATGCGCTGCCAGACGGCGTCGTTGTCACTCTTGGTGGCGCCGCCGATGACGATGGCGGTGCCCGCGTGGGCGGCGAGATGAAGGAGGAGGACCGCCGCGGCGGTCAGTCGGAACAGGAGGGCAGGCATGCCCCGCAGCTTAAGCGGCAGTTCAGGCGGCTACTTGCGCGGCAATGCCTTCGCTCAAGTAGACGCAATCGCCCTGCTCGAACACGCGCACCTCGCCCGGCTGGAACGCCTGCCAGGCTTCGTCGTGCGTCAGCGGCTCGGTGGCCACCAGCGTCATGCGGTCGCGCGGGCCGTTCAGCAGCGACAGGTCCACGCTCAGGTCGCCATCGCGCAGCCGCACATGCCCGAACGGCGCCTGGCGGCGCAGCCAGTGCAGGCGCGTGGACGCATGCGCCAGCATCGCGCGGCCATCGGTCAGCAGCAGGTTGAAGCGGCCGTGCTCGGCGATCTCGTGCAGCCAGGGCGTCAGCGTGGCGGCCAGCTCGGGCCAGGCCGGCGCAGTGTGGCCGAAGCGCTGCTGCAGGCGCTGCATCAGCCAGCAGAAGGCGCGCTCGCTGTCGGTCTGGCCGGCGGGCGTGAAGCTGCCGTCCAGGTCGGGGTGGAAGTCCTTCAGGTCGCCGTTGTGGGCGAACACCCAGCTGCGGCCCGCCCAGTCGCGGCGGAACGGGTGGCAGTTCTCCACCGCGCGCACGCCCTGCGTGGCCTTGCGGATGTGGGCAATGATGTTGCGCGCCTGCACCGGGTGGCGGCCGTAGTGGGAGGCCAGGTCCGACTCGGCGGCGGGGCGGTCCTCGACGACCACCTCGCAGCGCTCGCCGGCGTGGAAGGCCACGCCCCAGCCGTCGACATGGTCTGCCGTGCGGCCGCCGCGGGCGGCAAAGCCGCTCAGCGAGAAGTTCGCGGCGGCGGCCAGGCGGCTGTTGAGGGCGAAAAGCTCACACATCGGCGGTACAGGCAGTGGCGGATTGAGGTGACAACGCCGCCAGTCTGAAGCGCGATGACAGAAACGCCAACGAATCTTCCGTCATGAGCTCATGCCATCGTGCGTTGTTCACAAACGGCGTCCAGCGGCCGGCAATCCCTAGTTTGGAAATGCGTTTGGCCGAAATGACGCGCCCCTGGTATTCGTTCACAAACACATCCAGCAACATTTACGCCCGTGTCCAAACGTGCTCTCCTACGCTTTGAGGATGGCTCGCAGCGGGTGGGCCGAGGAGTGCTGCCATGTGGATGAATGAGTTTGTTCAACCGGGCCAGGCGCCTGGCCGCCCCCACGAGCGCCGCCAGGCGGCCTCGCTGTCCAGCCAGTGGATGGGGTTGGTGCTGGAGGAGCTCGACCACGGCGTCGTGCTGCTCAACGGCGCCGGCCGCATGCTGCACGCCAACCTGGCGGCGCGGGCCTCGCTGGATGACAACCACCCGCTGGAGGTCGTGGGTCCGCACCTGCGTGCGCGGCTGCTGACCGACGCTGTGCCGTTCGCCGAGGCGCTGGAAGGCGCCGAGGCCAGCGGCCGCCGCTGCCTGCTGCGCCTGGGCGATGACCGCGCCGAGTGCGGCCGCGCCAATGTCGTCGTCGTGCCGCTCAACCGCGACGTCAGCCAGGCGGCCGTGCTGCTGATCCTGGAGCGCCGCCAGCTGTGCGGCGACCTGGCCGCGCAGTGGTTCGCGCTGCGCTACCAGCTCACGCCGGCCGAGACCGAGGTGCTCAAGGCGCTGTCCAACGGCGTCAAGCCCACCGAGGTGGCGCAGCGCCAGGGCGTGGCCATCTCGACGGTGCGCAGCCAGATTCAGAGCATCCGCGCCAAGAGCGGCGCCGACAGCATCGGCGAACTGATGCGCCAGCTGGCGCTGCTGCCACCGCTGGTGTCGTCGCTGCGGCCGGCCAAGCTGGTCAACTGAGCCGCACGGCGCCTCCGAACTCCGCCATGGGCCGAGCGCGGGGCGCGTGCCGCCATGCTGGCGAGATTGGGCGAGGGGCTAATATTCCCCGATGCCTGACGATTCCAACGACGCTGAACTCCTGGCCCTACCCAGCTCGCTGCGCCTGCTCGCGGTGCGCGGCATCTCGCGCAGCCATCGCAAGGGCGTGGTGCTGATCGAGGAGGGCTCGGTCGGCGACAACCTCTACGTGGTGCTGTCCGGTTCGCTGCGGGCCTATAGCAGCGACGCGCGCGGCCGCGAGATCACCTACGGCGTGTACGGCCCCGGCGAGTACGTCGGCGAGATGAGCCTGGACGGCGGGCCGCGCTCGGCCAGCGTCATCACGGAGGAAGCCAGCCGGTTGGTCATGGTCACGCGGGCCAGCTTGCTGACGCACATCAGCGAGCACCCGGAGTTCGCGTTCGAGCTGCTGACCAAGGTCATCCGCCGCGCGCGTGCCGCGACGCTGTCGACCAAGCAGCTGGCGCTGAACGACGTCTACGGGCGGCTGAAGAACCTCGTCGACGAGCTGACGCAGGACGGCCGCCACCTGGCGCTGACGCACCAGGGCATGGCGCAGCGCCTGGGCTGCTCGCGCGAGATGGTGTCCAAGCTGGTCAAGGACCTGGAGCTGGGCGGCTATCTGCGCCGCGTCGCGGCCGGCGAGTACCAGCGCCTCAAGAACCTGCCTGCGCGCTGGTGACTGGCTGACTCAGGACTGCCGGGCCGCCAGCGGCGGCGCCACCGGGAAGCGCTGGTCCGGCTTGGCCGCACGGGCGTACAGCCCTTCCACCTTGGGCAGGTTGGCCTGGATGTCGCGGATGCGCGTGCCGCTGGCCGGGTGGGTGGACAGCCATTGCGGCGGCGCGCCCTTGTTGGCGGCCATCATCTTTTCCCACAGCCGCACGGCGGCGGACGGGTCGTAGCCGGCGCGGGCCGACAGCTCGATGCCCACCAGGTCGGCCTCGGTCTCGTCGTCGCGGCTGAAGCGCAGGCTCAGCAGTTGGCCGCCCATGCCCGCCAGGCCGCGGCCCAGGTTGCCCAGGCCCAGCAGCGCCGAGCCCAGCTCGATGACGCCGTTGGTGACGGCCGACTTGCCGACGCGCTCGCGCGCATGCTCGCGCAGCGCATGCGCCACCTCGTGGCCCATGATGGCGGCGACCTCGTCATCCTCCAGCTTGAGCTTGTCGAGGATGCCGTAATAGAACGCGATCTTGCCGCCCGGCATGCAGAAGGCGTTCAGCTGCGCGTCGCCCAGCAGGTTGACCTCCCACTTCCAGCGCCGCGCGCGGTCGTTCCATTCGTAGCTGTACGGAATGATGCGCTGGGCGATGTAGCGCAGCCGCTGCAGCTGCGGATGCTGCATCGAGGCCAGGCCGCGCTGCTGGTTGGCCTGGGTCATCATCTGCGCGTACTGCTGGCCGCCGGCCTGCTCCAGCTGGTCGGCCGACACGAAGCCGGTGAACTTGCTCTTGGGGCCCACGTCCACGCCCTCGCGGGCCCAGGCGGGCAGCGCGGCGGCTGCGCCGGTGGCGGCCAGCAGGCCCGTGAAGAGGCGGCGCCCGCGGCGGGGCGGCGCGCAGCGGCCAGCGGCGCAGTCGGCACAGGCGCCGAACATCCGCTGCGGCAGGTGGCTGAGTTGCAGGTCGTCGTGGACCTGGAAGTCGTCGGCATGCATGCCGGGATTGTGCGATGGCGGCGTGGGTGTTTTCGTAGGACGACGCGCGGGACTGGCGACAATCGCGGGATGACACTGCCTCCACGCCCGTGCTGCCCGCTGCCCCCCGAGGGGGCGCATCCATGCCTTCGGGCGGCCGGGCGGCACTGATATGGACACCCAGCAATTCCGCGCCGCCCTCGGCATGTTCGCCACCGGCGTGACGGTCATCACCGTGCGTTCGGCGGACGGCGGCCTCGTGGGCCTGACGGCCAACTCCTTCAACTCCGTGTCGCTGGACCCGCCGCTGGTGCTGTGGAGCCTGGCGCGCCGCGCCGGCTCGCTGCCGACCTTCACGCACGGCTCGCACTACGCGATCAACATCCTCGCGGCCGACCAGAAGGAACTGGCGCAGCGCTTCGCCACCCGCGACATCGACCGCTTCGCCGGCGTGGCCTGGCGCGAGGGTGCCGGCGGCGCGCCGGTGCTGGACGGCGCCGTGGCCGTGTTCGAGTGCGCCAACCGCAGCCGCTACGAGGAGGGCGACCATGTCATCTTTGTCGGCGAGGTGGAGCGCTGCACGTCGCGGCCCGGCGCGCAGCCGCTGATCTTCCACGGCGGGCGCTACTTCACCGAGCTGCCGATCTGACGGGGTGTCGATCGGGCGGCGCCTGAATCGTCGAGACTGCAGAGGGTCGTCCTCTCGTCCCCATCAGGAACCGCCATGCCCAGCACCGTCACCTTCCATCGCGTCCTGCGCTGCCCGCCGGACCGCGTCTACCGCGCCTTCACGACGCCCGCCGCCATGGCCAAGTGGCTGCCGCCGTTCGGCTTCACGTGCGCCGTGTACGCGATGGATGCGCAGGTCGGCGGCAGCTACCGCATGGCGTTCACGAATCACACGACCGGTGGCAGCCACGGCTTCGGCGGCCGCTACCTGGCGCTGGTGCCGGGCGAACGGGTGCAGTACACCGCCACCTTCGACGACGCCCACCTGCCCGGCGAGATGCAGACGACGGTCGAGCTGAAGGCCGTGTCCTGCGGCACCGAGGTGCGCGTCCAGCAGGAAGGCATCCCCGATGTCATCCCGGCGGAGGGCTGCTACCTGGGGTGGCAGGAGTCGCTGCTGCAGCTGGCCCAGCTGGTGGAGCCGGAGATCCGCGAGTGATCAGCTGAGCCTGCCGGTGGGCAGCGCGGCCGGCGCCCGGCTGAGCGTGCGCCAGCGCCAGGCCAGCAGGCCGGCCGACAGCGCCGGCACCGCGACGGTCAGCAGCGCCATCGGCACGCCCAGCTGCGACAGCCCGTACAGCAGCCCCGCCGTTGCCATGAACGCCAGCACGGGCCACATCGTCGTCAGCACCTGCGGCGCGCGCATGGCAGCCGGGCGGCGCGTGAGGTTCACCGCCATCACCGGGAGCGCCGCCAGCGGCAGGCATAGCAGCCAGCGGTTGCCGGCGGCCAGGCCCAGTGCCAGCAACACGAGGCTGGTGGCCAGCCAGGCCATGGCCGCGTTGCGCAGGTGGCCCGCGGCCACGGCGCGGTTCAGCGCGGCGCCGCGCGGCATGCCGGGCAGCAGGCACAGCAGGGCCTGCTCGCGCCGGCTTTGCCACAGCGCCGTGGGCAGCGCGAAACCGGGGTTGAAGCCCATGCTGGCGATGGCGATGCCCATGCCGAAGGCGCCTGGCAGGAAGGCCTTCAGCGGCACCTGCGCGAAGCTGGACACCGCCGCGAACACGACGAGCACGATGGCGGCCAGCGCGGCGATGCCCATCAGCTGGTACATCCAGTGCTGCACGCCGTGCAGCACGATGGCGGCGCGGGCCATCACGTTGGCCGGGCTGGCGTTGTCGGCGCGCGCCAGCAGCCGGCGCTGCCAGGCGTCGACCACCAGGCCGAACGGGCGCGTTACCCATTCGATGGGCCGGCCCCAGACCGCCGCGTTGGCCTGCCGGCCGTCCAGCTGCATGCGCATGGCGTTGCGCATCAGCATCTGGCGGGCGTGGCGGCCGCGGTGCCGGGCGTCACCGCCGCCGAAGGCCAGCATCACCAGCGCGGCCTGGGCGAGCAGGCCGGCCAGCAGCATCGCCGCGGTGTGCTCGTCCCAGAGCGCGATCAGCACCCTCCCGGCCGGTGCCAGCGAGCCACCCAGCGCGCCCAGCAGCGGCGACAGCAGCGTGAGCAGCAGCCACAGCCACACCATGCGCGACGACCACAGCAGGAACACGGCGATGAAGCCGCAGCTCAGCAGCAGCATGGGCCCCGCGCCGCCGGGCGGAAAGATGGCCCACAGCAGCAGCGTGGACAGCCCCGTGCACAGCGCCCAGCCCAGCAGCGCGGCGCGCCTGAGCGTGCGCAGGTGACCCGGCACGGTGCGGGCGGCGGTCGGGTGGTTCTGCTCCTGCAGGCTGCCGCACACGGCCAGCCAGACGCCCAGGCCCGTCAGCAGCAGCAGTCCGGCCACCACCAGCCAGCCGGCCGGGGCGGGCAGCCCCACCAGCGCGGCGGCGGCGCCCAGCGCCAGCAGCGCGGCGATGGCGCGGCGCCCCCACGGGGCGCTGCGGTCGCGCTGCCGCCAGAAGGCCAGCAGCACCTGCGAGTAGCGGGTGGCGGCGCGCATCAGGTCAGCTCCGTGAACAGGTCGTCCAGGTTCAGTCGCTCGGCCGCGACGCCGCCCGGCAGCGCGCCGCCGGCCGGCAGCCGCGCCAGCACGCGCTCGCGGCCGGCCTCCAGCGGCGTGCGCTTGAGCGGCTGCGCGCCGAGGCGCCCCATCAGCGTGGCCATCTCGGTGACGCTGCCGGTGAAGGCGCGCACCTGCTCCAGCAGATCGTCCAGCGGCGCCTGCAGCGCGATGCGGCCCTGCGCCAGGAAGGCGATGTTGAAGGCCACGCGCTCCAGGTCCGACAGGATGTGGGTGGAGAACACCACCGTCGCGCCGCGGTCCAGCACCTCGCCCACCAGCTCGCGCAGGAAGTCGCGCCGGCCGGCCGGGTCCAGGCTGGCGACGGGCTCGTCCAGCACCAGCAGGTCGGGCTCGTGGGCCAGCGCGCGGATGATGGACAGCCGCTGCTTCTGGCCGCCGGAGAGCTTGCGGATGGGCTGGTCGGCCCGGATGTCCCAGCGCGACATCAGGCCCTCCACCTTGGCCTCGTTCCAGCGCGGGTAGAAGCTCTTGAAGTAGGCCAGCAGCTGCGCCGGCGTGAAGCCCTCGAACAGGTCGCTGTGCTGCGGCACGTAGCCGATGCGGGCGCGGGCGGCGTCGTCCAGCCGCTGGGCGTCCTGGCCGAACAGCTTGACCGTGCCCGCATCCGGCTCGCGCAGCCCCAGCAGCGACTCCAGCAGCGTCGTCTTGCCGGCGCCGTTGCGGCCCAGCAGGCCCACCACCTGGCCCGGCTTCAGCGCCCAGTCCAGGCCGTCGAGCACGGCCGGGCCCTTGGGGTAGGCCAGCGACAGGCCGTGCAGCTCGGCAAAGAGCGTCTCGGAATGAGGAAGGTGCGGACTGGTCATGGGGCTTGCTCGTCGAGGATGGTCTTGAACAGCTGCAGGGCCTGGGCCGTGGACAGCTCCAGTTGCCGCGCTTCGGCGGCGGCTTTCTCCAGCGTCGGGCGCAGCAGCCCGGCGCGGTCGGCGGCGGGCTGGGCCTGCTGGTGCTGGGCCGCCACCACCATGGACAGGCCACGGCGGCGTTCCAGCACGCCGTCCATCTCCAGCAGGGAATAGGCCTTGGAGATGGTCATGGGGTGCACGGCCAGCGCCTGGGCCAGCTCCCGCACCGACGGGATCTCGTCGCCCGCCTTCAGCTGCCCGGCCGCCACGCGGCGCTTCACCTGTTCGATGAGCTGGCGGTAGATGGGCTCGGGCGAGCCGGTGTTGATGTGGACGAAGTGGGCGTGGTCCATGGGTGCTGGCTATGTGTACTAGTACGATAGTACACGTGGACAGATGCGGTCAAGTCCCGCGGTCGCACAATGGCAGCTTCACCGTTGTAGCTCCCCCCCTTGCCATGCGTCGTCTGCTGCTTGTTCCCGCCCTGTTGCTGTCCCTGGCCGCCCAGGCCCAGAGCCCCGCCGTGAAGGTGGACGACCCCTGGGTGCGCGCCACCGTCGCGCCGCAGAAGGCCACCGGCGCCTTCATGCAGCTGACGTCGGCCCAGGCGGCCAAGGTGGTGGCCGCCAGCTCGCCGGTGGCGGGCATGGTGGAGATCCACGAAATGAAGATGGACGACGGCGTCATGAAGATGCGCCCCGTCGACGCGCTGCCGCTGCCGGCCGGCCAGGCCGTGGCGCTGAAGCCGGGCAGCTATCACGTCATGCTGATAGGCCTGAAGGCCCCGATCAAGGCCGGCGAGGTCGTGCCGCTGACGCTGACCGTCGAGGGCGCGGACGGCAAGCGCACGGACGTCGAGGTCAAGGCGAAGGCGCGCTGACGCGGCCCGGGCAGAAATCGCTCAAGTTCGCCGCGTGGCGGTCGATAGACACGAACGCACGTCTTCCATCCCGCCATGCTGCCTCCCGTCACCCCCGCTGCCAGCGCCTCCCCGTCCGGGGTGGTGGCTGCGCCGATGCCGGCGCGGCGGGGCGCTGGCGAGGCGGCCTCTGCCGTGGTGATGGTGTCCGCCGCGGGCGCGCAGGCGGCGGCGCGGGACACGGCCAAGGTGGCCACCGGCGTGGTCCACGTGACGGCCGACGTCAACCATGACGGCACGGTGTCGGATCAGGAGCAGCAGACCGAGACGGCCCAGCTGGCGCTGAAGCGCGCGCTGATGGAAGGCGGTGCCAACCTCGGCGAGGCGCTGGAGGCCTACCAGTCCGTCGCGTCGCTGGCGGACGTGCAGCGCTGACGCTCAGGCACGCGCCGCGTTGGCGGCGATCTCGGCGGCCAGCCGCGGCCACAGCGGCTCGGGCAGGTCGTGGCCCCAGCCGGGGATGATTTCCAGCCTTGCATCCGGGATGCGCCGGGCCAGGTCGCGCGCCGCGGCCACGGGGATCAGCGCATCGTGCTCGCCATGCAGCACCAGCGTGGGCGCGGCAATGCGCGACACGCGCTCGGCGCGGTGGGCGTCGGCCGCGATGGCCACCAGCTGGCGCGCCACCGCCTGCGGCCGGAACGCGCGCTTCACGCCCTGCGCGATGCGCTCGCGCAGCACTGCGGGGTCGGCCGGGTAGCCGGGGCTGCCGATGATGCCGTACAGGCCCACGAAGTGGTCCAGCACGTTCTGCAGCTTCTGCTCGGGCGTGCTGCCCGGCCGGGGCCGGGACAGCAGCGCGCGGCGCACCTTCAGGCTCTCCTTGGGCAGGCTGCGGTCGCCGCTGGTGGTCATCATCAGCGTCAGGCTCTTCACGCGCTGCGCATGCGCGAAGCCCAGGTGCTGGGCGATCATGCCGCCCATGGACGCGCCGCAGACATGCGCCGCCGGGATGCCCAGCGCGTCCAGCACGCCGACGGCGTCGCGCGCCAGGTCGGCCAGCTGGTAGGGCGCCTTGATGGGCAGGTGGAACAGGTGCAGCAGCGCGGCCAGCGGCACGTTGGGCGGGCCCAGCTCGTCGAAGGGCTGGGACAGGCCCACGTCGCGGTTGTCGAAGCGGATGACGCGAAAGCCGCGGGCCACCAGCTCGTCCACCAGGCCGTCGGGCCAGGCGATGAGCTGCATCCCCAGGCCCATGATCATCAGCAGCGGCTCGCCGTCGGCCGGGCCGCGGATGTCGACCTCGATGCGGACGCCGTTGGCGCTGAGCTGCATGCGGGCGGGCGCGGGGTCAGCCGAGGTCGACCTGGCGCTCGATGACGCGCGACACCAGGCCGTAGGCGATGGCTTCCTCGGTGCCCATCCAGAAGTCGCGCTCGATGTCCACGCGCACGCGGTCCAGCGGCTGGCCGGTCTCGCGGGCGATGACGGCGGCGATGCGCTCGCGGGTGCGGATGATTTCCTTGGCCTGGATGGCGATGTCGCTGGCCTGGCCGCCGGCGCCGCCGGCCGGCTGGTGGATCATGAAGCGCGTGTTGGGCAGCGCGACGCGGCGCTCCTTGGGCGCGGCCAGGTAGATGTGCGTGCCGGCGCTGGCCACCCAGCCCGTGCCCACCACGGTGACCGGGGCGCGCACGAAGCGGATCATGTCGTGGATGGCGTCGCCGCTCTCGACGTGGCCGCCGGGGCTGGAGATCAGCAGCGTGATGGGGGCGTCCGATTCCTGGCTCAGCGCCAGCAGGCGGCGGCAGGTGGCGTGGGCCATCTTGTCGTCGATCTCGCCGAAGATCATCACGTAGCGGCCCTTGAAGAGCAGCTGCTCTTCCTGCTTCTCGGGGGCTTCTTTCTTGGCGGCCTTGTCGTCGGCGGCGGCGAGGGTGTGGTGTTGCATGGGCTTGGGTCCGGTTGAGGGCGATACCTTACCGCGAGAAGCGCGGCGGCGTGGAAGCGGGGTCAGGCATCGCCGTGGCGGCGCCACCAGGCCGCGCTGGCGACGGCGAGCAGCGCCGCGAAGCAGCTGGTGCTCCAGACGACGCTGCGCACGAGGCGGTGCGACCCGTAGGCGGGCAGCGTGGCCGGCGTCAGCGCCCAGGCGCTGGCGGCCCCGATGGCCAGGGCCACGGCCGCGCAGGCCAGCAGCAGGCGGCGGCGCTGCGTGTCCAGCGGTGCGGGCACGGCCGGCGGCAGGCGGCGCAGCGCGCGCCCGTACACGACGGCCAGTGCCGCCACGCCCACGGCGGTGCTCAGGTGCTGCAGCAGGTGCGTGAGCTGGAACTGCCGGTCCAGCCCCTCCAGCAGCGGCTCCTCCAGATCGGGCAGCAGCTCGGCACCCCAGCGGCCCTCGTGCGTGAACGAGTCCCACACCAGGTGCGTGGCCGCACCGATCAGCACCGACAGCATGGCTACCGCGAGCGCCCGCCAGGCCGGGTGCGGCGGCGGCTGCAGCTGCGCGCGCACCAGGCCGCGGTGCGGTTCGGCCAGCAGCACGGTCAGCGGCTTCGCAAAGCGCAGCAGCAGCGCCAGCAGCAGCAGGCACACCGGCAGGCAGGCGGTGAGGATGCCCTCGGGCGTGTGGCAGAACGCGCGCCACTTGCCGTGCATGCCGATGTAGTAGCTCATGTCGGGCGCCATGGCGCCGAGGGTCAGGGCCGGCAGCGAGAGCCAGCGGGGGCACAGCCGCCGCAGCGGCAGGATGGCCGCCGGGTGGGCAAAGGTCCAGGGCATGGGTGGGTCTTCAAACGAAAGGGCAGGGCGGGTGCAGCAAGTCCTGCGCCATGGGCAGCGTGCCCGGTGGCGGGGTCAGGTCTTGTAGAACCAGCGCCGCGCACCCTTGGGCTCGAAAGGCTGCCACTGCCCTTCGGGCTGCGCCAGCCGGTCGGCCAGCGCGTACAGCGCGATGGGGTTGACGCCCAGGCCGATGTGGCTGGCCTGGACCTCGATGTTCTCCGCCAGCGGTGACGGCTCGTTGACGCTGCAGCGCCAGGCGACGACGCCGTCGGTCTTGGAGTAGATGGACGTGGTGGGCACCGGCGGCGCCTGGCGGATCTGCGCCAGCAGGTCGTGGTCGTCGGCCACGGTCTGGCCGCTGACCATCTCGAAGAAGCGCCACGCGTTGGTGGCGCGCGGGTGGCCGGTGAACGGCGTGCCCAGCGTGACGACGCAGCGCGTCAGCTCAGGAGCTTCCTTGGCCAACTCGCGGGCATAGATGCCGCCCAGGCTCCAGCCGATGAGGCTGACCTTGCGGTGGTGGCGGCGGTGCAGGTCTGCCAGGTGGGCGCGGCACTGCTCCAGCACGCCGGCGCGCGGGCCGAAGTTGAAGCCCTGCTGCCAGGGCTGCGTGGCGTAGCCCAGCGAATCGAGCAGCGCGCGCAGCGGCGCGGTGGTCAGGTCGTTGGCGCCCAGGCCGGGGAACACCAGCACCGGGTGGCCGTCGCCCTGGGGGAGCTTCTTCATCCACGGCAGCGTGGCCAGCAGCGCGGCGTATTCCCACGGCGCGCGGCCTTCCAGCATCAGCAGCCAGGCATTGGGGGCGCGCAGGTCGTGCGCGGCAGCGGGGGCGTGGTCAGTCGGCGTGGGCCGGCGCGGGAGGCGCGGCGAGCGGGAGGCGGGCATGCAGGCGGGAAAGGGACTCAAGCACCGCGATTGTCCGCCGGCCGGCGCGGGGCGGTGCAGCGTGCTTGCCCGGGGCGCCGGTGTCGCGTGGGCGACGTCGGTGGTCTCGCCGTGGGCTCAGGGGCGCGGCGCTGCTGTTGACGGCTTGCCGATGGGGCACTGGGCGGTGGCGTTCGCGCTCGCGGGGCGGGCGTCGAAGGTCTGGCGCAGGTCGGCCGCCAGGTAGCCGATGACGCCGACCAGCACGGGAAACAGCACCAGACCCACCACGCCGCGCAGCGTGGCCCGCCAGCCGGCCACGGCGATGGTGTCCTGCGTCGGCACGCTGTCCAGCGGCGGTGCGTACCCGCCGCGGAGGATGCGCACGGACTGCAGGAGCAGCGGGGACAGCGTCGGCATCAGCAGGATCGGGAGGCCCGGATAGATCAGCAGCCACAGCAGCTGTGCGGTCTGCGCCGCACCGAGGCGTTCGCACAGCAGCGACAGCGCGCCTGCAGGCCTGAGCATGGGCAGGCCGAGCGCGAGTGCCGCCACCACGAGAATGTGCAGCGCCGCCTTCCAGCCGGCAGGCCGCTTGCCCCGCAGGATGACGGCGTGGGCGGTGGCGGGATAGCCGGCCAGCCGCTTCTGCAGGAGGGCCTCTTGCCGCGACTTGGCGTCGCTGTGGTCGCTCTTGACGACAACCACGATGAGCGCGATGACGCCCAGCAGCACGCAGCCCCAGAAGACCAGGTCGCCTGGAAAGTCATCCATCGCCGTCAGGCAGCCTTGGCGACACGTCGTCTGGCCGGCGCCTTCTTGGCGGCCACCGGCTTGGCAGCGGCCTTCTTCGCCGGGGCGCGCTTCTTCACGGCCGGCGCCGGCTCAGCCGCCACCTCGGCCACTGGCAGCGCCTGCAGCTCCATGAAGGCCGCCTCGACATAGGCCGCGAGTTCGGCGGTCTCGGGCAGTGCCTCGCCGCAGGCCATCAGGCCGATGTCCAGCGACTGGTTGTAGGTCTGCACCGTCACGTTCAGCGCCAGGCCGTGCACGGCGATGGACGTGGGGTAGTTGGTCAGCATCAGCGCACCGGCCAGGTACAGCGGCACTTGCGGGCCGGGCACGTTGGAGATGACGACGTTGGCGATGACCGGCAGCTTCTCGGCCACCTTGGCGCGGCCGTACAGCATGGCGCCGGCCTGCATCAGCCAGGGGATGCCCAGGGACGGGAAGTCGGTGGGCATCAGGCTCTTGAGCTGGGCCATCTGCGCCTTCATCGCGTGGCTGGACGCCATCACGTGGGCCAGCCGGTCAGGGGGGCTGGCGAGGTGGGTGCCCAGGCTCATGAAGGTCATCGTGGCCTGGTTGTTGGACGTGGTGTCGCCGGCCGCGCGCGTGGACACGGGCACGGCGGCGATGAGGCTCTTGCGCGGCTGCGGGCCGTGCTTGGCGAAGTAGCGCCGCAGCGCGCCGCCGATGACGAACAGCACCGCGTCGTTGACGCTGGCGCCGTGGCGCTTGCGGGCGCGGTTCAGCTCGGCCAGCGGCAGCGTGACGCCGGCGAACGAGCGCGTGTCGGACAGGCTCACGTTGAAGCGCGTGCGCGGCGCCGGGCCCAGGCTGGAGACGGCTGTCTTGCCGCGCACGAGGGCGGTCGTCTGCGCCGCCGCGCCGGACACGGCGGCCAGCAGCGCGCGCAGCTTGTCGACGGAGCTGCCGGCCGCGGCGCCGCCCACGTAGCCCACGGCCATATTGCCGAGGATGCCGGCCGCGCTGGGCAGCGCGCGGGCCAGCTTGACGGTCTGCTGCCACTGCTGCGACACGGCCGCGCGCAGCAGGCCCACGGTGCCCAGCTGCCCGCGTTTCTTGCCGCGCGCGGCGAGCGACTCGATGGCGCGCGGCTCGGGGCTGAGGTCGAGGATGACCTGCGCCAGCGCCACGGCGGCCTGGCCGTCCACGGCGGCGTGGTGCAGCTGCGTGTAGAGGGCCACGCGCACCTGGCCATCGGGGCCGGGCTCCAGGCCGGTGAAGACGTGGAACTTCCACAGGGGACGAGCCCGGTCCAGCAGCACGGGGTGCAGGGCGCCCACCTGCGCCTCCAGCTCGGCCATGCCGCTGCCCTCGGCCAACGGGATCTCGACGATGTGGTCTTCGAGATCGGGCTCGGCGTCCACCCACCCGGGGTTGGACAGGCCCAGCGGCATCGTCAGCAGCTTGCGTCGCAGCGCCGGCAGCAGCGGCATGCGGGCGCGCATGTGCTCGCGCAGGTCCTCGAGGTAGTCGCCGTCGTAGCCGGCCGGCAGCTCCAGCAGGTGCAGCGCGCCGACATGCATCGGCATCTGCGGCGTCTCCAGGTACAGGAAGCTGGCGTCGAGGCCTGGGAGCTGTTTCATCGGCGGTCTCCGGCGTTGTCGAGCCAGCATACCGATGAAACCGGTGGAGGCCCTCCGGGCCGACCCCTCCAGCAGCCGCCGCGGAACCGGCTTTGCCGGGCCGCCAGCGGCGCCCCCTTGAGGGGGAGGCGCGTCAGCGCCTCGGGGGTGGGCTTACTCCTCGGGGACGAAGATCCAGAGGAGGATGTAGAGGAACACGCCGCTGCCGAAGACCAGGAACAGCACCGTGAAGATCAGGCGCCAGACCCAGGAGTCCAGCCCCGTGAAGCGGGCGACGCCACCGCAGACGCCGCCGATCCAGCGGTCCACGCGGGCGCGACGCAGGTCGTTGACGGCGTTGAAGTGGGGGTTGCTGCCGGCGCCGTGGCTGGGCGTGCCCAGGCCGCCCAGCACCCGGGCCTTGGCCTGCGCGAACTCCGCGTCGCTGAGCACGCCGCGGGCGTGCAGGTCGGCCAGCTTGTTGAGTTCTTCCGCGTCGTTCATCTCGAGCTCCTGTCGGTGTTGATGGGCTGAAGCCTATCGGCACGCGGCGTGCCTGCCAGCGGCTTGCGACAGGCCGTCGAAACCGTGGGATGCATCCGCGGAAATCCGCGGATGGGCGGCCTACTGGCGCGCCCGTGATCGTCCTGCGTCGATGTCGACGTACTGCCAGAAGTCGTTCCAGAACAGCGGCCGGCGGAAGCCGCTCATCCACGGCTGCTCGATGTCGGTCAGCATGCGATGCACATGGACCTTGTAGGGCATGTAGGTCACCGCGTAGCGCTTGGCCTCCTTGAACAGCGCGTCGCGCTCGGGGCCGTCGGGCAGGCCCTGCATGCGGTCATACAGCGCGTCGAAGCGCGCGTCGCGGAAGCGCGGCAGGTTCTGCGTGCCGGCACCGGGGCCGTAGTAGCGCTGCAGGGCTTCCTGGCCGTCGGGCGACGTGGCGGTGGAACCGACGGGCCACATCTGATAGTTGCCGGCCTGCACGGCCTTCAGGTTCTCGGGCCACTGCTGGATCTTGATCTGCAGCCGGATGCCGACGGCCCGCATCGCCTTCTCCCACAGCTCGTCGATGGCGCGGCTCAGCGAGTTGGGCTCGGTGTTGCGCGTGATGACCAGCGGGCTGCCGTCGGGCAGGTCGCGCCAGCCGTCGCCGTCGCGGTCGATGTAGCCGTACATGTCCAGCAGCGCCTTGGCGCGCGGCGGGTCGTAGTCGCTCATCTCGCTCTTGAAGGCCGGGTCGTAGCCGCTGGTGTTGGGCAGGATGGGCGACTGCGCCGGCACGCCCTGGCCGCGGCGCGCGATCGTGATCTCCTTGCGCACGTCGTAGGCCAGCGAGATGGCCCGGCGCAGCGCAACCTTGTCCGGCGTGACGCCGCCAACGACCGGGTCGTCGAGGTTGAAGCAGGTCAGCGTCATGTCCGGCGCCAGCGTGAACACCGCCTGCATGCCGCGCTTGGCCAGGCTGGGCGCGATGCGGCCGCCCGGCGCGGCCTGGGTGATGAACTCCTCGGGCACGCGCTCCATGAAGTCGTGCTCGTTGTTCAGGAAGGCCAGCCAGCGCGGCTGGTTCTCCACGATGACGTCCACGACGACGCGGTCCACCATCGGGAGGCGCCGGCCCTTGAACTTCGCGTAGATGGCCTCGGCTTCCTTGTCGCCAGGCGCGGGCTGCGACTCGTAGTGGCGCTCGCGGTAGGTCGGGTTGCGCTCGAACACCATCTGCGAGCTGCGCCGCCATTCCTTCAGCACGAAGGGGCCGGTGCCGACCGGGTGCTCCATGATCTTGTCGCCGTAGAACTCGACGACCTCGCGCGCGACCACGCCGTAGATGTCGTTGCCGCTGAAGATGGACTCGACAAGGCGCGGCCGCGGGGCACGTGTTTTCACCTGCAGCGTGTAGCGGTCCAGCGCCTTCAGGCCCTCGATCTCGGTGTCGTAGGGGAACGGCTTTTTCGACTTCAGCACCTGTTCGCGCAGCTCGTTCAGGCCGGCTAGGCCGTTCTCCTCGTACGCCACCCAGGCCTGCGCGTTGGTGGCGGGGTCGGCGAAGCGCTTGATGCTGTAGACGAAGTCGGCCGCGGTGACCTCGCGCTTGCGGCCCTGGAAGGCCGGGTCGTCGGCGAAGTAGATGCCGGGGCGCACCTTGATCGTGAAGGTCTTGTAGTCGGCGCTGACCTCGGGCTCGCCGGCCGCCAGCAGCGGCACCAGGCGCGGGGGGCGCGCCAGCGGGTCGAACGCGTACAGCGTCTCGAAGATGTGCGCCGTGACGGTGCGCGAGTAGATGTCGGAGATGCGCGCCGGGTCGAAGCCGGTCTCGGCGATGCGGAAGGCGTAGCGCAGCGTCTTGGTGGGCTTGGCAGGCTCGGCGGCGCGGGCCGGTGCGGCCAGCGCGAGGCAGGCCGCCAGCGCGGCGAGCAGGGGCTTCATCAGGGCTCCTTGGGCAGTGCGGCGGGGTCGATGTCCATGTACTTCCAGAAGTCGCGCACGAAGATGTTGCGGCTGTAGCCGCGCACCCAGGGCTGGGCCATGTCGGTCCAGACCTTGTGCACGTGGAACTTGTAGGGGGCGTAGGCGACCAGCAGGCGCTGCAGCTCGGTCAGCAGCGCGGCGCGCTCGGGGCCGTCGGGCAGCGCCTTCTGCTGTTCGTAGATCGCCTCGAACGCCGGCAGGTCGAAGCGCGGCTTGTTGGCCTTGCCCTTGGACGCGCTGGAGCCCATTGCGACGAAGGTGTCGCCGTCGGGCGTGGTGCCCACCCAGCCGGCCTGCCACATCTGCAGCTTGCCGGCGTTGGCGGCCTTGAGCTGCTCGGGGAACTTGCCGATCTTGAACTTGAAGCGCACGCCCAGCGCGGTCATGTTCTTCTGCCACAGCTCGGCCAGCTGGCGGCGCTCGCCGTCGGCCAGCGTGGCGTACTCGATGAGCAGCGGCTGGCCGTCGGGCTGCTCGCGCCAGCCGTCGCCGTCGCGATCCCTGTAGCCGTACATGTCCAGCAGCGCGCGCGCCTTGGCGAGGTTGAACTCGGACATCTCGGACCGGAACGCCGGGTCGTGCCCGAAGGCCACCGGCGGGATGGGCCCCTGGCTCTTGACGGCCTGGCCGCGGCGCACGAGGCGCAGCTCCTTGTCCAGGTCCACGGCCAGGTTGATCGCACGGCGCAGCGCGATGCGCGCCGGCGTGTAGCCGCCGACGACCGGGTCCTCCATGTTGAAGTAGCTGAAGGACACGTCGGCGCGCGGGTAGCGCGTCATCGTGAGGCCCTGCTTGGCGAGGTTGGGCGCGAGCTTGTTGCCGGGCATGGCCACGCCGGCGAAGTCGATGGGAACTTCCTCGATGACGTCGGCCTCGCCGCGCAGGAAGGACAGCCAGCGCGGCTGGTTCTCCTCGACGATGTCGATCACCACGCGGTCCACCATCGGCAGCCGGCGGCCCTGCAGCGCGGCCACCTCGGCCTTGAGCCTGTCGGGGGCGTCGGGCGGTGCGGTCTCGGCGTAGCGCACGTCGCGGTAGTTGGGGTTCTTCTCCAGCACGATGCGCGAGTTGCGCCGCCACTCGGCCAGCCGGTAGGCGTTGGTGCCCACCGGGTGCTCCATGATCTTCTCGCCGTAGTACTCGACGACCTCGCGCGCGACGGCACCCAGGAAGCCGGCGTCGGCGAACTGGTAGACGAAGCGCGGGTCGGGCACGCCCAGCTTGAGCTGGAAGGTGTAGCGGTCCAGCACCTTCAGGCCTGCCACCTCGCGGTCGTAGTCGAACGGCTTCTTCGCCGCCATCAGCTCGCGGCGCAGCTCCGACAGGCCCAGGATTCTGGGGTTCTCCAGCAGGTAGAGGTTGGCGCTGTTCCAGCGCGGGTCGTAGTGGCGCTTGACGCTGTAGACGTAGTCGGCCGCGGTCAGCTCGCGCTTGCGGCCCTTGAAGGCCGGGTCGTCGGCGAAGTAGATGCCAGGCCGGACCCGCATCGTGATGGTCTTGAAGTCGGCGCTGATCTCGGGCATCGCCGCGAGCGTGTTGGGCCGCAGCTTGAACGGGCGGGCGCCGAAGTCGTATTCCAGCGGCGCGTCCAGGATGCCGGCCACGACGGCCTTGGAGTAGGTGTCGCTGATCTGCGCGGGGTCGAACCCGGTCTCGGCCACCTTGAAGGCATAGCGCAGCACCTTGTCCTGGGCCTGTGCAAGGGTCAGCGTGCAGGCCAGCAGCAGGCCGGTCAGCAGGAGGGAAGGCTTCATCGCGGGAGGTGCGCTTGGAAAAGCGCGGAGTCTAGTGAAACCGTCAGGGTGGGCGGGCGGCGCGCTCGCATAGACTCCGGCCCGTTCTCTGGTGTAACCCCGCGCCTGCCGCGGGGTTTGTGGTTTCTGGGAGCCCCGATGGCGGCCTATTTGATTCGACGCCTGTGGCAGATGATCCCCACGTTGCTGGGCGTCGTGCTGCTGGTGTTCTTCCTGTTCAAGTACTTCGGCAGCGACCCCGCCATCATCCTGGGCGGCATGAACGCCAGCCCCGAGCAGATCGAGGCCATCCGCGACCAGCTCGGGCTGAACAAGCCGGTCTGGGAGCAGCTGCTGATCTTCCTGAAGCAGATCGTGACCTTCGACTGGGGCCGCAGCTGGGCCACCAAGGAGGCCGTGGCGAACCTGTTCGCGACGCGGCTGCCGGCCACGCTGACGGTGACCGTGCCCATCCTGGTGCTGGAGGTGCTGTTGGCCATCCCGTTCGCACTGGCGGTGGCCACCGTGCGCGGCAGCCTGACGGACCGCGCGGTGATGGTCTGCACGACGGTGGCGGTGTCCATCTCGCTGCTGGTCTACGTCATCCTGTCGCAGTACTTCTTCGCGTTCCGGCTGGGCTGGTTCCCGGTGCAGGGCTGGACGGCCAGCCACTGGACCAACCTGACCACCTACGCCCCGCTGCCCATCCTCGTTGCGGTGGCCGTGTCGCTGGCGCCGCAGATCCGGCTGTACCGCAGCTTCTTCCTCGACGAGCTGGGCCACGACTACGTGCGCACTGCGCGCGCCAAGGGCATGACCGAGGGCACCGTGCTGCTCAAGCACGTGCTGCGCAACGCGATGATCCCCATCCTGACCAACGTGTCGGTGCTGCTGCCCGGCGTGTTGGTGGGCAGCTTCCTGATCGAGGTGTTCTTCTCCATCCCGGGTCTGGGCCGCGAGCTCTACCTGGCCGTGAACCGCGGTGACTACCCCGTCATCCAGGCCTTCGCCATCTACCTGGCGGCGCTGACGATGACGGTCAACCTCGTCGTCGACATCCTCTACAAGCTCGTCGATCCCCGCGTTGTCCTGAAATGAGTGCCGTGCTGACTTCCTCTTCCGGCGGCGTCTGGGCCGCCGCCTGGCGGCGCCTGAAGACCGACCGTGTCGGCGTCGTGTCCATGGGCATCGTCGGCGTGTTCCTCGTGCTGGTGCTGCTGGCGGCCACCGACCTCGTCGCCGCCGGCTGGCAGCGGGAGATCGGCGTGCCCAACGCGCCGCCGACGCTGCTGGGCCCGCAGCCCGCCGAGGACACCGGCACCATCGCCGCGCCCACTGGCCCCAACGTCGACCTGTTCGACATCGACCCGCTGGCGCCCCGCTACGCCGAGTGGGCCGAGCGCGCCAAGGCGTTCAAGACCGACGAGATCGTGCGCGCCGAGACGCTGCCGCTGGGCGGCGACCGGCTGGGCCGCGACGTGCTGGCCAAGGTCGTCAAGGGCGCCGAGGTGTCCATCTTCGTGGGCCTGGCCGCGGCGGTGGTGGCCACGCTGATCGGCACCGTGCTGGGCGCCGTCTCGGGCTTCTTCGGCGGCAGGGTGGGCGACTTCCTGGAGTGGGTCTACAACGTCTTCACGGCCATCCCCAGCATCCTGCTGATCTTCGCGTTCGCGGCCATCTTCCACCGCGGCATGGGCTCGGTGGTCGCCATCCTGGCGCTGACTGGCTGGACCGGCATCTACCGCCTCATCCGTGCGGAGTTCATGAAGCACCGCGTGCGCGAGTACGTGCGCTCGGCCGAGGCCATCGGCGCGTCGCAGGCGTCGCGCATGTTCCGGCACATCCTGCCCAACGTGTCGCACGTGGCGCTGGTGCAGCTGTCGCTGCACGTCGTCAGCTTCATCAAGAGCGAAGTCATCCTCAGCTACCTGGGCCTGGGCGTCAGCGTCGACCAGGTCTCCTGGGGCACCATGCTGGCCGAGGCGCAGAACGAGCTGATCCTCGGCTACTGGTGGCAGCTGGCCGCCGTGGCCGCCTTCATGGCCGTCTTCGTCACCGCGTTTGCGCTGTTCACCGATGCGCTGCGCGATGCGCTCGATCCGAAGCTGAGGGGACTCGAATGACCGCGCTGCTCAGCATCCAGGACCTGCAGGTCGCCTTCCGCATGGGCCGCGAGGGCGGCGAGATGAAGCGCCAGCTGGCCGTCAAGGGCATCAGCTTCGATGTGCCGGAGAACGGCACCGTGGCGCTGGTGGGCGAGTCGGGCTCGGGCAAGAGCGTCACGGCCATGTCCATCCTGAACCTGCTGCCCAGCAACGCGGAGCGCTCGGGCGCCATCCTGTTCCAGGGCCGCGACCTGCTGCAGGCGTCCACCCGCGAGCTGCAGGCCATCCGCGGCAAGGACATTGCCTGCGTGTTCCAGGACCCGATGAGCTCGCTGAACCCGGTGTTCGACGTTGCCACGCAGATCTGCGAGCCGCTGGTCAAGCACATGGGCATGACGCGTCGCCAGGCGCGGGTGCGCGCCGAGGAACTGCTGCACGAGGTCGGCATCCCCGAGCCGAAGCGGCGCCTCGCGGCCTACCCGCACGAGATGTCGGGCGGCCAGCAGCAGCGCGTCATGATCGCCGTGGCGCTGGCCTGCAGCCCGAAGCTGCTGATCGCCGACGAGCCCACCACCGCGCTGGACGTGACCATCCAGCGCCAGGTCATGGAACTGCTGGCCCGGCTCAAGGACAGCCACAAGATGAGCCTGCTGTTCATCTCGCACGACCTCGGCGTGGTGGGCGAGATCTCCGACCATGTCGTCGTCATGCGCCACGGCCAGGTGCGCGAGACGGCGCCGGTCGCGCAGATCTTCAGCGACCCGCAGGACGCCTACACCAAGGCGCTGCTGGCCTGCCGGCCGTCGCTGACCGAGAACCCGGCGCGGCTGATGGTCATCGACGATCACATCGCCGGCCGCGCCGCGTCCACCGACGTGAAGCCCAAGGACCCCGACGCCCCCGTCGTGCTGGAGGTCACCGGCTTGAAGAAGAGCTTCTGGCTCAAGGACGGGCTGTTCGGCCGGCGTGAGTTCAAGGCCGTCAAGGGCGTGAACTTCACGCTGCGCAAGGGCTACACGCTGGGCGTCGTCGGCGAGTCCGGCTCGGGCAAGACGACCATGGGCCTGGCGCTGCTGCGCCTGCACGAGCAGACCAACGGCACGATGGGCGGCCAGGTGCTGTTCGACGGCCGCGACCTGCTGAAGATGAGCGGCGCCGACTGGCAGCAGATGCGCCGCCGCATCCAGGTCGTGTTCCAGAACCCCTACGCGTCGCTGAACCCGCGCTTCACGATCGCGCAGACGCTGCGCGAGCCGATGGAGATCCACGGCATCGGCAGCGGCACGGCCGACCGCGAGGCCCGCGCGGTGGCGCTGCTGCGGCGCGTGGGCCTGGACGAGAGCGCCATGGCCAAGTACCCGCACGAGTTCTCCGGCGGCCAGCGCCAGCGCATCGCCATCGCGCGCTGCCTGACGCTGCAGCCCGAGGTGCTGGTGCTGGACGAGGCCGTGTCGGCGCTGGACGTGTCGGTGCAGGCCCAGGTGCTGAACCTGTTGAAGGACCTGCAGGACGAGTTCGGCCTGAGCTACATCTTCATCAGCCACGACCTGGCCGTCGTCAAGTTCATCTCCGACGAGGTGCTGGTCATGCAGAACGGCGACGTCGTCGAGCAGGCGCCCACGCAGGCCCTCATCGCCGCGCCGCGTGAGGACTACACGCGCCGCCTGCTGGGCGCCGTGCCGCGCGGCTACCAGGGCGCGCGGGCCTGAGCGTGATGCGGCGCGGCACGTGGAATTTGAACGCTCTGCTGCGCCTGCCGTGCGATGCTGCCCCGCAACCGCGCTGAAATGGGCGGTTCGGGACCACAAGCCCCCGTTTTGCTGCCGTGATGCATCCAATCCAGGCCCAGCTCAAGACGCAGTGCGCGGCATTCGCCGCGCTGCTGCTGCTGGCCGCCTGCTCGCCGGGCGGTTCGTCCGGCACGCCATCGGCGCCGTCGTCGGCGGCCTCGGCCGCGGCGGCCGACGACAGCCTGTCGCGTGAGCTGGACCGCATCGAGCGTGCCGAGCGCGCCAAGCCGGCGCAGTACGAGCTGGAGCTGCGCCAGCGCGCCGCCGCGCAGCCGGGCGGCGAGGCGCGGCTGGACGTCGTCGCGCAGCGCGGCCTGCTTGCGTCGCTGGCCCGCGACCGCGTGCTCAGCGACCGCCTGGCGCAGCGGCTGCGCGACTGGCCCGTCGCCGAGCAGCGCGCCGACGCCCGCGTCGCCGCGGCCATCATCGGCGCCGAGTACCTGCGCTCGCAGGGCGACCTGCGCGAGGCCCGCAAGCTGCTGACCGGCGTGGACGCCGCGCAGCTGGCGGCCGCCGGCGCGCTGTCCCGCTGGCGGTACCACCGCATGTTCGCCGGCATCAGCGGCGACGCTGGCGAGCTGGACTCCGCGCTCACCGAGGGCCACCAGGCGCTGCGCCTGGCGCAGCAGATCGGCCAGCCCTGGCGCGTGGCGCTGTCGCTGGCCGACCTGTCCTTCACGACGCTGCGCGCCGACACGCCGGCCCGCGCCCGTCAGCTCGCCGCACAGGCGCTGGCCGAGGCGCAGAAGGACCCCGACCCCATGACACTGAACGCCGTGCACACGACGCGCGGCATCGTGCATGCCGACGACGCCGACACCAGCATCACGTTGCAGGCCAACGCCGACGCGCTGGAGCAGGCCGCCGCGGCCGGCGCCGACTCGGTGCGCGCGCTGGGCCTGGCCAACTTCGCCGACTACCACCTGCGCCAGGGCCGCTACGCGCGGGCACTGGAGCTGGCCGAGCAGGCGCTGCCGCTGGCGCACGCCACGCGCAACGTCAGCGCCGAGAGCGTGGCCCGCTCCAACATCGGCCTGGCCAAGATCGCGCTGGGCCGCGTCGCCGAGGGCCGTGCCGAGGCGCGCGCGGCCATCGCGCTGGACGAGCAGCAGGGCGCCGTCACGTACGCGTCCGACGGCTGGAAGGAGCTGGCCGTCTACCTGGAGCGCGCCGGCGACCTGGGCGGCGCCGTGGACGCCTGGCGCGAGCACCGCCGCCTGGTGGACCGCGTGCTGCGCGACGAGACCCGCAAGCTGCTGCTGGAGGCGCAGGAGCGCCAGGACGCCGAGCAGCGCGCCCGCGACATCGAGCTGCTGAACCGCGACAACGCGCTCAAGGCCGAGCAGGTGCACCAGCGCAACCTGGGCCTGATGCTGTGGGCCGCTCTGGGCGGCTGCGTCGCGGTGTCGCTGGGCCTGCTGTGGCAGGCGTTCCGGCGCGTGCGCCGCACCAACGAGCAGCTGGCCCACAGCAACGCATCGCTGCAGCGCCAGAGCGAGACCGACCCGCTGACCGGCCTGGCCAACCGCCGCCACTTCCAGGCCGCCATCAAGACGCTGAGCGGCCCCGACGGCCTGGCGGGCGCCGTCTTCCTCATCGACGTGGACCACTTCAAGCGCATCAACGACGGCTTCGGCCATGCTGCCGGCGACGCCGTGCTGACCGAGCTGGCGCGGCGGTTGCGCGAGGCCGTGCGCGACGGCGACCTCGTCGTGCGCTGGGGCGGCGAGGAGTTCCTCATCGTCGCCCGCACCCGCGAGGGCCTGTTCGCGCCGCAGCTCGCGCAGCGCCTGCTCGACCTGATCGGCGGCCGCCCCGTGGAGCACGAGGGGCGGCGCATCCCGGTCACGGCGTCCATCGGCTTCGTCAGCCTGCCCGTGCCGCCGCACGGCCTGCGCCTGCCGTGGGAGCGTGCCATCGACCTCGTCGACACCGTCATGTACCTCGCCAAGGCGCATGGCCGCAACAAGGCCTACGGCGTCGAGCGCATCCATGCCGCCGACGCCGCCGCCGCCGCGCAGCTGACGGCGCAGCTGGAGGCCGCCTGGAGCGAAGGCCGCGTGGGCCTGACGGTGCTGCACGGCCCCACCCCTCACGACGGCGCCCGGCCGGCCCACGCATGAAGGCCTGGCTGCTCGCGCTGACACTGGCCGCTGCCGTGGCGCAGGCCACGCCCGACCTCGCGGCCGAACGCGCCCAGCTGGCCGACCTGACGCGGCGCGCCTACGACGAGCCCGCCGCCATGCTGGCCGAGCTGGACCGGCGCTGGCCCGCGGGTGCCGAGCCGGCCCGCGAGGCCGCCTGGCTGTTCGCGCGCGGCCGCGTGCTGCTGGCGGCCGGCCAGGCCGAGGCGGCCGACGCGGTGGCCGTGCAGCTGGCAGCGCTGGACGGCGGCGCCGACCGCAGCTGGCTGCTGCGCGCGCTCATCCAGGAGCGCGCCGGCCGGCCGGCCGGCACGCTGGCCGCCCGCGCGCTGACCGGCCTGGAGAAACACTGCCCCGCCGACGAGGCGGGCCGTGCGCAGCGCGACGCCGCATGCGACGTGGCCGCCACCTGGGAGGCGCTGCGGCTGCAGCTGCGCGAGCAGGCGGGGCAGGGCGCCTTTGTCGACGCCGAGAACGGCGCGCGCCGCGCGCTGGCACTGGCGCGGCTGGGCGGCGACCGCCACCTCGCCGCGCTCAGCCTGGGCCTGCTGGCCACCGTGCTGCAGCAGCAGGACCAGCTCGACGCGGCGCGCGCCGAGATCCGCGCCGCGCATGCCGAGGCGCAGGGCGACCCGGTGGCCGGGGCGCGCGTGCGCAACTACGAGGCCGTCGTGGAGCGCCGCTCGCGCGACGTGCCGGCCGCCCGCGCCGCGCTGGAGGCCGGACTGCAGCTCGCCGAGCAGGCCGACGCGCCGCACCTGGCGGCGCAGCTGCGCACCAACCTCGTCGACACCTACATGCACCTGGGCCTGCTGAAGGAGGCCCTGGCCGCCGCCCAGCGGGCCATGCCGGTGCTGCAGCGCTTCCACGACAGGCTGCAGGAACGCAACCTGCACCACAACCTCGCCGTCACGCAGATCAAGCTGCGTCAGTTTGACGCGGCCCGCCAGGAGCTCGCCAAGGTGGCCGAGTTCGCGATGGACCCCGCCGACCTCGTGCCGCGCGCCCGCGAGCTGCGCGAGCTGGGTGACACCTGGGCCGAGGCCGGCCAGCACAAGGAAGCGCTGGCCGCGTACCACGGCGAGCGCGAGCTGACCGCGCGCACCAACGAGCGCAACCGTGCCAGCGCGCTGGAGGAGCTGCGCCGCAAGTACGACACCGCCGCCAAGCAGCGCGACCTGGCGCTGCTGGCCCGCGACGGCCAGCTGAAGGACCAGCAGTTGGCCAACGGCCGCCTCGCGCAGCAGCTGGGCCTGGCCATCGGCGTGCTGCTGCTGCTGTCCCTGGCGCTGGTGGGCGTCACGCTGCTGCGCATGCGCCGCGCGCAGGCGCGCCTGACGGCCAACCAGCACCTGCTGCGCGCGCAGAGCGAGCGCGACCCGCTGACCGACCTGTCCAACCGCCGCCACTTCCTGGCCGTCATGGACGCCCGCGCGCGCGACGGCGGCGCCGAGGGCTTCCGTGGCGTGCTGATGATGATCGACATCGACCACTTCAAGAACGTCAACGACCAGCACGGCCACGCGGCCGGCGACGCCGTCATCGTCGAGGTGGGCCGGCGCATCCGCGCCGCGGTGCGCGATACCGACCTCGTCGTGCGCTGGGGCGGCGAGGAGTTCCTCGTCTTCGCGCCCGAGCTGCCCGCCGACGACCTGGCGCAAATGGCCGCACGCATCCTGCACGGCATCGGCGGCCCGCCCATCGCGACGCCCGACGGCATGCTGCGCATCACGGCCAGCATCGGCTTCGCCAGCTTCCCGCTGGGCGGCACGGCCGGCGCCGCGCTGCGCCTGCATTGGGAGCAGGCCGTCAACTGGGCCGACATGGTGCTCTACAAGGCCAAGGCCGAGGGGCGCAACCGCGGCGTCGGCATCGCCGCCGTCGAGGCACCCGACGCCGACACGCTGGCGGCCATCCTGCAGGACTTCGACGCGGCCTGCCTGCAGGGGCAGGTGCGGCTCAACGTGCTGGTGGGCCCGGCATGAAGAAGCCCCTCGTCCAAGGCGTACCTTGGCTGGGACCGCTCTGCGGCCGGCGGCCGCAGAGCTTCGGCAGGCACGACAAGTCCACAGGACTCGTCGTGTCCGGCCTCAGCCCCCGAGGGGACGGCGATGCTTGCGGCATCGAGCCGCAAGCACATCGCCGGGCCGGGCCGGCTTGGGGCGGCCCGGCGCTCGGCCCGCAGTTGCAACGGCGCGCGTTGCTGCTCTGCCTCGCCAGCCCCGGCGCCTGGGCCCAGCCGGCCTGGCCGTCCCGGCCGCTGCGCATCGTCGTGCCCTACCCGGCGGGCGGCGCGGCGGACCAGGCCTCGCGGCTGCTGGCGCCCGACCTGCAGAGGAGCCTGGGCCAGCCCGTCACCGTCGACAACCGCCCCGGCGCGGACGGCAACATCGGCACCGCCGCCGTGGCGGCGGCCGGGGACAGCCACACGCTGCTGATGGGCAGCCTGGGCACGCATGTGCTGAACCCGCTGCTGTCGCGCCGACTGCCCTACGACGCGGTGAAGGACTTCGCGCCCGTGTGCCTCGTCGCGACGGTGCCGCTGGTGCTGGTGATGAACCCGGCCGTCGCGCAGTCGCTGGGCGTGCGCCGCCTGACCGACCTGGTGCACGCCGCCACGTCCCAGCCCGGGCGGCTGCACATCGCGTCCAGCGGCAACGGCAATCCCACGCACCTGGCCGGCGAGCTGTTCAAGCGGCTGACGCAGACCTACATGCTGCACTTCCCGTACCGCAGCGCCGCGTCGGCGCAGCAGGACGTCATCGCCGGCAACATGGACCTGATGTTCGACGTGCTGCCGTCGGCGCTGCCGCAGATCCGCGCCGGCAAGCTGCTGGCGCTGGCCGTCACCAGCGCGCGCCGCAGCCCCAGCCTGCCGGACCTGCCCACCATCGACGAGGCCGGCGGCCTGTCGCTGAAGGGCTACGAGGCCAGCGCCTGGATCGGCCTGTTCGCGCCCGGCAGCCTGGCCGCCGAACCGCTGGCGCGGCTGCAGCGCGACTGCGTGGCCGCGCTGGCCGCGCCCGCGCTGCGCGAGCGGCTGACCGCGCGCGGCATGCTGGTGCACGGCAGCGGCGGCGCGGAGTTCGCGGCGCTGATCTCGGCGGAGACCACCAAGTGGGCGCGCGTCATCCAGGTCTCCGGCGTCAAGGTCGACCGATGAAGATGCCCCTCGCCCAACCTCGCGTCGCTGAACGCGAGCGAGTCTGGTCGGCCCCCCGAGGGGGCGGCGATGCCCGCGGCATCGAGCCGCGAGCACATCGCCAGCGCGGGCCGGCTTGGGAGCGGCCCGGCGCTCGGCCCGCAGGAAATGCTTGACATGAGAGCGACCTGGCGCGCCGACCTGATCGCCGGTGCCGTCGTCGCCGTGCTGCTGATCCCGCAGAGCCTGGCCTATGCGATGCTGGCCGGACTGCCGCCGCAGACCGGGCTGTACGCCAGCCTGCTGCCGCTGCTGGCCTACGCGGCGCTGGGCTCCAGCCCCGTGCTGGGCCTGGGGCCGGTGGCGGTGCTGGCGCTGATGATCGCCCAGGCGCTGGCGGGGCTGCCGGCCGGCGTCAGCGCCGAAGCCGGCGCGCTGGTGCTGGCCGCCGAGGTGGGCGGCTTGCTTGCGCTGGCGGCTCTGCTGCGGCTGGACGCGCTGTCCAGCCTGCTGTCGGTGCCGGCGCTGCGCGGCTTCGAGAATGGCGCCACGCTGATGATCGCGGCCAGCCAGGTGCCGGTGCTGCTGGGCAGCGCCGCCACCGGCGCCACGCTGCCGGGCCTGGCGCTGGCCACCGCGCAGGCGGGCGTGAAGCCGCTGAGCCTGGCCTGGGGCGGCGTGGCCATCGCGCTGTTGCTGCTGTCGCGTCGTGCCGGGTCGCGCACGCTGGCGCGTCTGGCGCCGTTGCTGCTGCTGGTGGCCGCGATGGTGCTGTCGGCACTGACGCCGGCGGCGGACGGTGTGGCCCAGGTGGGCGCGCTGCCGCAGCTGGCGCTGCCGCTGGCGCTGCCGTCGCTGGACGCGGCGCTGTGGCTGCGGCTGCTGCCGTCCGCCGCGCTGGTTGCGCTGATGGCGTTCGTGTCCAGCCTGGCGGTGTCCGAGTCGCTGGCGCAGCGGCGCGGCGAGAAGGTGCTGCCCGCCGCCGAGCTGCGCGGGCTGGCGGCGGCCAACGTCGTCGCGTCGCTGACCGGCGGCATGCCGGTGGCGGGCAGCTTCTCGCGCAGCATCCTGCTGCACGAGGCTGGCTCGCAGAGCCGCTGGACGCTGGTGTTCGTCGCCGGCTTCATGGGCCTGGCCATGCTGCTGCTGGCCGGGCCGCTGGCGCACCTGCCCAAGCCGGTGCTGGCAGCCACCATCGTCGTCGCCGTGCTGGGCGGCTTCACGGCGCGCCACTACCGCGAGGCCTGGCGCTATGCGCGCGCCGAGGGGCTGCTGATGGCAGCCGTCACGGCGGCCGTGCTGCTGTGGAGCGTGGGCGCGGCGCTGGCCATTGGCGTGGTGGGCTCCATCGCGCTGCTGATCCAGCGCACCGCGCAGCCGCATGTGGCGCGCATCGGCCGCGTGCCCGGCACGCAGCATTACCGCAACGTGGAGCGCTACGCCGTCGAGTGCCAGCCCGAGGTGGTGGGGCTGCGCATCGACGAGAGCCTGGTGTTCACCAACGCCCGCGGCCTGGTGGACGCCGTGCTGGCCCGCGTGCGCGAGCACCGCGAGCGCGTCGGCGCACCGCAGCGCGTGCTGCTGCTGATGGGGCCGGTCAACCACATCGACGTGTCGGGGCTGGTGGCGCTGCAGGAACTGCGCGCGGCGCTCGCGGGCGAGGGGCTGCGGCTGGAGTTCTCCGAGGTCAAGGGCCCCGTGCTGGACCGGCTGAAGGCGATCGGCTGGCTGGAGCGGCACGACGTGTCGCTCTACCTCAGCCACCACGAGGGCATCCAGGCCGGCCAACATGACCTGAGGCCCAGTCTGGCCGACCACGACGCTCCGGGGCAGCTGTAGCGCCGTTCTGCTACCGTCTCGGGCCAATTAGCGCTCGAGACGCCATGAACGACAAAGAGACCTTGCTCGGCATCCGCCGTGGCATCGAGAAAGAGAGCCTGCGCGCGCTGCCCGGCGGCGGCCTGGCGCTGACGCCGCACCCCGCCGCGCTGGGGTCGGCGCTGACGCACCCGCACATCACGACGGATTACAGCGAGTCGCAGCTGGAGCTCATCACCGGCGTGCACGCCGGCGTGCAGGACTGCCTGCAGGAACTCACCGAGATCCACCAGGCCGTCTACCGGGCCCTCGCCGACGAGCGGCTGTGGGTCAGCTCCATGCCCTGCGGCCTGCCGGCCGACGAGACCATCCCCATCGGCCGCTACGGCAGCAGCAACGTCGGCCGCGCCAAGAGCATCTACCGCATGGGCCTGGGCCAGCGCTACGGCCGGCGCATGCAGACCATCTCCGGCATCCACTACAACTGGTCGCTGCCGGGCGTGTCCACCGAGGGCTACTTTGGCGCCATCCGCAACTTCCGCCGCGAGGGCTGGCTGCTGCTGTACCTGTTCGGCGCCAGCCCGGCGCTGTGCGACAGCTTCGTGCACGGCCGCGACCACGGCCTGCAGCGCCTGGCCGAGCACACGCTGTACCTGCCGCACGCCACGTCGCTGCGCATGGGGCGCCTGGGCTACCAGAGCGATGCGCAGGCCAGCATCTCGGTCAGCTACAACTGCCTGGAGAGCTATGCCGCCTCGCTGCAGGACGCGCTGTCGCGCCCCTACCCGGCCTACGAGGCCATCGGCGTGCAGACGCCGGGCGGTGACTACAACCAGCTCTCCACCAGCCTGCTGCAGATCGAGAACGAGTTCTACAGCACCATCCGCGCCAAGCGCGTGATCCGCTCCGGCGAGCGGCCGCTGCATGCGCTGCGCGAGCGCGGCGTCGAGTACATCGAGGTGCGGCTGATGGACCTGGACCCGTTCGAGCCCGTGGGCATCGGCGCCGACGCGATCCGCGTGCTGGACACCTTCCTGCTGCACTGCCTGCACAGCGACAGCCCCGACGACACGCCCGACGAGATCGCCGCCAACGCGCGCAACCAGCATGCGGTGGCCGCACGCGGCCGCGAGCCGGGCCTGGTGCTGGAGCACTGGCAGGGCGGCGAGCGCTCGCTGGCCGACTGGGCGGCGCAGATCCTGGCCGGCTGCGCGGTGCAGGCCGAGGCGCTGGACGCGGCGCACGGCGGCAGCGCCTACCGCGACGCGCTGGCCCGCGTGGGCGAGCGGCTGCAGCGGCCCGAGCTGTGCCCGTCGGCGCGCGTGCTGGCCGTCATGGCGCAGGACTTCGGCGACAGCCACGTCGGCTTCATCCGCCGCCAGAGCGACGCCACGCGCGCCGCACTGCTGGCACTGCCGTTCCCGGACGCGCTGCAGCAGCGCTTCGAGACAATGGCCGCCGAGTCGCTGGCCCAGCAGGCCCGCATCGAGCGGGCCGACACGCTGGACTTCGAGACCTTCCGGCGCTTCTACGTTGCGCCGGAGCGCATGGCCGTCTAGTCGAGGCCGGCGAACACCGAGTCGCTGAAGCCCAGCCGCGCGTCATCGCCTTGTGACTGCATCGCCCAGCGGGCCAGCTCCTGGGCCGGCATGGGCCGGGCGAACAGGAAGCCCTGCAGCTTGTCGCAGCGCTTGGCGCGCAGCACGGCGGCCTGGCCTTCGGTCTCCACGCCCTCGGCCACCACCTCCAGGCTCAGCGCATGGGCCAGCTCGATGACGGCGTTGACGATGGCGCGTGCGTCGGCGCTGGTCTCCAGGTCCTGGATGAAGCTGCGGTCGATCTTCAGCTGCGACACCGGCAGCCGGCGCAGGTAGGCCAGGCTGGAGTAGCCGGTGCCGAAGTCGTCGATGGACAGGCTCACGCCCAGCGCGCCCAGGCGCTGCAGCACACGCTCGGTGGCGGCGGCGTCCTCCATGGCGACCGACTCGGTGATCTCGCAGCTCAGCTGCGCCGCGTCCAGGTGGTGGTGCGCCAGCGCCTGCTGCAGCCGCTGCAGCAGCGCCTCGGGCTGGCGCAGCTGCTGCACCGACAGGTTGATGGCGACGCGCAGCTTGAGACCCTGGTCGCGCCAGTCGGCGATCTGCCGGCAGGCCTCGTCGATGACCCAGTCACCCAACGGGATGATGAGCCCGAAGCGCTCCGCCACCGGGATGAAGGTGCCGGGGCTGACCGGGCCGCGCCGCGGGTGCTGCCAGCGCAGCAGCGCCTCCACGCCCAGCACGCGCGCGGTGTCGCCGGCCACCTTGGGCTGGTAGTGCAGCGCCAGGCCCGCACCGCCGGCCTCCAGCGCCGCGCGCAGGTCGCGGGCCAGCTCCAGCTGGTCGCGCACGCCGTCCTGCATGTGCGCCTCGAAGAACGCGAAGCCGTTGCCGCCGCTGCGCTTGACCGACTGCGCGGCCGAATCGGCCTGGCCGATGAGGATGCGGCTGGCGATGTCGCTGCCGCTGTGCACCGCGATGCCGATGGACGCCGACAGCTGCAGCGGCTGGCTGGCCTCGCCGGTGACGATGGCCATGGGCTCGGCCAGCGCGTCCAGCAGCCGCTGTGCGATCTGCGCCAGCGGCGCCTCGCCGGCCTCGCCCTCCAGCAGCACGACGAACTCGTCGGCGCCCAGGCGGGCCAGTGTGTCGTGGCCGCGCGACTGCGCCTGCAGCCGCGCCGCCACCTCGCGCAGCACGGCGTCCCCGGCGGCGTGGCCGAACGAGTCGTTGACGGGCTTGAAGCCGTCCAGGTTCAGCATCAGCAGCGCCACGCCGGTGCCGTCGCGCCGGCCGCGCGCAATCGCGTGGCTGATGCGGTCGTCCAGCAGCTGGCGGTTGGACAGCCCGGTCAGCGCGTCGCGCAGCGCCTGCTCGGCCAGCTCGGTGTTGGCCTCGTGCAGCGACTGCTGCAGCCCGGCGGCACGCCGGCGCAGCCGCGCATCCAGCGCCGACGTGAACAGCGTCAGCACCAGCAGCGCCAGCGTGGCGCCGGCCACCAGCGCGGCCAGGTTGTCGCCGCGCAGCCCGTTGGTGCTGAGGCAGACGCTGTCGTCGGCGATGCCGGCAGCGGCCATGCCGGTGTAGTGCATGCCGGCCACGGCCGCGCCCATGACCAGCGCCGCGGCCAGCTGGCCCCAGCGGGCCTGCGCGGCGGACAGCCGGCGCAGCCAGAAGAAGATCACCAGCGCCGCCGCCGCCGCGCCCGTGGCCACGCCGGCGGACGCCGCCACCATGCCCCAGTGCCAGCGGATGCCCGGCGCCAGCACCAGCGCCGCCATGCCGGTGTAGTGCATGCCGCAGATGCCGGCACCCATGCTGACGGCACCCAGCGTGAGCCGCTTCACCGTCAGCCGGTCCAGCGCCGCCACGCGCAGCGCGATGGCCGACACGGCCACCGCCGCCAGCCAGCTCAGCGCCGTGACGGCCTTGTCGTAGCCGGTCGCGAACGGCAGCTTCAGCGCCAGCATGCCGATGAAATGCATCGCCCAGATGCCGCTGCCCATGGACAGCGAGCCGGCGAACCACCAGACCCTGGCGGTCTGCGCGTCCGGCGTGCGCACCCGCTGCGCCAGGTCCAGCGCCACGTAGGAGGCGAAGGCGGCGGTGAGGTAGGACAGCACGACGACGCCGGGGTCGAAGCGCAGCGCGAGGTCGGCGACGGGCATCGAACCAGTATGCAAGCGAAGCGCAAGCTTGGCGCGCCGGCACCGTGGCAAGGCTGCGGCAGCCTTCACGGCCACCCCGATTCAGGCAAAAAAAGACCCGGTCAGCCGTGCTGCCGGGTCTGCAAGCCCTCGAGGGGAGGGCGTCGTTGGGAAGGTCCACTTTAGGCGCCGCCCCGCCGCGCGGGCGGGCACTATTCACGGCGAGCTGTCGATAATCCGACGATGAAACCCGCCGCCGACTCCCTCTCCGAAGCCGACCTGGAGCGCCTGCAGGCCCTGCTGGACGCGCTGCCCGCACCGCTGGAGCCGCTGGACGTCAGCATGGTCGATGGCTATCTGTGCGGCGTGCTGCTGCAGCCCGACGCGGTGCCGCTGTCGGCCTGGCTGCCGCCGCTGCTGGACACCGAGGGCCGGCCCACGCCCGGGCGTGTCGACGACGACCTGCTGGCGCTGCTGCGCCGCCGCCACAAGGAGCTGAACGTCGCCATCGCCGGCCGGCAGTGGTTCGACCCGTGGATCTTCGAGCTTGACGACGAGGCCGACCCCAGCGAGACCGTGCTGCCGTGGGTGGCCGGCTTCGCGCATGCGCTGGACGCGCACCCGGCGCTGATGCGCCTGCCCGAGGAGCCGCTGCTGGAGCCGCTGGCGGCCATCTACCTGCACCTGGACCCGGACGACCTCGAGGACGCCGACGCGTTGCTGGAGGAGATCGAGTCGCTGGAGCCGCCGGCGGATCTTGAGGAGGCCGTCGAAGGCCTCGTCAGCGCCGTGCTGATGCTGGCCGACGTGTCGCGGCCGGTGAAGGCCGCGCCGGCGCGGGCGCCGCAGCGCCGCGGCCCGCCGCCGCGGCGGCGCTGATCACTGCGGGGCCCTGGGGTCCCGCGTCTGGCGTTTCATCCAGGTGCTCATCTCCCACAGCGTGTGGCCAATCGATTCGCGCGCCGAGTAGCCGTGCGACTCGTGCGGCAGCACGACGTAGCGCACCTGGCCGCCGGTGCCGGCCAGCGCCTGGTAGAAGCGCGCCGACTGGATGGGGAAGGTGCCGGGGTTGTCGTCGCTCTCGCCGTGGATCAGCAGCAGCGGCTCCTTGAGCTTGTCGGCGTAGTTGAACGGCGACAGCTTCAGGTAGACGTCCTGCGCCTCCCAGTAGGTGCGGCGTTCGCTCTGGAAGCCGAATGGCGTCAGCGTGCGGTTGTAGGCGCCGCTGCGGGCGATGCCGGCCTTGAACAGGTCGGTGTGGGCCAGCAGGTTGGCCGTCATGAAGGCGCCGTAGCTGTGGCCGCCCACCACCATCTGCTGCGGGTCGCTGACGCCCAGCTCGGCCGCCTTGTCGATGATGGCCTTGGCGTTGGCGGTGATCTGCTCGACGAAGCTGTCGTTGACGGTCTTGGGGTCGCCGACGACGGGCATGGTCGCGTCCATCAGCACCACGTAGCCGTCCAGCGCCATCATGACCGGGCTGGTGCCGGCCAGCTGCACGAAGCGGCTGCCGGAGCCGCTGACCTGGCCGGCCGTGGACGCGTCGGTGAACTCCAGCGGGTAGGCCCACACCAGCGTCGGGCGGCGCTGCCCGGGCTGGTGGTCCGGCGGCAGGTACATCCAGAACGACAGCTCCACGCCGTCCGCGCGCTTGAACTTCACCAGCTCGCGCTTGAGGGTGCGCAGCTGCGGCGTGGGGTCGGTGTTGCGGGTGACGGGCTGCATCTGCGCGAAGCCGTCGCCGCTGCGCAGCACGAGGTTGGGTGGCTCGGTGGCGCTCTCGCGGCTGGTCAGCAGCCGGCCGTCGGCGAGCAGCGTGATCGGGCGCTCGTAGTGCGTGGTGCCCGAGCGGAACAGCCGCGTGGGCTTGGCGGCCTTGCCTTCCTTGAGGCTGAGGCTGTCGATGAACGGCAGGTCGCCGTCCTTGCTGGCGCCGGCGCCGGCGAACAGCAGGCGGTCGCCGCCGTCCACGCGGGCGACGTTGCGGCCGTTGGGCAGCAGGCGCAGCAGCGGCTGGCCGGGGTCGTTGTAGCGGTCGCGCCAGGAGCGGTCCTGCAGCCGCTGCGGGGCGGCGGCGCCGTCCAGCGCGAGCAGGTCGGTCGTCACCCACAGGCGGTCGCGGTCGAAGTCGGTCACCAGCGCGCGCGCGCCGCCTTCGACGAACAGCAGGCTGCTCAGGCGGCCGGCCGTGCGGTGCACCTCGCGGGCCTCGCCCTGGTAGGGCGGGTCCAGGCGCATCAGCCGGTCGCGCTGGGGCACCTTGTTGCGCTGGTCGCCACCGTCCAGGGCTTCCACCCAGTAGACCGCGCCGTCGGCCTGCGGCGAGCTGCTGAAGTTGCGCGGGCCGGTGATGACGCCTTCCACCGGTACGCCCTCCTTGAGCTTGACGGTGCCCAGGTCGCGCAGCAGCTGGCCCTTGGCATCACGCAGCTCGACCTGGCGGGCGAAGTCCTGCCAGGTGACCTGGTAGCTGAACGGCGGCACCAGGCGCTCGGTCAGCAGCGTGCCGTGCTGGCCGACGACCTCGAGGTCGGCGTAGAGCCCCGGCGTGCCGATCTCGCGCGACGCGCCGGTGGCCAGCTGGATGCGGCGCAGCGCGGACGTGGCGTGGTGCACGAACAGCGCCTCGTCCTGGGGGTTCTTCAGCAGGTCCTGCAGCGTGCGCTCGGGCGACGTGCGGCCCATGGACTCCTGGATGGCGGGGCCGCTGGGCGCGTCGAACACCGGGGCGGGGCCGCGGCGCTCGGGCACGGTCAGCGCGACGATCTCGTCAGCGCCGATCCAGGCGACCGACGTGCCGAGGACGGTGTTGAGCTTCACGCCCTTGACGGGGCGCACCTGGCCGGTGGCCGCGTCGCCCACCCACAGCTCGGTGGCGCTGGCGGTGCGGCGGTTCAGCAGGAAGCGCCGGCTGTCGGGCGACCAGCGCAGCGCCGAGAAGCTGCCGCCGGCCGGCAGCTTGACGATGCGCTCCGGCGCGCCGGGGTTGGCCAGCTCGCGCAGCGTGATGGACTCGATGTGACCGGTCAGCTGCGGGCTGCTGGCGGCCGCGTCGATGCGCAGGCCGGCCAGGCGCAACACGGGCCGCGCCAACTCGGCCACGCCGCGGTAGCGCCGCACGCCGACGCTGGCGAGGGTGCGCTGGTCGGGCGACAGCGCGTGGCCGGGCAGTGGCGGGGCGTCCAGCACGGCGCGGATCTCGGCCGAGGGCTGCTGGTAGGTCTGGCTGTCGGTCGCGTGGGCCGCGTAGGCCGCGGTGGCGGCCAGGGCGGCGGCGGCCCAGGTGAGGGCTTTCAACATGAGGTGCGCGTTCGGGTGAGGCGAAGCCGCGCAGCCTACCAGCGCCGGCGCGCGGCGCTCAGGCGGAGCAGAACAGCTGCTGTGCGTGCAGCCCCAGCCCGGTCGCCACCGACGCGAAGCGGTCGCCTGTGACGCGCGCCGCGCCGGGGAAGCCCGCCGCCATGCCGTCCACCAGCAGCCGCAGGCCGGTGGAGCCGCCGGTGAAGTACAGCGCGTCGACCTGCTCGGGCTTCAGGCCCGCCAGCGCCACCGTCTCGTGGGCCGTGGCGATGATGCGGTCCAGGTCGGCGCGCAGCGCGTCCACGGCGGTCTTCTCGCTGAGCGGCAGCACCAGGCCGGTCTCGACGTGGGAGAGGTCCACCGTCGTGTCGGCGCCGCCGGAGACGGCGATCTTGGCGCCCTCGGCGCGCGCGGCCAGCTCGTGGCCCAGGCGCTCCTCCAGCACCGTCATCAGCCGCGCGTGCTGGCGCACGTCGCTGAACCAGCTCTTCATGTTGCGCCACTCGGCCACGCGCAGCGGCGAGTAGCAGGTGTTGATGAGGTGCCAGGTGGCGAGGTCGAAGTAGATGCCGCTGGGAATCTCTCGCCCGCTGGGGCCCGTGGCGCGGTAGCCGAACTCGGGCAGCAGGCCGGCCAGCTCGATGTGGCGGTCGAAGTCCGTGCCGGCGATGTGCACGCCGTGGCTGGCCAGGATGTCGTCGCGCCGTGCCAGCCGCTGCACGCGCTCGGGGCCCACGCGCACGAGGGAGAAGTCGCTGGTGCCGCCGCCGATGTCGGCCACCAGCACGATCTGCTCGCCGCGGCCTTCGCGGATGGCCTGCTGCTCGAAGTCGAACGCGGCGGCGATCGGCTCGTACTGGAAGTGCACGTCGGTGAAGCCCACGGCGCGGGCGCAGGCCTCCAGCTGCGCCTGCGCGGTCGCGTCGCGCTCGGGCTCGCCGTCGACGAAGAACACCGGCCGGCCCAGCACCACGCGCGTGGGCTCGCCGGCCAGGCGGCGCAGCCGCTTCAGGTAGCCCGACACGATGTCCGAGTACTTGGCGCCGCGGCCGCCGCCGACGTCGGTGGTCTGGTCGATCAGCGGCGAGCCGAGTATGCTTTTCATCGAGCGCATCAGCCGGCCGTCGTGGCCTTCCACGTAGGCGGCAACGGCGGCACGGCCGAAGGCGCGCGGCGGGCCGTCGGCGTCGTGCGGGCCCTCGGCAAAGTAGAAGACGGCCGTGGGCATGGTGCGCTGGCCGGGCTCCAGCTCGATGAGGCGCATGGCACCGTCGGCACCGGGGATGGCGACCGCGGAATTGGACGTGCCGAAGTCGATGGCGCAGAAGGGAGGCGCGGCGGACATGGTGTATTACCGGCCTTGGGGCCAGTCCTGACAAGGGGCGCGGATTCTAGGAACACAATCGCGCGCCTGTTCACGGAGACATGATGAAGACGCGCCATTTCGCCCTGATCCTGCTGACCGCCGCCCTGGCCGGCTGCAGCCAACGCTCGGAGCAGGAGTTGCTCGCCGCTGCGCAGAAGCGCATGGAGCAGAAGGATGCGGCGGGTGCCGTCATCGAGCTGAAGAACCTGCTCCAGAAGAACCCCGACAACGCCACCGGCCGCCACCTGCTGGGCAAGTCGCTGCTGGAAGCGGGTGACATGGCGGGCGCCGAGATCGAGCTGCGCCGCGCCTGGGACCTGGGCGCGCCGCGCGACGAGCTGGCGCCGCTGCTGGCGCAGACGCTGCTGCAGTCGGGCCAGGCGCGCAAGCTCATCACCGAGTTCGGCGAGCAGAGCCTGGCCGACCCCAAGGCCATGTCCACGCTGCAGCAGCAGTTGTCGCTGGCCTACCTGACGCAGGGCAACCTGACCGAGGCCAAGGCCGCCGCCGTGAAGGCGCTGCAGCTGGCGCCGGAGGACGAAGGCGCCGTCATCGTCAGCGCGCGCACCAAGCTGGCAGGCGGCTTCCCGGACGAGGCGGTGGCGCAGCTGGACGAGCTGCTGCAGCGTGCGCCCAAGGCCATCCGCGCGGTGCAGCTCAAGGCCGAGGTGCTGCTGGCGCGTGGCAAGGTGGACGAGGCCGAGCCGCTGCTCAAGCGCGTGCTGGACCTGGACCCGAACAACTACGAAGCCCGCTCGCTGCTCGTGCGGATGGCCTTCGGCCGCCAGCAGCTGGACGAGGCTGCCAAGCTCATCGAGGGCATGCCGCCCGCGCTGGCCAAGAAGCCGCAGGGCCGCTTCCTGCAGGCGCAGCTGGCGCTGGCGAAGAACGACGCCGCCAAGGCCCGCGAGCTGGCGCTGCCGCTGCTCAAGCTGATGCCCAACTACCTGCCGCTGCTGCGCCTGGCCGCCGGCGCCCACCAGCAGCTGGGCGAGCTGGCCGATGCCGAGAACCTGCTCAACCAGGCGGTCAAGCTGGCGCCCGAGGACGCCGGCCTGCGGCGCCAGTACGCCGGGCTGCAGCTGCAGGGCCGCTCTCCGGCCAAGACGCTGGAAACGCTGCGCCCGGTGCTGGACAGCGGCAAGGCCGACGCCGAGACGCTGCTGCTGGCCGGCAAGGCGCAGCTGATGCAGGGCAACTTCGAGGGTGCCGACCGCGCCTTCGCGGCCGCCGCCAAGCTGCGCCCCGACGACGCCAAGACCCAGGCCGCGCTGGCGCTGACCGCCATCGCGCGCGACTCCGTCGCCCCCGGCGGCGCGGGCCGCGCCAAGGCTGACGCCGCGCTGGCCCAGCTGCGCGAGCTGGCCGCCAAGGACAGCGGCAGCAACTACGACCTGATGGTGGTCAACACGCTGATGCGCCGCCAGGACTTCCCCGCCGCGCTGGCCGCCCTGGACAAGCTGGCGCCCAAGATGAAGGACAGCCCGGTGCCGTCGGCGCTGCGTGGCCGCATCCTGCTGGTGCGCAAGGACGCCGCCGGTGCGCAGGCCGCCTTCGAGGCCGCGCTGAAGGCCGATGCCGGCTACCTGCCGGCCGCGCTGGGCCTGGTGGCCATCGACCTGCAGGCCAACCGCACGGAAGCGGCCGTCAAGCGGCTGGAGACCTTCGTCGCCACCCAGCAGCACTCGGCGCAGGCGCGCCTGGCGCTGGCCGAGCTGCTGCTGCAGACGCGCGCACCCGCCGAGCGCGTGACCGAGGTGCTGACCACCGCCGTGCGCGAGGAGCCCAACGAGGCCGCGCTGCGCCTGGCGCTGATCGACCACCAGCTGCGCCTGGGCAACATCCCTGCCGCCGCGCAGGCCGCGCAGGAGGCTTCAGCCGCGCAGCCGCTGAACCCCGACCTGCTGGAGCGCCTGGCGCGCACGCAGCTGGCGTCCGGCGACAAGTCCCAGGCCGCCAAGACCTACTCGCGCCTGACCGTGCTGGCGCCCGGGCGGGCGCATGGCTACCTGGGCCTGGCGCAGCTGCGCTTCGTCGACAAGGACTATGCCGGCGCCGAGCGCGAGGTCAAGCGCGCGCTGGAGGCCGAGCCGGGCTCCGTCACCGCGCAGCGGCTGCTGATCCAGCTGGCGATGCGCCTGGGCCGCCTGGACGAAGCCCAGGCCGCGCTGCGTGAACGCCAGAAGAAGTACCCGCAGGAGGCTTACTCGCTGGTCGTCGAGTCCGACATCGAACTCAACCGCCAGCGCCCTGACGCCGCGCTGGCGCTGCTGCGCAAGGCCGTCGCGCTGCCCGACCCGGGCGATGCCGCGCCGCGCCTGTTCGCGCTGCTGCTGGCCACCAAGAAGCGCGACGAGGCCCAGGCCTTCGAGACGCAGTGGCTGGCCGCCCACCCGCAGGACAACGCGTTCGCGACCGCGGTGGCCGACGTGACGCTGGCGCGCGGCGACTTCGACGGCGCGCTGACCCGCTACGAGGCGCTGCTCAAGCGCTACCCGGACGCGGTGCCGCTGATCAACAACGTGGCCTGGCTGCGCAGCAAGTCCGGCAAGCCCGGCGCCCGCGAGCTGGCCGAGCGCGGCCTGAAGCTGCGCCCGGACGATGCCGCGCTGCGCGACACCTACGCCACCGTGCTGGCGGGCGACAAGCAGTTCGACAAGGCCGTCAGCCTGCAGCGCCAGCTCATCGCCGACCAGCCCGACGAGCCGTCGTTCCGGCTCAACCTGGCGCAGATCCTGATCCAGTCCGGCGACAAGGCCGCGGCCAAGTCCGAGCTGGAGGGCCTGGCCAAGCTGGGCAAGAAGTTCCCGCAGCAGCCGCAGGTCGAGGCGCTGCTGAAGACGCTCTGATCAGGGGTTGTAGAAACTGAATTGCATCCCGGGCCGGCGGCCCGCGATCAGTTCGGCCATCGCCCGGCCCGAGCCGGCGCCGTGCGTCCAGCCCAGCGTGCCGTGGCCGGCGTTGAGCCACAGGTTGCGCGCGCGCTTGCTGCGGCCGATGTAGGGAATGTTGGTGGGCGTGCTGGGGCGCAGGCCGGTCCAGTAGTTGGGCTCGCTGGTGTCGGCCACGCCGGGGAACAGCTCCTCGTAGCGCTTCACCAGCGCCGCGCAGCGCACGCGGGCCGTCGGCGAGTCCAGGTTCAGGTCGAAGCCCGACAGCTCGGCCGTGCCGGCGATGCGGATGTGGTCGCCCAGCCGCGAGATCGCGATCTTGCGGCTGTCGTCCAGCAGGCTGACGACGCTGGCCGCCTCCGGCTTCTTCAGCCGCAGCGTGGCCGAGTAGCCCTTGGCCGGGTAGATGTTCAGGTGCTCGCCCAGCGGCCGCACCAGCTCGGGCGTGTAGGAACCCATCGCGGCGACGAAGGCATCGGCCTTCACGGTCTTGCGTTCGCCGCTGCGCACGTCGGCGATCTGCACGGCCTCGATGCCGTCGCCGGCGCGCTGCAGCGCCAGGATGTCGTGCTCGTACAGGAACTGCGCGCCGCGCGCCGCGCACAGCGCCGCCAGCTTCTGCGTGAAGACCTTGGCGTCGCCGCTCTCGTCGCTGGGCGTGAACGTGCCGCCGGCCACGCGCGAGCCGAACGCGGCCAGCGCCGGCTCCACCTTCAGCACCTCGTCGCGGTTCAGCACGCGGCGGTCCACGCCGTGCCGGCGCATGATCTCGGCGCCCGCCGCGCCGGCGTCGAAGTCCGCCTGGGTGGAAAAGAAATGCAGGATGCCGCGCTCCAGCCGGTCGTACTCGATGCCGGTGCTGGCCACCAGCGCCTTCAGCGACTCGTGCGAGTAGCGGCCCAGCTGCACCAGCTCCTCCACGTTGCGCTCGAACGCCGCGGTGGTGCACTGCGCCAGGAAGGCCAGGCCCCAGCGCCACTGGTTCGGGTCCAGCCGCGGGCGGAACAGCAGCGGTGAGTCGTCGCGCAGCAGCCACTTGGCCACCTTGAACGGCGCGCCGGCGTTGGCCCAGGGCTCGCAGAAGCTGACCGAGATCTGCGCGCCGTTGGCGAAGCTGGTTTCCAGCGCGGCGTCGCGCTGGCGGTCGACGACGATGACGTCGTGACCTTCGTCGAGCAGATACCAGGCGGTGGCGATGCCGATGATGCCGGCGCCGAGGACAACGATCTTCATGAGCGGGTGGCCAAGGGCCTGTTGATGCTATGGCAATGGGTCGCGAAGGCCTGCCGACAGGGGCCAATCAAGGCGCGGCACGCCGCCCGCACTCGTGTGCGGGCAAGTGGCGTAACGCGGAGTGGCCCCTGTCGGCAGGCCTTCCCGCGGGTTGCGGTCAAAAAGGCCGCGCGCGGCGTTGCAAATGCTCGCCGGGTGGAATACCCGGCTCCGCTTTGCGCCTTGCTCGCGGCCTTTTTGACCACAACGCGACCCGTTGCCATAGCGTCAACAGGCCCTAGAGCGGTTGCAGGAGGAGTTGTAAACCCAGGCCGGCCATCAGCAAAGCGACCAGCCCGTCGAGAACCCGCCAGGTGTTGGCGTTTTGCAGCTTTGGTGCCGCGGCGGCTGCGCCGAAGCCCAGCAGGCCGAACCACATCGCCGACGCGACGCAGGCGCCGGCCGCGAACGCGGCGCGCAGCTCCGGCGGCTGGCGCGCGCCCAGGCCGCCCAGCAGCACGACGGTGTCCAGATAGACGTGCGGGTTCAGATAGGTGAAGGCGAAGGCGGCCGACAGCGTCGCCCCCAGGCTGCTGGCCTGGCCGGCCGCCGACAGGCCCGCGGAGGGCCGCCAGGCGCGCCTGGCAGCCAGCACGGCATAGCCCAGCAGGAAGGCTGCACCGCCGAAACGGAAGGCCTCCAGCAGCAGCGGGCTGCCCTGGATCAGCGCGCCCAGGCCGAACACGCCCAGCGCGATCAGCAGCCAGTCCGACAGCGTGCAGACCGCCACGACAGCGCCCACATGCTCGCGTTTCAGCCCCTGGCGCAGCACCAGCGCGTTCTGCGCACCGATGGCCAGGATGAGCCCGGCACCCATGGCCCAGCCCTGCGCGAAAACGGCAGGTGCGGTGGCGGTGGCGAGCGAGGCGGGCATCCGCTCCATTCTGCGGAGCGACCCTGAATTCAAGAAGTTGGATTCATATTATTCGATCTACATTAGATGAACTTATGAGCGACTTCGATCCCGCCGCACTGGACTGCCTGGCCGCGCTGGCCGACGAGCAGGGCTTCGAGCGCGCCGCGCAACGCCTGTCGATCACGCAGAGCGCCGTGTCGCAGCGGCTGCGCACGCTGGAGACGCAGGTGGGGCAGCCGCTGGTGGTGCGTTCCCGGCCGCTGCGGCTGACCGAGGCCGGCAAGGTGCTGCTGCGCTTCGCCCGCCAGTTGCAGGCGCTGCGCGTGGACGTGGCCCGGGAACTGGGTGAGCGCGTCGCGCCGCAGTCGCGGCTGGCCATCGCCGTCAACGCCGACAGCCTGGCCACCTGGGTGCTGCCGGCGCTGGATGCGCTGGTGCAGCAGGGGCTGCGCGAGGGCTACGGGCTGGAGCTGGTCGTCGACGACCAGGACTTCACCCACGACAGCCTGCGCCAGGGCGCGGTGCTGGGCTGTGTGTCCACGGTGGCCGAGGCGTTGCAGGGCTGCCGCGTGCAGCCGCTGGGCGTGATGCGCTACGTGGCGGTGGCCAGCCCGGGCTTCCTGGCGGCGCAGCTGCCGGAGGGGCTGCACGCCGGCAACTTCGCCGACACGCCCTTCCTCGTCTTCAACCGCAAGGACGACAGCCAGGTGCAGTGGGTGGCCCAGGCCTTCGGCGTGCGCGCGCCGCGGCTGCGCGAGCGCTTCGTGCCGTCCAGCGAGGCCTACGTGAGTGCCGCCGTCATGGGCTGGGGGGTGGGCGTGGCGCCCGAAATCCAGGTGCGTCCGCTGGTGGAATCAGGCCGCCTGCTGGTGCTCAAGCCGGAGGTCGGCGTCGACGTGGCGCTCTACTGGCACCAGTGGCAGTTGCAGGGGCGAGGCGCCTTGCTGGACCAGATCGGCCAGGCGTTGGCGCAAGGGGCTCAGCGCGCGCTGGCGTGATCAGCGGCGCTCAGGCGCCGACGCGGCGTCGGCAGGGGCAGCAACGGCCTGAGACACGAGCAAGGCATCGGGCGTGATGGCGCCGGGTTGTACGGCGTGTGCAACCCACAGCGTGCCGGCGACAACGAAGCCGATCATGCCGTTGGCGATCCATCTCAGTGCAGTAAACGTCATGCGGGAAAGCCCGAACTTCCAAGAGAGCGCGCAGCTTACGCGTATCGGCACCGATTTGGGTTGACACAGTTGGGGAGGCGCCGTTCATTTGCAATCACGCAACGCTCAGCCGGTGATGCGAATCAGCCACAAACCCCGATGGCCATTAGGTCTGGACCCACCCTGAACGTGTGGTATTTGGAGCTGGGGCAATATTTACTGACACATGCAGTGTTCGGTTGTCACATGCTTCGCTCACACTGACTGCACTGAGCCGATGTGGTTGTCGGTTCATCACGCAAAGAGGTCTGTCATGCGATTCGTACCAGCGCTGCGTTTTTTCCGCCGTGACGCTGCCGTTCGCAGCGAACCGGACCCGGCCGACCTGGGCACCGCCTTCGGCCTGGATGCCTGCCTCGATGGCGGTGGCATCAGCGAATACCGCAGCCAGCCGCCAACCGAATTCCTGGAATCGCAGTCCGGCCGCGTCGCCGTCGCGCAGGATTCGCCGCTGAGCTGGCTGTCGCGGCGTACGGCCTGACGGCGGCGAGCCCGCCTTTCACACCGCGTCGTTCGGTGCAGTGGCCGTCAGTGGCTTGTTGTCGCCTGTACTCAGGCGGGACCATGCCTTGCGCACCAGGTGCCTGGACAGCAGCAGCATCGGCATGCGCAGCCAGTGCGCACGTACGTAGACCAGCAGCCGTGCCGTGGCCGTGAACCGCTGGTCGCAGCTGGCATGGTCCGGCATCAACGCGCGCTGGTAGCAGAAGTCCATCATGGCAAGCGTCGCGGGCCCGGGGGCGTGCTGGTCAGCCTGCGCCTGCACGGCCTCGGGAATGGGCGTGTGCAGCAGGCGCTGCGTGTACCGCAGCGCGTAGAAGAGCGGCCGTTCCAGGCCCAGCACGCCGGCCCGGGGCCAGAGCGCAGTCCAGAAGCCCGGGTCGCGGCCGAAGTCATGCAGCAGCGCGTCGAGGTCGCACAGGTCGCGCAGCCCTTTCTCCAGCTCGCCCTCATGGAACAGATGCGCGGCGCTGTGCAGGAACATCGTGACGGGCGCGAGCACCCGCATGCCGGGTGATGTCGGCAGCGGCTGGGCGTCCTCGAACAGCGCGTCGGTGTTGACATGCACCCGTGCCGTGGGCGGGAGGATGGTGTGGTGCACGTCCAGCGAGCTGCCACGCTCCTCATGGAACAGCGGGGGGATTTCGTGCATCCAGTCCCGGTAGTAGCGGCGGTCGTAGTCGCTCAGCGTGTCGCTGAACATCCAGCCTTGTGAACGTAGCGCTGCCTCGACGGCGGCGATCTGCGCCTTGGGCACCAGGATGTCGACGTCGCCGAACAGCCGCCCCTGGCTGGCCGGCAACTCGGCCATCAGGTAAGCCGCGCCTTTGAGGAGGATGGGTTCGATGCCCAGCGGCGCACAGGTCCTGCGCAGGCAGTGGACCTCCCAGCGGGTCGTCTGGCGTTGACGGCGGGCCACGAGCTCGGCCGCATCGAGGTGGTGTCGCGGCGCCTGTGGCAAGCGGTCGCGCATGGAAGCCAGGTTTGCCGCCAGGCGCGACAACAGGTTGGCGCGACGGGCCTGGCGGATCAGCAGGTCCCACTCGGCCGCCGTCAGGCCCGGCGCCAGCTGCGGGTCGAGGAGTACTTGCAGCAGCAGGATCGTCTTCATAGCTGGAGGCCTCGCACTAGCTGATCGAAGGTCGTGACGGCCTCGTCCAGCGATGCGTAGACGAACTCGAAGCAGTCGCAGCGTTCCACCAGGTCCGCGGTGGCGGTGAAGCCGGCACGGCCGTGGAGGTCGTAGTTGAACGCCTGATCTGCCAGCATGAGCAGCATGCGCGCCTTGTCCACGGGCAGCAGTTGCGCGGGGCTGTCGGCCAGGTAGCGCGGCGTGATGATCCATGCGGGGCGAGCGGGCTCGTCCGCCCGGCGGATGCTGTCCTCGGGGGCGCGCATCAGCGCGAGGGTGCCCTTGAGCGTGTCCGGTACCGGCTCGGTCATCACGGCGTCGGGTGCGAAACGGCGAATCAGCTCGATGGCCTTGTTCTTCAGGTTCACCGGACGGGCCATGCCATGCAGGAGGCCCGTGTGCGGGTCCAGCAAGGCCAGTTCATCGGACAACAGGCGCCAGCCGCGCTGCGCCAACGCCGCCGTCAGCGTGCTCTTGCCCGATCCCGGCGGGGCGGGCAGCACCACGGCGACGCCGTGGCGCTCCAGCACTGCGGCGTGGTAGATCAGGTAGCGATGCGCCGACGACGTGACGGCCCAGTTCAGGCCCCATTCCACCATGTGGAAGGCCTGCTCGGCAGGCAGGGCGGTGAACGCGTCCTGTCCGTCCGCTGAAAAGCGCGCCTGGGGCCGTGCCCACCGTCGCCAGCCACCGTCGAAGGCCACGCGCAGGTGGAAGTCGGCGAACTCGTCGGCGTCGCCCAGCTCGAAGTCGGCGTAGAGGCGGCGCAGGTCGCAGGCCACCCGCGGGACGTCAGACCACAGTCGCGTGACGAAGCCGGGAATCCGGAAGGTCAGGCCTGGCGCACCAAGCAATGTCCGGAGGCGGGCTTCGTCAAGCTCGCCGAGTTTCATGCCGGCGTGGCCTGGAGCAGGTCCAGCTGCTCCAGCGCGTGCAGCTGCGCAGTCAACATTGCGCGAGCCTCTTCCGCGGGCAATTCGTCAGGCAACAGCGCCTGCATGTGGGTGAGCAGATCCTCTTCGGTTCGCGGCGTGCCAGTCAGCATGTCGATCAGCTCGATCGCCAAGGCGTTGAGCAGGTGGGTCCTGCCGCTGCCCGCATCGTAGATCGCGCCGAGTTCACCCCAGTCCCGTGCGAGCAGATCGCCGGGACGGGCCACCGACCATTCGCGGCCGACCATGTCAGACGGGATGCCCTAGGCCAGGCCGGCCGCCGCGGTCAGCGCGCCAGCCAGTTGGAATACAGGTAAGTGACGACGCGTTCTTGCGACCACTGCTTGCCATCGGGGCCGGTGCCGCCGGCGGACGAAATGCCACTCAGAATGTTCAGCTGGTTGATCCCGCGGGTCGTGTCGGTCACGCAACGCGACACGGTGGTGTTGGTCTGTACCCGGTAGTTCAACCAGGCGCACACCATGGACTTCTGGAACGGCGTGTAGGACTGCCCCGTCACCGGGTTCTTGCCGGTCAGGACGTTCCACACCTTGTCGGTGGACACCAGGCCACTGGGCATGGTCACGCCGGAGCACAGCGTGCCGACGGTGTACGCCTTGATCTTGGCGACCGTGTTGCAGCCCAGTGCGGTGTTGGGCCAGCCGGGGCAGGTGGGCGTGCCCACCACGGCATCGGCGCCCGAGTACTCGCACCACTTGGACACCAGGTAGGTGCCCGACAGCGTCACGGACTTGTTCTGCAGGCGCGTGTACTGGCTGTTGTTGACCGACATGCCCTGGAAGGAGCCCCAGGCGGAAGCGGTCAGGCACTGGGTGGCCATCACCGGGCGGCTGCTGAGCGTCAGCGCGACGGGCACGACGCCCGAGCCGATCTTCAGAAAACGGCGGCGGCGGGCGGAGGCCAGTGCCTGCGCGGACACGTCAACGAGCGCCGGCGCGTCGGGCGTCGGCAGGGAGTCGTTTGATCGGTGTTCGCTCATGACAGGGGCCTCGTGTATCCGGTTCTACTGCGCGGGGACGTCGTGCGCAGCACGCTCTGGAATTCAGAGCAGCCGATGCTATGGCTCGGCTTGGGATTTAAGTGGAAGTGTTCCACACAAAGCCGGCGGGGCGATATCGGCCGCCCCCTTGATTGGGTGGGCGATTTTCGGGGTTATTTGGGGGGTCAGAGCGCTGTTGACGAAAAGGTGTCACAGGCGCGCAGTTCGCCGGCGTCCAGGCCGCGGCGGAACCAGCGCACGCGCTGGGCGCTGCTGCCGTGGGTGAAGCTCTCGGGCACGACCGTGCCCTGGCTGCGCTTTTGCAGCGTGTCGTCGCCGATCTGGGCGGCGGCGTTCAGCGCTTCCTCGACATCGCCGGGCTCCAGTCGCCAGCCTTGCGCCTGCTGGGACAGGCGGGCCCAGACGCCGGCGTAGCAGTCGGCCTGCAGTTCCAGCCGCACGCTCATCGCGTTCATCTCGCGTTCCGATACCCGGCCGCGGGCTCGGTCCAGCTTCTCGCTGGTGCCCATCAGGTTCTGCAGGTGGTGGCCCACCTCGTGCGCGATGACGTAGGCCTGGGCGAAGTCGCCTGGCGCGCCCAGGCGGTCGCGCAGCGTGTCGTAGAAGCCGAGGTCGATGTAGACCTTGCGGTCGGCCGGGCAGTAGAACGGGCCCATGGCGGCCTCGCCGCGGCCGCAGGCGGTGGGTTCGCTGCCGCGGAAGACGCGCAGCTTCGGTGCGGCATATTGCTGGCCGCTGCGCTGGAAGTAGGCGCCCCAGACGTCCTCGGTGCTGCCCAGCACGCGTTTGACGAAGACGTAGCCGGGGTCGCTGGCCCCCGAGTCGCCGGCCGGCGCCTGCATCGGCGCACCGCCCCCGCCGCCGCTGAGCAGCCCCAGCACCGTCAGCGGGTTGACGCCCAGCACCCACGACGCCACCAGCGCGATGACGATGCCGCCCAGCCCCAGGCCGCGGCCGCCGATGGGAAGCCCCCCTCTCCCGCCGCCACCGCCCCGGGAGTCTTCGACGTTTTCGCTCTCGCGCTGGCCTTCCCACTTCATGCGGTTCTCCTGGCAGATCGGCCGATCCTACGGCCCATCCCTGCGGCGCTGCAGTTCGTCGCGCCGCGCGGGCGGTGCGGGCGCGGGCTGGCCACACTGCCGCCGCATTGCAGAACCCGGAGTCCCGAGATGAAGAAGCTTGCCCTGCTGATCCTGAGCGCCACGCTGGCCTGCGGCACCGCGCTGGCCGGCGACAACGACTGGCACCTGCACATCAAGAAGGAGGCTGACGGCTGGACGGCCCGCCTCAGCGGCCCCATCGAGTACGGCAGCGGCAAGCACCGCATCCGGGGTTCGGGCGTCAAGGTGGAGAAGCCGCGGGCGCTGGCGGCGTTCACCAGCCTGCGCATCGACGGTCCTTTCGATGTGCGCCTGACGCAGGCGGGCAGCGACCAGGCCACCGTCGTGGCCGACGACAACATCGAGCCGCTGGTGGAGACGGTCGTGGAGGGCGACACGCTGGTCGTGCGCCTGAAGCGCGATGCGGGGTTCACGACGCGGCTGTCGCCGACGGTGCGCGTCGACGCCCGCGCGCTGCAGGCGGTGACGATCAACGGTTCCGGCGATCTGTCCGCGGAGCGCTTCAAGGCCGACCGGCTGGCGCTGCGCGTCGACGGCTCGGGCGACGTGGCGCTGGGGCTGGTCGAGTTGAAGGAGCTGAATGTCGACATCCACGGCTCCGGCGACGTGCGCGTGGCGGGCCGGGCCGAGCAGCAGCAGTGGAAGATCCATGGGTCGGGCGATGTGGATGCCGCGGCGCTGTCCGGCCGCGCGGCGCGGGTCGAGCTGCATGGCTCGGGCGACGTGTCGCTGGGCGTCACCGAGCAGCTGGACGCGCAGTTGAGCGGATCGGGCGACCTCAGCTACGCCGGCCGGCCGCAGTTGCGCCAAAGCGTCACGGGCTCGGGCGAAATCCACCGGCGCTGATGGCGGGCTGGGTTCCAATGCCCGGGTGACTTCAAGCGATTTCTGGTGGCAGGCGCTGGCCGATGGCCCGGTGCTGTTGGCGCGGTTCGATGCCGAGGGCCGGCTGTGCCAGGCCAATGCGGCCTACCGCGCCGCGTGGGCGCTGGGTGAGCAGGACGCGCCGACGCGCGCGGAGATCGCCGATGCCGCGCACGCCGCGGGTGCCGGGCCGGTGGACCCGCCGGGGCGCCGGGCGCGGGCGGCGCGCTCGGGCTACGAGCAGGCCTGGCGCGATGGCCGCCGGCTGTGGTGGGTGGAGCAGGTGACGCCGGACGGCGGCCGCGTCTGCACGGGCGTGGACATCAGCGCGCTGGCGCGGCCACGGCCGGCGGCCGGGCAGGTGCTGGACACGGTGGCCGGGCTGGCGCTGTTGCAGTCGCTGCTGAGCGATTCGCGCGCCTGGCCGCTGTGCGTGGCGACGACGGCACCCGGCGTGCCGGACCAGGCCTTGCTGGCGCTGATCCGCGGCGACGACGGCTGCGCGCGGCTGGCCGACGGGCGGCTGCTGCTGATGTTGCCGTCCACCGGGCCGGCCCAGGCGGCGGCGCTGTGCGGGCGCCTCGGCGGCCTGCGCCTCACCGAGGCGCAGTGGGGCGAGTCGGCTACCGAGCTGCTGGCGCGAGCCTGAGATCGCGGCCCTGGGCCTGCGCGGGCGCGGGCAGGCCGGCGACGCCGGCCAGCGTGGGCGCCAGGTCGGCGATCTCCACGCGGGCCTTCTCTTCGCCCTGGCCGACGTAGCCGGGCCCCCAGAACAGCAGCGGCACATGCGTGTCGTAGCGGTGCGGGCTGCCGTGGCTGCTGCCGCCCGGGCGGTAGCTGTGAATCCAGTTCGGCTTCAGCACGATCTGCAGCTGGGCGGCGCGCGTCGGGTCGAAGGACTTGCGCATCTGCGCCAGATAGGGCGTGGTGGTGTCGCTGCCCAGCAACTGCTCGCGCGTGAAGACGGTCTCCACGCCGGGCAGCTTCAGCAGCTCGTCGCGGGCGGCCGCCTGCACGTCGGCGAACTTCAGGCCGCGCTCGGCCGCGAGCTGCTCGTTCAGCAGCAGGCCGGCGGCGGAGAAGTCGCGGGCCAGCTTGTCGACGCCGAACTTGGCGGACAGCGCGGCGTTGACGAGCGCCAGCGACGGCGCCGACGCGAAGCGGCCGGCGTCGCGGCCTTGGGTGGCGGCCCATTCCGGCGTGTCGGTGAAGCCGTGGTCGGCCGTCAACGCCAGCACGTAGTTGCCGGCGCCCACCTCCTTGTCGAGGAACTGGAAGAAGGCCTGCAGGTGGCGGTCCAGGTGCAGCGTGTGGTCGTGCGACAGGCGCGACTCGGGGCCGAACGAATGGTTGACGTAGTCATGGCTGGACAGGCTGACCGACAGGATGTCCTGCACGCCGCGCCGGCCCAGCTGCTCGTTCGTGACGGCGGCGCGGGCGAAGGCCAGCGTCAGCTCGTCGCCGAAGGGCGAGGCCAGCAGGTTGCCGTAGAAGCGCGGGCCGGGGCCATCCATCTTGTCGCCCATGACGGCCGGCAGGCGGTTGCCGTTGCCGCTGGCGACCTGCCAGGTCTGGCCGTCGGGCACGGAGCGGGCGTAGGCCGATTCCGGCAGCAGCGGCGCCCAGGTCTTCTTGAAGAACGCGTCGGCCGGCTTGCCGGCGTTGAAGTCTTTCACCCAGGCCGGCAGCGCGGCCATGTAGTAGGTGCTGGACGAGAACTGGCCCGTCTCGCCCATGTACATGTAGGCCGTGCCTTTGTGGCCGGCGGGCAGGATGGCGCCGCGGTCCTTGCCGGAGATGCCGATGACCTTGGACTCGGGCGAGCGCGTGCGCAGCACGTCGCCCAGCGTCTCGACCTTGAGGCTGCGCGGGCTGGTGCCGGACAGCGGCGCCGTCGGGTTGTCGAGGTAGGTGTAGGCCGCGTCGCCGGTGTTGTAGACCGGCGCGCCGGTGGCCGGGTCGCGCCATTCGTTGCTGATGATGCCGCTGCGCTGCGGGTAGGCGCCGCTCAGCATCACCGAGTGGCCGGCCGCCGTCACGGTGTGGCCGTGGCCGTAGTGGGCGTCCGAGAACCAGCGGCCGCGCTCCAGGAAGCGCGCGAAGCCGTCGGGCGCGAGCTGGTCGCGGTAGCCGGTGACCTGGCGCATGGGCAGGCCGTCGATGACGACCAGCACCAGCAGCTTGGGTGACGAGATGGTGGGGGCGGTGGGCGCCGTGGGCGTCGTCGTGCAGGCGGCAAGGGTGGCGGTGGCCAGGGCCAGCCCCAGCAGGCGGCGGCGGGTGTGCATCGACATGGTGGGTTCACAACAGGGGATCGGGGATGGGAGCTTACGTCGTCACAATGCCCGCCAGCATCGCCATGGCCAAGACCGACGATTTCGACCCCGCCCGCGTCCTGGACGGCTGGCGCGCGCCCGCGCCGCCGCCGCTGGACGACCTGGACCTGGGCCGGCTGCTGGACGCCGGCCGCGCCAGCATCGACGCCACCAAGCGCGCGCGGCTGCAGGCGCGCGGCTACGCGATGCAGGACGTCGAGGACATCGACCTGCCGCACGTGGCGCCGCCGCCGCCCGTCAACGACATTCCGCGCCTCAACCTGCCGGTGCCGCGCGCCGACCGCCCGGCGCAGCTGCTGTCGGCCTGGGAACCGCGGGCCTGGACGGCACTGGTGCGGCGCGTGCGCGGGGCGACGTCCGAGCTCGTGGCCGGCCACGCCGGGCACCCCGTCGTCGAGAACCACGCGCCGCAGTGGCTGTGCGCGCTGTGGCCGCCGCAGCGGCTGGAGGCGCCGGTGCTGGGCCGCTGGCCCGAGCTGGCCACGTTGACCGCGGCCGAGACGGCCCTGGGCGCGCTGCACCAGCTGCTGGCCCAGCTGCCGCTTGAGGCCAAGGTCTGGCCGGCCGAGCTGGACGCGGACTGGGTGCTGATCGCCGAGCTGGTGCTGCACCAGGACCCGCGGCTGCGGCCCAGTCAGGCGCAGGCGCTGCGCGAGCTGGCCGACGCGGAGCGCAGCGCGACGTTCGCGCGGCTGAACGACGGCTACGCGCTGCGCAACCGCGTGGCAAGGCGGCGCACGTGAACCCGCTGCTGACGGTGGAGGGCGGTGTCGCCCGCATCACGCTGCGCCGCCCGCGCCAGGCCAACCGGCTCAGCGTGGATGATCTGGCCACGCTGCGCGGCTTCATCGACGCGGTCGATGCGAACGCCGCCGTGCGTGTGCTGGTGCTGGCGGGCGAGGGACGGCATTTCTGCAGCGGCTTCGACCTGGGCGCGCTGGGCAGCGTCGACGCCGGCGCGCGCTTCGGCGAGTTGGCCGACGCGCTGGAGGCGGCGCGGCCCATCACCGTCGCGCGGCTGCATGGCGGCGTCTATGGCGGCGCGGCAGACCTGGCGCTGGCCTGCGACTTTCGCCTCGGCGCACCGGCCGTGGAGATGTTCGTGCCGGCGGCGCGCATCGGCCTGCATTTCTACGCGGGCGGGCTGAAGCGCTTCGTCAGCCGGTTGGGCCTGGCCACCGCCAAGCAGGTGCTGCTGGCCGGCCGCACGCTGGACGCGCCCGCGCTGCTGGCCTGCGGTTATCTGGACCAGCTGCTGCCCGATGTCGACACGCTGGACGCGACACTCGCCGCGCTGACGGCCGAACTGCTGGCCATGGCGCCGTTGGCGCTGCTGCCGATGAAGCAGCATCTCAACGCCATCGCGGCCGGCAGGCTCGATGAACAGCGGCTTGCGGCCGACATCCTGACGGCCCGCGACTCGCGCGATCTGGCCGAGGGACAGGCCGCCTGGGCCGAAAAAAGAACGGCCAAATTCGAGGGGTGTTGAAAGCCCTAGGCCGGGGTCTGCCGACATGGTGGAAAATACAGGGCCCCAGCGCCTGCCCGGCGTTCCCCACTTACAACTCTTCGACAGGACCAGCGTGGCCAAAGAAACCACCAAGACCACCATCGAAGCGGATGGTCTGCGCTACCGCTCCAAAGCCCCGGGCTCGCCCTTCGCGGCGACCTCCTCTTTCGGCGCAGCGACGATGTCCTGCTTCCTCTGCGGCAAGCACCGCCCGCGCGCGATGCTCAAGTCCAAGAAGCTGCTGGGCAAGTCCCAGCCGGTGTGCTCGCCGTCCTGCAAGGAGCTGGACGCGCAGATTGCTGCTAAATAGGCGGCCCCTCGCCCGGTCTCGCCGCTGAACGCGGGCGAGTCCGGTCGGTCCCCCGAGGGGACGGCGATGTTCGCGGCATCGAGCCGCGAACACATCGCCAGACGGGCCGGCTTGGGAGCGGCCCGGCGCTCGGCCCGTATAAGGCACCACGGCCTTGCCACGCTTTTACGTTGACACCCCACTGACTCAGCCGGGCGACTTCACGCTGCCGGCGGGTGCTGCACGCCATGTGCAGGTGCTGCGGTTGCAGCCGGGGGATGCGCTGACGCTGTTCGACGGCAGCGGCCCGGAATGGCGGGCCGAGGTGACGGCGATGGGGCGCAGCGAGGTGCGCGTGAATCTCATCGACGCCGAGCGGCCGCAGCGTGAACTTTCCCGTGCGGTGACGCTGGCCGTTGTCATGCCGGCCAACGACCGCATGGACTTCCTCGTCGAGAAGGCCACCGAACTGGGCGCCGTGGCGCTGCAGCCGCTGGTGGGCGAGCGGTCGGTGCTGCGCCTGGCCGGCGAGCGGGCCGACAAGAAGCGCGCGCATTGGCAGGGTGTGGCCATCGCGGCGGCCGAGCAGAGCGGGCGCACGGTGCCGCTGCGCGTCGAACCCGTGCAGCCGCTGGCCGCCTGGCTGGCCGCGCTGCCGGCGCCGGCCGATGACGAGTGGCGTGGCCTGCTGAGCCCGCGGGCGGCGGCGCCGCTGGGGGCGTTGGCTCAGCCGCGCGCGCTGTTCCTCAGCGGCCCCGAGGGCGGCCTGAGCGACGCCGAGGAAGACGCCGCGCGTGCCCGCGGCTTCGCGGCCGTCACGCTGGGCCCGCGCATCCTGCGGGCCGACACGGCGCCGCTGGCGGTGCTGTCCTGGCTGGCCTTGTCTTGAACAAGCGCCTGGCCCTGCTGGTGCTGGCCCAGGGCCTGTTCCTCACCAACAACATCTGCTTCATGGCCATCAACGGCCTCGTCGGTCTGGCGCTGGCGCCGCGGCCGTGGATGGCCACGCTGCCCATCTGCGCCTACGTGGCCGGCGGCGCGCTGACGGCGCGCCTGGTGGGGCGGCACCAGCTGCGCTTCGGGCGCCGGCGGGCCTTCCAGATCGGGCTGGGCGTGGCGCTGTTCAGCTGCGTGATGGCCTTCGTCAGCGTGCTGTACCAGCAGTTCTGGGGCGTGGTGCTGGCGACGCTGATCGCCGGCTACTACACGGCCAATGCGGCGCTGTACCGCTTCGCCGCGACCGAGCTCGTGGCGCCGGAGAAGCGCGAGGCCGCCATCTCGTGGGTGCTGGGCGGTGGCTGCCTGGGCGCGGTCATCGGGCCGCTGCTGGCGCGCGAGAGCCAGTACCTGCTGACGGTGCCGTTCGCCGGTGCCTACCTGCTGCTGATCGTCGTGGCGCTGGCCGGGCTGGCGCTGATCTCGCTGATCGACTTCCCGCCGCTGGCACGGCCGGCGCCGGGCGCGGGCGGGCGGCCGGGGGCGGAGCTGGTGCGCCAGCCGGTGTTCCTCGTCGCGCTGGCCGCGAGTGCGCTGGGTTACGGCGTCATGAACCTGCTGATGGCGGCCACGCCCATCGCGATGGGCCAGTGCGGCCTGCCGTTTGCTGACGCCGGGCTGGTGCTGCAGTGGCATGTGCTGGGCATGTTCGTGCCCAGCTTCTTCACCGGGCCGCTGATCAAGCGCATCGGCGTGCATCCGGTCATGTGGATGGGCGTGCTGCTGAACGCGGGCTGCGTGGCGTTCGCGCTCAGCGGGCAGGACCTGGCGCATTTCCTCGGCGCGCTGCTGCTGCTGGGCGTGGGCTGGAACTTCCTCTACATCGGCGGCACGACGCTGTTCACGCAGGCCTACCGGCCCGAGGAGAAGACGCGCGCGCAGGGGCTGATGGACACGGGCGTCTACGCGACGATGACGGTCACGTCGTTCTCGTCCGGCGCGTTGGTGACGACGGGAGGCTGGCAGTGGATGAACCTGGCCAGCCTGGTGCCCATCGCGCTGTGCGCGGCGGCGCTGGCCTGGCTGGGGTGGCGTCAGCGCCGATCGTGCTGAAGGTAGTCGGCCGCCATCTGCGCGGCCAGTAGCTCGGGCTGCATGCGCCGCACGGCGGCGGGCGCCAGGTCGCGCTGCGTGACGAACAGCGGTGCGCCGATGCGCAGGCCCACGATGGCGGCGCCGTCGCCCAGCTGCGGCAGCAGCGGGTAGGCACGCAGCCGCAGCACCAGCGTGCCGGCGTCGTCGAAGACGGTGGTCTCCACCAGCGTGTGGCAGCCCAGGCGGTCGGCCTCGGCCAGCAGCGCGCGGCCGGCGGCCTGCGGGTCGATCTGGCGGGTGGAGGCGTCCAGCGCATGGGCGCTGCGGCCGTCTGCCTGCAGCGCGCCGGCGACGGCGGCGTTGAAGCGCTGGTTCAGGTCGTCCCAGTCCGGGCCGCCGGGCTGCGTCGCGTTGCGGCCCTGGCCGAACACCAGCGTGCAGCCGTCGGCCTGGGCGCTGCTGGCGCACAGCAGCGCCAGCGCGGCGGCGATCAGCTCACGCCGCACCGTCGTCCGCGGCCGGCTTGCGCGCCGAGCCCTTGACGAGGTCGAAGCGGAACAGCCGGCATTCGATGGGGCCGTTCCACATCGGCACGCGGCGGCTTTCCTTCAGGCGCATCTTGCTGGGCAGCTTCATGTCGGGCGTCAGCATCCAGGCGGTCCAGCCAGCGGGGTTGCCGGTGTACTGGCGCTTCCAGTGCGCGGCCAGGCGCGGGAAGAAGTCGTCGCCCGCGTCCAGCTCCTCGGAGCCGCGCGCGTCCCGCGTCATCGCGGCCTTGCCGCGCACCTCGATGCGCTCGCCGTAGGGCGGGTTCATGACGATGGCGCCGGGCATGCCGTCAGGCAGTTGCGGCGCCGGGCGCTCCAGCGCGTCGCCGCCGTTGAACTGGATGTACTGCGCCACGCCGGCGCGCTCGGCGTTGCGGCGCGCGAAGTCGACCATGCGGAAGGCCACGTCGCTGGCGTAGATGGGCACGGCCGGCGGGTGGATGCGGGCGCGGGCGGCCTGCGCCATCTCGCCCCAGACCGCCTTCAGCGCCGGCGTGGAGAACGGGATCTGCCGCTCGAACGCGAAGCGGCGCAGCAGGCCGGGCGCGGAGTCGCAGGCGATCAGCGCGGCCTCGATGGGGATGGTGCCGGAGCCGCAGCAGGGGTCGTGCAGCGCGCTGTCACCGCGCCAGCCGGCGGCGGCGAGCATGGCGGCGGCCAGCGTTTCCTTCAGCGGCGCGTCGCCCTTGTCGACGCGCCAGCCGCGCTTGAACAGCGGCTCGCCGGAGGTGTCGACGTAGATCGCCGCGCGCTCGGGGCCGACGTGCAGCAGCACCGGCAGGTCGGGCGAGTGGGTGTCGACGCTGGGGCGCTCGCCGGTGTGCTCGCGCAGCTGGTCGCAGATGGCGTCCTTGATGCGCAGCGTCGTGAAGTTCAGGCTCTTCAGCGGCGAACGCTGCGCGACGGTGTCGACGCGGATGGTGTGCCGCGGCGTGATCCAGTCGCGCCAGTCGACGCGGCGGGCGAGCGAGTAGAGGTCTTCCTCGTGGCGGTACGGGCCTTCGATGAGCTCGACCAGCACGCGTTGCGCGAGCCGGCTTTCGAGGTTGATGCGCAGCACGTCTTCCGCCGTGCCCACCAGGCCGCAGCCGCCGCGCAGCGCCTCGACCTTGCTGCGCACGCCGGGCGGCAGGAAGCGTTTGAGCTCCTCCTCCAGCAGCGGTTCGACGCCACCGGGGCAGGACACGAAGAGGGATAACTTGTTGGGCAGGCTCACCGGTGCATTGTCGCCGCCCCTAAACTGGATAGCGTTATCCAAGCCTGGAGCCACCGTGAAGCGATTCGTCCTGTCCCTGGCCTTCCTGTTCGGTGCGCTGCAGGCGCAGGCCGCCGACCCGACGCCGGCCTACCCCGCGCACACGATCCCGAACACCCAGCTGCGTGCGCTGCCGAAGAACGCCGACGGGCGGACCTACCAGCTGCACATCCACCTGCCGGGCTCGTTCGCCAAGGAGCCCAAGCGCCGCTACCCGGTGCTGTACGTGACCGACGGCTACTGGGACTTCGCCACCGTCGTCGCGTCGTACAACAACCTGGCCTACGACAAGGTCGTGCCCGAGTTCATCGTCGTCGGCCTGGGCTATGCGGGTGACAACCTGGACTACGGCGATCTGCGCGGCTGGGAGCTGTCGCCGGTGAAGCTGGGCCCGCTGGCCTTTGGCACCGGCCACGCCGACAAGTTCATCGCGTCGCTGGAGCAGGACATCTTCCCGCTGCTGGAGCGCGAGTACCGTGCCGACCCGGCGCAGCGCTATCTCGCTGGCAGCTCGCTGGGCGGGCTGTTCACGCTGCATGCGATGTACGCCAAGCCGGCGCTGTTCAAGGGCTACATCGCGGCCAGCCCGGCGGTGGTGGTGGGCGGGGACTGGATCATTGGTCAGGCCAAGGCCTATGCGGCGACGGGCAAGCCCATCGCGGCGCGGCTGTACGTGACCGGTGCTGAAAGCGAGTGGCCCGGCTTCCTGGCCGGCATCCAGCGCTACCAGGCGCTGCTGCCGACGCTGAAGCACCCCGGGCTGGTGTACGAGAACCGCACCATCGATGGCGAGCGCCACGCCGGCACCAAGGCCGAGAGCTACACGCGCGGCATGCGCTTCGTGTTCGAGCCGCTGGCGCCGGAGCGCGGCCCCTCCAAGGACTGAACGCCGCCCGGCGTCGGGCCGGGCGGCGCCTGCGGGCTTACTTGCTGACGAAGTCCAGCAGATCCTGGTTCAGGCGGTCCTTGTGCGTGTCGGTGATGCCGTGCGGGCCGCCGGCGTACTCGATGAGGCGTGCGCCCTTGACCAGCTTGGCCGTCGCGCGGCCGGTCGTCTCGATGGGCACGATCTGGTCGTCGGCGCCGTGGATGACCAGCGTCGGCACGTTCACCTTCGCCAGGTCGCCGCGGAAGTCGGAGTGGAAGAAGGCCTCGATGCTGTCGTAGGTGGCCTTGGCGCCGGCCTGCATGCCCTGCACGTAGAAGCTGTCCGCCTGGCCGGCCGAGACCTTGGCGCCCGGGCGGTTGAAGCCGAAGAACGGGCCGCCGGCGATGTCCTTGTAGAGCTGGGCGCGGTTGTCGAGAGACGCCTTGCGCAGGCCGTCGAACACGGCTTCCGGCACGCCCTCGGGGTGGGTGGCGCTGGCGCCCATCATCGGCGTCACGGCGCTCACGAACGCCACCTTGGCGACGCGGGCCGTGCCGTGGCGGCCGATGTAGCGGGCCACCTCGCCGCCGCCGGTGGAGAAGCCCACCAGCGTCGCGCGCTTCACGTCCTTGGCGCGCAGCACGGCGTCGAGGTCGTCGGCGTACTGGTCCATCGTGTTGTTGGCCCAGGGCTGGCCGGAGCGGCCGTGGCCGCGGCGGTCATGGGCGATGACGCGAAAGCCGCGTTCGGCCAGGAACTGCATCTGTGACTCCCAGCTGTCCGAGCTCAAAGGCCAGCCGTGGCTGAAGACGACGACCGGGCCGTTCTTCGGGCCCCAGTCCTTGACATACAGCGGCGTGCCGTCGGCAGCGGCCACGTACTGGCTGGCGACCGCGGTGGCGGCCGTGGGCGTGGCGGCCGCAGCCTGGGTCTGGATGGCAAAGCCACCGACGGCGATGGTGGCGGCGAGGGCGAGGCGGGTGAAGGCGGACATGGCGGGTTTCCTTTTCGGGGGTGACGGGTTTGCGGGGCAGGGGGCGATCAGGCCTTGCTGGCCGGGCGGACGGTCTCGCCGCGGCGGGCGGCGTACTCGGCGACGAGGGCGGCATAGCGCTCGCCGTGGCGCAGTGCGGCATAGCGCTGGCGGGCGGCCTGCAGCGCGGGGCTGTTCCAGGCGCCGGTCTCGCTGGCCACGCGCTCGGCGGCGGCCAGGCCCGATTCCTGGTAGACCTTCAGCTCGGCCAGCACCTCGGCGCGCGACACGGTGGACTGCACGCTGACGCTGTAGCCCGACTCGGGGTCGGACACGAAGGATTGCGCCTGGGCGGACGCGCCGGCCGTGACGGCAGCGGCGGCGAACAGCAGTTGGAGGACGGCGCGGTTGAAGCTGGGTTGGCGGGTCATGGCAGGCTCCTGGAAGGTGTCGGTGGGGGCGTTGGATCTGTCTTGCGACAGGGATGAACTGTGCCGACGATGGGTGTACCTGAGATGCCATAAAGTACGTTTAACTTTGCATCTGGTACCGATCATGGCCGACCGACTTGCCGCGCTGTTCACGCACTTCGCCGTGCGCGCCGAGACCTTCCAGACCGGCGCGCTGTGCGGCGTCAACAGCCTGGTGCCACAGGCCGGGCGCGGCCAGCTGCACCTGATCCGGTCGGGCGATGTGGCCGTCCACCATGACGGCGTGCCCGAGCCGCTGCGCATCACCGAGCCCAGCCTGCTGCTCTACCCGCGCCCGCTGGCCCACCGCTTCGTGACGGACCCGGCGTGCGGTGCCGAGTTCCTGTGCGCCCACATGGCCTTCGACGGCGGTGCCGGCCATCCCATCGCCGCGGCGCTGCCGGCCTGGGTGTGCCTGCCGCTGGCGTCGGTGCCCGGCTGCGCGCCGGTGCTGGCGCAGCTGTTCGCCGAGGCCGAGGCGACGTATTGCGGCCGCCAGCTGATGCTGGACCGGCTGTTCGAGGTGCTGCTGATCTGGGTGCTGCGCGAGCTGATGGCGCAGGGCCGGGTCGAGTCCGGCATGCTGGCCGGGCTGTCGCACCCGAAGCTGCGCGGCGCGCTGGTGGCCATGCACGAGGCGCCGCAGCGCGACTGGCCGCTGGAGGAGCTGGCGGCGGCGGCGGGCATGTCGCGCACCGTGTTCGCCAACAGCTTCCGCGATGTCGTCGGCTGTACGCCGGGCGTCTACCTGCAGCGCTGGCGCATCGGTCTGGCGCAGAAAGGGCTGCGCGAGGGCCGCTCGCTCAAGCACATCGCGATGGACGTGGGCTACGGCGGCGAGGCGGCGCTGTCACGCGCGTTCCGCGCGCACACGGGGCAGTCGCCGCGGGAGTGGCGCAAGGCGGAGCTGCCGCAGGATTGAGCGGTCAGGAGAGCCGCCGCACCGACATCTCGCGCAGCGACTGGAGCAAGGCCAGCGCCTCGTTCACAACGCCTTGCGCAGATTCGCCGGCGCGATCTTCATGCCTTCGCGGTACTTGGCCACCGTGCGGCGGGCGCACTGGATGCCCTGTTCCTCCAGCATCGCCGCGAGCGCGCTGTCGGACAGCGGCTTCTTGATGTCCTCGGCCGCGACGAACTGCTTGATCAGCGCGCGCACCGCGGTGCTGGACGCCTCGCCGCCGGCCTCGGTGCTCAGCCCCGAGCCGAAGAAGTACTTCAGCTCGAAGGTGCCCCAGGACGTGGCCATGTACTTGGCCGTCGTCACGCGCGAGATGGTGGACTCGTGCAGGCCCAGCTCGTCGGCGATTTCGCGCAGCACCAGCGGCTTCATGGCCAGCTCGCCGTGCGTGAAGAAGCCGCGCTGGCGCTCCACGATGGCCTGGCTGACGCGCAGGATGGTGTCGAAGCGCTGCTGGATGTTCTTGATGAACCAGCGCGCCTCCTGCAGCTGCCCGCCCAGCGGCGAGTTGCTGATGCCGCCGCGCGTGGCGCGCAGCGCGTTCGCGTACAGCTCGTTGATGCGCAGCTTGGGTGCCACCTCGGGGTTCAGCATGACGCGGAACTCGCGGCCCACCTTGCGCACGATGACGTCGGGCACGATGGCCGCAGCCGCGCTTTGCGCGAAGCGGCGGCCCGGCTTGGGCTCCAGCCGCGTGATGAGGCCTTGCGCCTCGCGCAGCAAGGCCTCGTCGGCGCCGGTCTCGGCCATCAGCCGGCGCATGTCGCGGCGGGCCAGCAGCTCCAGATGACTCTTGCAGATCAGCAGGGCGATGGCCTGCGCCGGGCTCTTGGGCCGGGCGCGCAGCTGCAGCACCAGGCATTCGGACAGGTCGCGCGCGCCGATGCCGGCCGGGTCCAGGCTCTGCAGCAGGCGCAGCGCGATGCGCAGGTGGTCCAGCAGCTCGTCGCGGTCCTCGGGGTCGTCGCCGGCCAGCGCGGTGGCGATGTCCTCCAGCGGGTCTTCGAGGTAGCCGTCCTCGTTCAGCGACTCGATGACGACGTGCAGCGCCGCGCGGTCGGCGGCCGACAGGCTCAGGCCGGCCAGCTGCTGTGCCAGGTGCTCGGCCAGCGTCGTCTCGGCGGACTCCTGGCTCTCGCGCTCGCCGTCGTCGTCGCCGCTGGACGGGCTGCTGCTGGGCAGCTCACGGATGCCGTCGAAGTCGTCGCGCTCGGTGCCGTTCTCCCAGTCCTCGCGCTCGGTGCCGCCGAAGTCCTCGCCGCTGAGCTCGGCAGACTCCCCGCCCTCGGACTCCCCGGCCGACGCCTCCGTGCCGGCCTCGGCCGGCGCATTGGTGGCCAGCTCCGGCGCGCTGACGGTGAACTCTTCCTCGGCCTCCAGCAGCGGGTTGGCGGCCAGCATCTGCTCGACCTCCTGGTGCAGCTCCAGCGTCGACAGCTGCAGCAGCCGGATGGACTGCTGCAACTGGGGCGTCAGCGCCAAGTGCTGACTGAGGCGGACCTGGAGGGTCTGTTTCATGGTGTGACCCGCGGACCGGCGCCGGGCCGCTCCCAAGCCGGCCCGCAGGCGATGTGCGAGCGGCTCAATGCCGTGAGCATCGCCGTCCCCTCGGGGGACCGACCGGAATCGCGCGCGTTCAGCGCCGCGAGGATGGGCGAGGGGCTCACCATCCCTACATCCGGAAATGCTCGCCGAGGTACACCTTCCGCACATCGGCGTTGGCGACGATCTCGTCCGGCGTGCCTTCGGCCAGCACGGCACCCTCGCTGATGATGTAGGCGCGGTCGCAGATGCCCAGCGTCTCGCGGACGTTGTGGTCCGTGATGAGCACGCCGATGCCGCGGGCCTTCAGGAAGCCGATGATGCGCTGGATCTCCAGCACGGCGATGGGGTCCACGCCGGCGAACGGCTCGTCCAGCAGGATGAAACGCGGCTGCGTGGCCAGCGCCCGGGCGATCTCGACGCGGCGGCGCTCGCCGCCCGACAGTGCCGGCGCCGGGCTGTCACGCAGGCCGTCGATGGACAGGTCGTGCAGCAGGCCGTTCAGCAGCTCGTCGATGCGGCCCTTGGACAGCGCCTTGCCGCGCTCGTCCTGCTGCAGCTCCAGCACCGCGCGGATGTTCTGCTCGACCGTCAGCTTGCGGAAGATGGAGGCTTCCTGCGGCAGGTAGGAGAGGCCCAGCCGCGCGCGGGCGTGGATGGGCTGGCGCTGCACCTCGGCGCCGTCGATGCGGATGACGCCGGCGTCGGAGCGCACCAGGCCCACGATCATGTAGAAGCTGGTCGTCTTGCCGGCGCCGTTGGGGCCCAGCAGGCCGACGACCTCGCCGCAGTCGACGCGCACATGCACGTTCTTGACGACCTTGCGGACGCCGTAGGTCTTGGCCAGGCCCTCGGCTTCGAGCCGGCTCGTGCAGGCCTGCGCCATCACGAGGCCTTGCCCGGTGTCAGCGTCGTGGACGGCTTCAGCGGCAGGCCAGGCGCCGGCGCGGAGGCCGGGTCGTCGGGCTGGGCGGGCGGCATGATGACGATGCGGGTGCGGCCGCTGGGGTTGGGCGACGTGTTGCCGGCCTCCAGCGTGAACACCTCGCTGCGGCTGTCATAGAGGATGACGGCGCCCGACACCTCGTTGGTGATCGTGCTGCCACGCATGCGGCGCATCGTGGCGCTGCCGATGAAGCGGATGGTCTCGGTGCGGGTGTCGTATTCCAGCTGGTCGGCCACGCCCTCGATGGACTCGCCGGGCTTGTCCTGCCCCTGGCGGAACGTCACCGGCTTGCCGGTGGCGCCATTGGCGTAAGCCTGGATGTAGCCGTCGCGGGTCTCGCGCACGTCCACCTTCTCTGCGCGCAGCATGAGGCTGCCCTGGGTGATGACGACGTTGCCTTGCAGCTCGGTGCGCTGGTTCACGCCGTCGACGGAGCCGCGCTGGTCCGACGTGAAGACCATGGGCTTGGTGCGGTCGGCCTTCTCCGCATGGGCGGCGCAGGCAGCGAGTGCGAGGAGCAGCAGGGATAGGCGGGGCAGCATGGCGGCACGGAAGTTGCAGGCCATTCTATGGGCCTGAGCCTGGCCTCAGCCTTTCCCTCGCGACAACCTGATCAGGAAATCTGCCGCAGCCAGCGCCTGTTGGCCTTGCGCCAGCTCGTTCTGGCCCTGCATGAGGCTGGGCGCGGTGCGGAAGCGCCCGCCGACGACCAGCGCCGGCACACCGTCGACGCCCGCCAGCTCGGCCAGCTTCTGGCCCTGGGCCAGCTTGCCGTTCACGCCGAAGGACGAGAAGGCGGCCTTGAACTTGGTGGTGTCCACGCCCAGCTTGCCGACCAGCGCGACGACGGCCGCCTCGTCATTGGCGTCCAGGCCCGCACGGTGGAAGGCGTTGAAGATGCCGCCGTGCACCTGCGGTGTCAGCGCGCCCATGGCTTCCAGCGCGTAGTACATGCGCGCATGCAGCTTCAGCATCGCCTGCTGGCCCACCGGCACGCGGCGGAACACCACGTCCGCCGGCTGCTGGTGCAGCCAGGCTTCCAGCAGCGGGTCGAACGCGAAGCAGTGCGGGCACTTGTAGAAGAAGAACTCGATGACCTCGACCTTGCCCGGCGTGCCGGGCAGGGCCTGGGGCAGGCGCACGTACTGGCGGCCCTCCACCGGCCCGCCCTGGGCGAAGGCGGTGGGTGCCGTGGCGGCCAGGCCGGCGGCGGCCAGCGCGAAGGTGGCGTCACGTCGCTTCATGTCTTGTTGCGCACGCGCTGGATCAGGAACTCGGTGTACTGCAGCGCGCGCTGGCCGGACTCGTGCTCGGGCAGGCGCTGGCCGGCGCCGGCCAGGGCCGGCGAGGTCAGGAAGCGGCCGCCGATGCCCAGGCTGGGCACGCCGTCGATGCGGTAGGCGTCGGACAGCTTGTCGGCCTGCGTGCACTTGGTCTGCACGCCGAAGGAGTTGTAGGCGTCCAGGTACTTGGCCGGGTCCACGCCGAGGTTGCTGAGGAACTTGGCCTGGACCTTGGGGTCGTCCAGCGTCTGGCCCTGCTGGTGGATGGCCGCGAAGATGGCCGGCCGTGCCTGCACTTCCTTGCCCAGCGCCTCCAGCGCGTAGAACATGCGCTGATGCGGCTTCAGGTTGGCGCGGAAGGCCACGTGGGCCTTGCGGAAGCTGACGTCGGCCGGCAGCTGGCGGCTCCAGTTCTCCACCAGCGGCTCGAATGCGTAGCAGTGCGGGCAGCCGTACCAGAAGAACTCTATGAGTTCGATCTTGCCCGGCGGCGTCGGCAGGGCCGGCGAAACCACCGTGTAGTGGCGGCCCTCGACGGGGCCGCCCTGGGCGAGCGCGGTGCCGGTGGCGCCGGCGAGCGGCGTGGTGGCGAGCAGGGCGGAGAAGTCGCGGCGCTTCATGGCGTCAAAGTCCTCGGGGCAGGGAATCAGCGTTGTACACGAACGAGGTTGGCCTCGAAGCCAGCCCCCTCAATCTTGCGTTGCAGGTCTTCGGCGGCCTCGCGCGTGTCGTTGGGCCCTAAGCGCACGCGGTAGACGGTGCGGCCGTTCTGCTCGCGCTCCATGACCTTGGCCGTGAAGCCCTGGATGGCCAGCTTGGCCTTCTGGGCCTCGGCCTCCTCGGGACGCGTGAACGCGCCGGCCTGCACGAAGTAGACATAGGCATCGGCGCCCGCGGCGGCGGCGGGCGCCGCAGCCGAGGCAGGGGCGTCGGCCTTGGGGGCCACCGGCTTGGGCTGGGCCGTCGTGACGGGCGGCAGCGCGGCGGCGGCGCTGGCAGCGGCCACGGCGGCGCTGGCGCCGGTGGTGGCCGGCGGCGGGGCCGTCACCGCAGGCGGCGTGGCGACCACGCCGCTGGCGCTGCGGGCGCCCTTGCCGGCCAGCGGCGCGTTGGGGTCCCAGTTCTTGTTGCGCTCGGCTTCCAGCGCGTCCTGCTCGGCGGTGCGCTGCGGCACCTTGTTGACGAACGGGATGGGCACCTTGGTGATGTAGAGCGCCACGCCCAGCGCGACGGCCAGGCCGACGAGCAGGCCGACGATGAGGCCCAGGACGAAGCCGCCCTTCTGGTTCTTCTGGCCAGCGGGCTTGGATGCAGAACTCATTCGGTCTCCGGGGTGGTTTCAGCCGTGTCGCGGCTCATCTGTTCGGGGGCGCTGACGCCCAGCATGCCTAACGCGTTGGCCAGCACCTGGCGGGTGGCGGCCAGCAGCGCCACGCGGGCGCGGCTCAGCTCGGGCGCCTGGCCCATGACGCGCTCGGCGGCGTAGTAGGAGTGGTAGGCGCCCGCCAGGTCCCGTGCATAGAACGCGATGTCGTGCGGCGCCAGGCCGGCGGCCGCGCCGCTCAGCATGTCGGGGTAGGCGGCGAGCTTGAGCATCAGCGCCTCTTCGGTCGGTGCGGTCAACAGGCCGAAATCGGCACCGGCCACACCGGTCACGTCGCCGCCCATGTCGGCCGCCCACTTGCGGATGACGGAGCAGATGCGCGCGTGCGCGTACTGCACGTAGAACACCGGGTTCTCGTCGTTCTGCTTCAGCGCCAGGTCGATGTCGAAGACGAACTCGGTGTCGGCCTTGCGGCTGATGAGGAAGAAGCGCACCGCGTCGCGGCTGGTCCAGTCGATCAGGTCGCGCAGCGTCACGTAGCTGCCGGCGCGCTTGGAGATCTTGACCTCCTCGCCGCCCTTCATGACCGTGACCATCTTGTGCAGCACGTAGTCCGGGAAGCCTTGCGGGATGCCCAGGTCCACCGCCTGCAGGCCGGCGCGCACGCGGGCGATGGTGCCGTGGTGGTCCGTGCCCTGGATGTTGATGCACTGCGTGTAGCCGCGCTGGAACTTGTTGATGTGGTACGCCACGTCGGGCACGAAGTAGGTGAAGCCACCTTCCTTCTTGCGCATGACGCGGTCCTTGTCGTCGCCGTAGTCGGTGGTGCGCAGCCAGAGCGCCCCGCCTTCCTCGTAGGTCTTGCCGCTGGCCACGAGCCGCTCGACGGTCTTCTCCAGCTGGCCGCCGGCGTACACGCTGGACTCCAGGAAGTAGCTGTCGAACTTCAGGCCGAAGGCCTGCAGGTCCAGGTCCTGCTCATGGCGCAGGTAGGCTACGGCGAACTGGCGGATGCTGTCCAGGTCGTTCACGTCGCCCGAGGCGGTGAACTCGCGGTCGTCGGCCTTGACGGTTTCCTTCTTGAGGAAGGCGTCGGCGATGTCCTGGATGTAGTCGCCGTTGTAGGCGGCCTCGGGCCACTCGGCGTCACCGGGCTTGAAGCCCTTCAGGCGCATCTGCGTGGAGTTGGCCAGCGTGGCGATCTGCACGCCGGCGTCGTTGTAATAGAACTCGCGGGTCACGTCGTGGCCCTGGCTCTGGAACACCGAGCACAGCGAGTCGCCCAGCGCCGCCTGGCGGGCGTGGCCCACGTGCAGCGGGCCGGTGGGGTTGGCGGACACGAACTCCACCATCACGTGCTTGCCCGTGGCGGCGCGGTGGCCGAAGGTGGCGCCGCCGGCCAGCACCTCGGCGACGACGGCCTGCTTGGCGGCCGGCTTCAGGCGGATGTTGATGAAGCCGGGGCCGGCGATTTCCAGCGCCTGCACCCATTGCTGGAAGGCGGGCTTGGCTTCGAGCGCGGCGATCAGGCGCGTGGCCAGCTCGCGCGGGTTGGCCTTCAGCGGCTTGGCCAGCTGCATGGCGGCCGTGCAGGCGAAGTCGCCGTGGGCGGCCTGCTTGGGGGATTCGAAGGCCGCGGCGGCGTTGGAGCCGGGGGCGATTTCCTGGAGGGAGTCGGCGAGTGCGGCGAGCAGCGCCTGCTTGGCTTGGATCATGGCGGCGATTTTAGGAGGCACGCCCTGAACGCACGGGCCGCTGGGCGCGCTGACTCATCCGGCCGTCGCTTCGTGACACGCGACGCACAGCTTGTTGCCGTCCGGGTCGCGGAAATAGGCGCCGTAATAGTGCGCGTGGTACTGCGGCCGCAGCCCGGGCGGGCCCTCGCAGACGCCGCCGCTGGCCAGCGCGGTGGCGTGCGCCCGGTCCACCAGCGCGCGGCTGGCTGCCAGCAGCGCCACCATCTGGCCGTTGCCGGGCGCGTGCGGGCCGCCGTCGAACGGCCGGCCCAGCACCAGCAGCGGCCGCGGGCCGGGGTCGCTCTGCCAGCCGGCCCAGGGCCTGGACGGGTCGCAGAAGCGTTCGGCCACACCCAGCAGCGCCATCAGCGGGCGGTAGAACGCCAGGGCGCGCTCGAAGTCGTTTGTGGCGACAAAGACATGGGAGAACAAGGGGCTGCACCTCCTGGGGCGGCCCGTATCATGCCCCGCGTGAGCGCTTCCGCAGACGACCTGCCTTCCCACATCGGCCGCTACCAGGTGCTCCGGCGCCTGGGCGAGGGCGCGACCAGCGATGTCTTCCTGGCCCGCGACCCGTTCCAGAACCAGGAGGTCGCCGTCAAGCGCATGCGCAGCTGGGCCCCGGTGCCCGACGCGCCCAGCAGCGACTTCAGCAACCGCTTCTTCAGCGCCGAGGCCGCACTGGCCGGGCGGCTGCACCACCCCAACGTCGTCGCCATCCTGGACGCCGTGGCCGAGGACGCGTCGCCCTACCTCGTCATGGAGTACGTGCCGGGCGTCACGCTGAAGCACTTCTGCCGCAGCGACCGGCTGCTGCCGCTGGACCAGATCGTCGAAGTGGCCTTCAAGTGTGCGATGGCGCTGGGCTATGTGTTCCGCCAGGGGCTGATCCACCGCGACGTGAAGCCCGCCAACCTGCTGGCGGTGCTGGACGGCTCGGGCCAGGTCGTCGACGTGAAGGTCAGCGACTTCGGCTCGGCGCTGAACCTGCATGCCGACTCGACGCAGATCCACCGCGTCGGCTCGCTGGCCTACATGCCGCCGGAGCAGATCGAGGGCGGCGACGTGGACTGCCGCGCCGACATCTACGCGCTGGGCGCCGTGCTGTATCACCTCATCGGCGGCCGCCCGCCGTTCGACGCGCCGCACCAGATGGCGCTGATGCACCAGATCTACCACCAGGCGCCGCTGCCGCTGACGGGCCAGCGCGAGGGTGTCACCGAGGCGCTGGACGCCGTCGTGCAACGCGCGCTGGCCAAGGCGCCGCACGAGCGCTTCCCCGACTGGGACAGCTTTGCGCAGGCGCTGTCGGCGCTGGTCGCCAGCCAGCAGATCCCGATGAACCGGCTGGGCGAGGTGCGCGACTCGGAGCGCTTCAACATGCTGCGCGCGCTGGAGTTCTTCGCCGAGTTCGGCGATGTGCAGCTGTGGGAGGTGGTGCGGCGCGCTCGCTGGCGGCGCTATCCCGTAGGCCATGCGCTGTTCCGGCGCGGCCAGGAGGGCAGCAGCTTCCACATCATTGCGCGCGGCGAGGTCAACGTGCACCGCGAGAACCGGCTCGTCGCCACGCTGGGGCAGGGCACGTCGGTGGGCGAGATGGCCTACCTGGCGCCCAACCCCGACCTGCGCAAGCACAGCACCGACATCAAGGTCACGCAGGAGTGCACGACCATCTGCTTCGAGCCCGAGACGCTGGGCCAGCTCAGCCCCGAATGCCAGCACCGCTTCGACCGCGCCTTCATCCGCGTGCTGGTGCGCCGGTTGCATGCGGCGCACGAGGCGCTGGCGCATCCACGACGCATTCTTTGAGGGCGGGGCCCGCTTGGCAGCGTCATGGCGCCGTGCTTGAATGACCCGGCCCGATCAATCTCCCAGAGGAAGGAGTTCCCGATGAAACGCTTCACCCTCGCCATCGCGCTCGGTCTCGCCGCCTTCGGCGTGCAGGCCGCCGACAAGGCGCCCACCGCGCAGCAGTCCAAGATGGCCACCTGCAACAAGGACGCCGGCGACAAGAAGGGCGACGAGCGCAAGGCCTTCATGAAGGAATGCCTGTCCGCCAAGGGCGATGCCGCTGCCGCCGCGCCGGCCAACGCGGCCTGCGAGAAGTCCGCCGCCGACAAGAAGCTGCACGGCGCCGCCGCCAAGGCCCACATCAAGAAGTGCACCGCCGACGCGGCCTCTGCCCCCAAGTAAGCGGACGCCCGCCCGCCGCAGAAGCCACCTCCGGGTGGCTTTTTTTCTGGGCGTGTGGCGGCATGCCGTCCGACAGGCGTGTGCGTCGGCGGCTGGCCGGGCGCGCGCGCTGCGCGGCTCAAAGTGGAGGCGTGGCAAGTCCATCACAAGGAATATGACCATGAACACCGCCATCACCTCCCTGTCCGGCGCCGCCTATTGGCGCGTCACCGTCGTCTCCCTGGCCGCCGCCACCACGCTGGCGCTGACCGCCTGCGCGGGCATGTCGCCGCGTGAGACCAGCACCGTCGTGGGCGCCACGGCCGGCGCCGTCATCGGCGGCGCGGTGACGGGCACGACCGCCGGTGCCGCCATCGGCGCCGCGGCCGGCGGCGTCGTCGGCAACGAAGTCTCGAAGAAGCGCGGCCGCTGACGCCGCGGCCTGGCGCCGCTCAGACGGCGTGGCAGGCCACCTGCCGGCCGTCCACGTCGCGCAGCTGCGGGGTGTCCTCCGCGCAGCGCGGCAACGCCAGCGGGCAGCGCTTGTGGAAGGCGCAGCCCGTCGGCGGGTTCAGCGGGCTGGGCAGCTCGCCGTGGATGACGATGCGCTCGCGCCGGTCGGCCTTGCGCAGCGCCGGCGTCGCGCTCATCAGCGCCCGCGTGTAGGGATGCAGCGGTGATGCGAACAGCGTGCGCTTGTCGCCGACTTCGACGGCCGCGCCGAGGTACATCACCATCACCTCGTCCGCCACGTGCTCCACGACCGACAGGTTGTGCGAGATGAACACGTAGCCGGTGCCGAACTCGTCCTGCAGGTCCATGAACAGGTTCAGGATCTGGGCCTGGATGGAGACGTCCAGCGCCGAGACCGGCTCGTCGGCGACGACGATGCCCGGGTTCAGGATCATGGCCCGCGCGATCGCGATGCGCTGGCGCTGGCCGCCCGAGAACATGTGCGGGTAGCGGCGCAGGTGCTCGGGGCGCAGGCCCACCTTGGTGGCCAGGGCCTCGACGCGCTCCTGCCGCTCGGCGGCGGACAGTGGCGTGTTGATGAGCAGCGGCTCGGCCAGCGTCGTCGCGATGGTCTTGCGCGGGTTCAGCGATGCGAACGGGTTCTGGAACACCATCTGCACGTCGCGGCGCAGCGCCTTCACGTCGGCCCCCGCGGTATCGACGCCGCGGATCTTCAGCGTGCCGCGCGTGGGCGGCTCGATCAGCGTCAGCTGCCGCGCCAGCGTGCTCTTGCCGCAGCCGGACTCGCCGACAACGGCGAGTGCTTTTCTCGGTGCGAGCGTGAAGCTGACGCCGTTCAGCGCCTTCACGGTCGCCTTGGGCTGGAACAGGCCGCGGCTGACGCTGTAGTGGCGGGTCAGGTCCTGCGCCTGCAGGAGGAGCTCAGACATGCGCCACCTCCTCGACCGGGTAGAAGCAGCGCACGCCGGCCTCCAGCGCGGGCCGCTCGGCCACGCAGCGCGGCTGCACGCGCGGGCAGCGCGGCGACAGCAGGCAGCCGGTGGGCCGGTCCAGCGCGCCCGGGACGATGCCGGGCAGCGCGGACAGCCGCTTGGCGCCGCGGTTGTGCTCGGGAATCGCGGCCAGCAGCGCGTTCGTGTACGGGTGGCGCGGCGCGTCGAACAGGTCGGGCACCGGGCCGGTCTCGACGATCTGGCCGGCGTACATCACCGCCACGCGCTGGGCCATTTCGGCCACCACCGCGAGGTCGTGCGTGATCATGATCAGCCCCATGCCCTGCTCGCGCTGCAGCTTCAGCAGCAGCGCCATGATCTGGGCCTGGATGGTCACGTCCAGCGCCGTCGTCGGCTCGTCGGCGATCAGCAGCTTCGGGCTGCAGGCGATGGCCATCGCGATCATCACGCGCTGGTTCATGCCGCCGGAGAGCTGGTGCGGGTACGCGTCGGCGCGGTTCGCGGCGTCGGGGATCTCGACCTGCTCCAGCAGTTCGATGACACGCTGCCTGGCCGCCTTGCCGCTCAGGCCCAGGTGCGTCTTCAGCACCTCGGCGATCTGCGCGCCGATGGTGTAGCTGGGGTTGAGGCTGGTCAGCGCGTCCTGGAACACCATGGCGACGTCACGGCCGATGAGTTGGCGTCTCTCTTTCGGCGAGAGCTTGAGCAGGTCGCGGCCCTGGAACTCGATGGCGTCGGCCGTCACCTTGCCGGGGGCGTCGATGAGGCCCATCAGCGCGAGCATGGCGACGGATTTGCCGGAGCCGGATTCACCGACGATGCCCAGCAGTTCGGCGGCTTCTAGCAGCAGGTCGACACCGTCGACGGCAGGGAACTGGCCGAAGCTGACGCGGAGATTCTTGATGTGGAGGAGGCTCATCGCTGCTGGATGTTGGTGGCGAGGCCCGTGCCGGGACGTCGCCCCGGCGGGCGACCTTCTTTTTGAGCGACCAAAAAGAAGGCAAAAAGTCGCCCCCGATCCGCCCGGCCCTTTGCTTCGCAGCGGGCTGCCCTGCGCTGCTCAGGCCTTGAGGGCCCGCGCAAAACTCGCTTCGCTACGCTGCGCTCAAACAGTTGCGCGGAGTTAGTTGTTGATGCGAGCTTCGCTCGCGCCCTCAAGCCCCTGCGCTGCTCGGCGGGCTCAAAGGGGGAGTGAAGAACAGCCGGCGCCAGCCGGCTGGCGGGCTTGGCTGTTGGCTGTTGGGGTCGCCCGCCGAGGCGAACTCCCGGCATGGCCCTGGGCGGTAGGCAAGCGCAACGAAGAAGCATCACGCCACCTTCTTCAACTTCGGGTCCAGCGCATCGCGCAACCCGTCGCCCATCAGGTTGATGGCCAGCACGGTAACGAGGATCGTCAGCCCCGGCAGCGTGACCACCCACGGAGCCCGTGTGATGTAGTCCCGCGCCGCCGACAGCATCGTGCCCCACTCGGGCGTGGGCGCCTGCACGCCCAGGCCCAGGAACCCCAGGCCCGCCGTCTCCAGGATGGCCGACGAGAACGACAGCGTCGCGTTGACGATCAGCGGCGCCATGCAGTTGGGCAGCACGGTGATGAACATCAGCCGCCACACGCCGGCGCCGGCCACGCGGCTGGCTGTCACGTAGTCGCGCCCGATCTCGGCCAGCGCCGCGGCGCGCGTCAGCCGCACATAGCCCGGCAGCGCGCCGATGGCGATGGCGATGACCGTGTTGACGAGGCCGGGGCCCAGGATGGTGATGACGCAGATGGCCAGCAGCAGCGCCGGCAGCGCCAGCACGATGTCCATCACACGCATGATGGCCGGCGACAGCCAACGCTGGAAGAACGCGGCCAGCAAGCCCAGCAGCACGCCGGGCAGCAGCGACAGCGTGACCGCCGCCAGGCCGATGCCCAGCGACACGCGGCCGCCGTAGAGCAGCCGGCTCAGCATGTCGCGGCCCAGTTCGTCGGTGCCCAGCAGGAAGCGCGTGCTGCCGCCTTCGGCCCAGACGGGCGGCGTCAGCATGAAGTCGCGGTACTGTTCGATGGGGTCGTGCGGCGCGATCAGCGGCGCGAACAGCGATGCCAGTGCGATCAGCGCAAAGACGACCAGCGCGATAAACGCACCGCGGTTGGCGGTGAAGCCTTGCCAGAACTCGCGCAGCGGGCTGGGCGGTTGTTGTTCGATCAGCACGGCGCTCATCAGTGACCGCCTCCGCGGATGCGCGGATTCACCACGCCATACAGCACGTCCACGACGAGGTTCACGCCGATGAAGGTCAGCGCCGAGATCAGGATGCCGGCCTGCACGACTGGGTAGTCGCGCCGCGCGATGGAGTCGATCAGCCACTTGCCGATGCCGGGCCAGCTGAAGATCGTCTCGGTCAGCACGGCGCCGGCCAGCAGGCTGCCGGTCTGCAGGCCCACCACCGTCAACACCGGGATCAGCGCGTTGCGCAGCGCATGCACCACCACCACGCGCGTGGGCGACAGGCCCTTGGCGCGGGCCGTGCGCACATAGTCCTCGCGCAGCACCTCCAGCATCGACGAGCGCGTCATGCGTGCGACGACAGCCAGCGTGCTGGTGCCCAGCACCAGCGCCGGCAGGATCAGGTGCATCAACGCTGACTTGAAGGCGCCTTCCTCGTCGCTCAGCGCCGCGTCGATGAGCATGAAGCCGGTCACGCGCACCGGGTCGTACTCGATGCCGATGCGGCCGCTCACCGGCGTCCAGCCCAGCTGCACGCTGAAGAACATGATGAGGATCAGCCCCCACCAGAACACCGGCATGGAGTAGCCCACGGTCGCCAGCCCCATGACGCCCTGGTCCAGCAGCGAGCCGCGCTTCAGGCCGGCGCTGACGCCCAGCAGCAGCCCGAAGCCCACCGCGAAGACCAGCGCCGCGGTGGCCAGCTCGACGGTGGCGGGGAACAGCGCGACAAACTCCTGGCTGACCGGCTCGCGGCTCACGAGGCTCTCGCCCAGGTCGCCCTTGAGCAGCTTGCCGACGTAGTCCGCGTACTGCACGGGCAGCGGCTGGTCCAGCCCCATGCGCTTGACGAGCGCGGCGTGCGTCTCGGCGTCCAGCTGGCGTTCGCCCATCATCACTTCGATGGGGTCGCCGGGCACCAGGCGGATCAGGCCGAACGCGACCAGCGTGATGCCGATCAACGTCGGCACCAGCGTGGCCAGGCGCTTGAGCAGGAAGCCCAGCATCACCAGCGCGACGTGTAGGGACGGGTCTCGCCCTCGGTGGCGCCGGCCACGCGCATCAGCGCGGGCGTGGACGCCACGTCGATGAGCGCGGCCGTCTCGGCGTCCACCAGGCCGGAGATGTCGCGCGGCCGGTACTTCATCTGGAAGGTGGCGACGACTTCCTTGGTCAGCGTGTCCAGCTGGCCGGAGCGCGACACGTTGTAGCCGATGCGCGCCAGGCGCTCCTGCAGCCAGGCCACGTCGCGCGGCGCCACCTCGTGCTCCAGCTGCTTGACGGCCACCGACGGGCCGTCGGGCCACGGGATGAGGCCGGCCTCGGCCAGCTGCTTCCACGGGAACATGGGGCCGGGGTCCTGCTTGCGGCCGGGCGCGATGTCGGCGTGGCCGATGATGCGTTCGGGCCGCACGTTGTGGCGCTGCTGGATGTCGCGCACCAGCGCGATGACTTCCTCCACCTGCGCCGGCGGGAACGGCGCGTAGACGCGGCCGGCCGGCGTGTCGGTGTAGCCGGCGTTGACGATCTCGATGCCGATGGACGCCGAGTTCAGGTTGGTGTTGCCGGCCCAGAAGCTGGCGCCGGCATGCCAGGCGCGGCGGTTCTCGTCCACCAGCGCGTAGCTGGCCACCGGGTTGTCGCGCACCAGGTAGTGCGCCGACACCTGGCCGCCGGTCGTCAGCACCCGCAGCGACTTCTCCCAGTCGATGACGGTGTAGTGCAGCACGATGTAGAGCGCGCGGCTGTCCTGGTTCTGCGACGTGTAGCTGCGGTCGATGCGCGGCGCACGCACGGTGATGCCCGGCGGCGCGGCCACCGGGGACGTGGCGGCGGGCGCGGGCGTGGCGGGCTGGGGCGATTGCTGCGGCGGCGGTGCGACGCTGGCGCAGGCGCTGAGCAGCAGGGCCAGGGCGGCGGTGAGGGCGTAGGTGAACTTCATGCGGGGGCGGGCGTGGCCAGGCCCGGATTGTTGCAGCGCCCCCGCGCCCGCCGACCGAGGGTCAAGCCGCAGCAGCCATGTCGAAGCGCCATGCAGGTATGACTGCAGGCCATGGCCTGCGCGCTGACCAGAATGGTGCATGACCTACACGACGCTGCATGCCACGCCCTCCGCCGACACCTACCGCCACCTGCGCGTGGCGGCGGGGCTGAGCCCCAAGTCCGCCGAGGCCGCCGCGCGCGGCCTGCCCAACACGCTGTTCGCGGTGCAGCTGCTGCACGGCGAGGAGCCGGTCGGCATGGGCCGCGTCATCGGCGATGGCGGCACGGCCTTCCAGGTCGTCGACATCGCCGTGCTTCCCGCGCACCAGGGCCGGGGCCTGGGCAAGCGGCTGATGGCCGAGATCGCCGCGTGGTTGCAGGCGAACGTGCCCGAGGGCGGCTACGTGAGCCTGCTGGCCGACGTGCCGGCCGACGCGCTGTACGCGCAGTTCGGCTTCGTGCCGACGGCGCCGGCCACGCTGGGCATGGCCTGGAAGCGGCCGGCCTGAGCGGTCAGCCGGCCAGCCGCGGTGTGGCGGCCAGTTCCTGCCGGGCCGCGGGCTCGGTGACGTAGCGCTCCAGCGCGGCCAGCAGCACCGGCGCGGCGATGCCGTAGTCGTGGCTGAAGATGATGATGTCCACGCCCGCCTTGCCGCGCGCCCAGGCCAGCCGCCGCGCCAGTTGCGCGCCGTGGCCGGGCGGCATCGGCGCCAGGGCGTGCGCATCCACCGTCAGCAGCACGGCCGGCTGGCCGTCCACCTCGTTGCCGCCCAGGCCGGTGATGGCGTCCCAGGGCACCCGCGTCTGGCCGCCGCGGTCGCCGACGGTCAGGCCGTCGGGGGCGAACTGCAGGTGGCCCGGCGGCAGCCGGCCCACCGCTACGCCGGCCAGCATGCCGCCGCCGACCAGCATCAACAGCCAGCCGCCGCCGCCCATCTGCGCGTCGCGCGGCCCGGCGACGCTGGCCAGCACGGCGCCCACCGCCAGCAGCGCGGCGCCGTACAGCGCGAACTGCAGGCGCGACGGCCGCAGCCGCACGCCGCCGGTCACGCGGGCCGACACGCTGCCCAGCCGCGCCAGGCGGCGCTTGCGCAGGATCACATGCAGCGTGTGCACCAGGCCCAGGCCGGCCACGGCCAGCAGGGCGACGCCGTTCTTGAAGTCGCCGGGCAGCAGGCCCAGACCGGCGAGCGTGAGGCCCGCGGCGATGCCGGCGAGCGTCCAGTCCATGGGGGTGACGCGCAGCCGCGGTGACAGCGAAGTCATGGGTGGCCTGCGGCGGGAATCGGCGGCAACTCGGGGGCGTCCAGGCCACTGAACGGATCCGCCCATGCCGGTAGCGCCAGCAGCCGCGCGTGCCAGGCGGCGACGGCCGGGTAGTCGTCCAGCGGCAGCCGCGCCACGTCGTTGAAGGGCAGGAAGACGGCCATGCGGAAGTCGGCATAGCTGAGGCCGCTGGGCAGCAGCCAGTCCTGCCGGGCCAGGTGGGCGTCGAGGATGGCCGCCGTCTCGTGGAAGCGCGCCAGGCCGCGTGCCAGCACGGCGGCGTCGAGCGCGCCCAGGCCGTAGCGCTGCTTGGTGCCGCGCTCGAAATGCACCATGTCGCAGGCGTGCATGAAGTTGTCGCGGCTCCAGCTGACCCAGCGGATCATGTCCGGCAGCTCGGCGCCCGTGCGCCAGAACTCCGACCCCACCTGCTGCGACAACCGGCAGGCGATGGCATCGGCCTCGAACAGCGAACGGCCCTGTTCGACCAGGATGGGCAGGCGCAGCGACGGGTTCAGCGGTCGGAATTTCTCGTCCTGCCCGGGCGCCAGCGGCGCAGCGAACTCGAACGTGACCGGCGCGGCCAGGTGGCGGGCCACCGCGACGGCCAGCCGCGGGTTGGGGTTGCGGGAGAAATAGAGGACGGGCTGCATGGCGCGGCAGTGTGGCGGGTGCCGCCGCGCCGCGACATCCCGTGGATGCAGCGCGTCAGCGCAGCTCGCCGAGCAGCCGCTCCCGCTCGGCCGGCCACAGCCCCGGCGCGCGGGCCAGCAGCGGCTCCACCTGCGCAGGGTCGATGTCGTGCAGGCTGCGGGCCAGGTCTTGCCAGGCCTGCCAGCGGCGCTCGGGCGACGCGATGCGAGCCACCAGGTCCATGGCCTCGAACGGCGCCTGGCGGGCCAGCTCGTCGCCGCTGGCGTGGCGGGCGATGGCCTCGTCCAGCTCGGGCTGGGGCGGCTGCGAGCGCAGCCAGTCGCGGGCGGCGGGGCCGTCCTGCGCGGTCCAGCGCGACAGGCCCTCGGCCAGCAGCGCGCCGCGGGCCTCGCCCGGCGGCAGCGTGCTGGCGAACACCGTGGCCGAGCGCGCGTCCTGCTGCAGCCAGCGGTCGTGCAGCGGCGCCAGCAGCGCGGCCTGGCCCGGCGTGGCCAGCGCCCAGCGGGCGGCCTGCTCGGGCGCGGCCTCGGCCCAGCGGGCCAGCAGCGCCTGCAGCAGCCGCTCGCGGGTGTCGGGGTCCAGCGGCGCGCGGGCCAGCGCCTGCACGCCGCGGGCATGCTGGCGCAGCGTGGCCCAGCGGTCCAGCAGCTGCTCGTACAGCGGCAGCGCCAGGCCGGGCCAGCGCTGGGCCAGCGCTTCCAGCTGCGGCAGCGCGGCCTGCGGGTCGCGTGCCAGCAGCTCGCGCACGCGGGCCAGCGCGTCGGCGTCGTGCTCGGCAGGGGCGGCCACCGCCGGTGCGGCGGGCCGGAACACGTGCAGCCGCGCCGGCGCCGGCAGCGCCGCCGTGGCGGGCAGGACGGGCATGGCGGGCGTCGGCTCGTCCCGCGGCGCCAGGGCCAGCGCCGCCAGGGCGCCCGCCGCCGCCAGCCCCCAGGCCAGCGGGCGGGCGGTCATCACTTGAACACGCAGGCGCGGGCGATGTTGCTGCTGTTGGTGTCCTTCACCGGCTCGTTGCCGGAGCCGGTGCCGACGAAGCCTTCGCACTTGGTCTTGGAGCCGCCGTAGACGAGGTCGGTGATGGTGGCCACGTCGTACTTGCCGGCGATGCCCGACTTGCTGTCGTAGCTGCTGTTCACGCCGATGCCGGCCGCGTTGACCGTGCCCAGGCGCACGCCCGACACGGTCACCTTGCGGGCGTACTGCGTGGAGCAGTTGCCGCAGGAGCGGTAGAGCTTGCCGATGTTGTCGGCGTAGAAGTCGGTGATGACCAGCGTGCCGTCGCCGTTGTGCTGGAACAGCTTGTCAGCGGCCTTGAAGGCCGCGCCGCCGCTGATGGTCAGCTTGCTGGTCACGCCGCTGAGCTTCTTGACCGTGGCGCCGTCCTCGCCGACGTCGGCCCAGTAGACGTTGGTGATGTTGCAGACGCCGTAGCAGTGCACGCCGTCGGCGCCGCCAGCGGCGAGGTTGGTGCCGCTGCCGAGCGACCCGTCGCCGATGACGACGTTCTTCACCGTCGCGCCGTTGTTCAGCTTGAACATCGGGATCTGGCTCTCGCTCTGCGTGCCCTTCATGTTGGATGCCGTGCCCACCAGGCACACCCACTTGCCGTACTTGGCCACGCCGTCCCAGGTCGTGCCGGCGGGCACGTCGATGGTGGTGCTGACGTTGACCTTGGTGCAGGCCGGCACCGTGCGCACGCCGGGCGCCGCCGCCGCGCTGCCCGCCGCGCCCACGAGGGCCAGGGCTACCAGACCGCGCCACAGGCGCGCCATCACAGAACCGTTCATTCCTTGTCTCCAGTCTTTGCTTTGATGAGCAGCCGGTCCCGGCTGCGGGGGCGTCAGCGCAACGGCAAGGTGTCTTGGAGGCAACCCACAGGCAAAGGCAAGGCGGGGGAGTTCAACAGCGGCTCCGGCCCGTCAGTCATTGACGGTCGAGAAGTCCAAAACGGTGTATTGCACCGAACGAAACGTAATTTCGTTGTTTTGGAACGCCGTTCCAATTGGTGATTCCCTGAAGCTGGAACACGCTGCGTTGAACCCCGGGCTGGGCGGCCGGCGGCCGTCAGCGCTTGCGCGGCGCGGCTTTCCTGGCGGCCGGGCGGGCGGGCCGGGCCGGTTTCTCGGCCTCGGCGGGGGCCGCCAGCGGCGCCAGCGCGGCCAGCGTGTCGAGCTGGGTCAGCAGCCGCTGCAGATAGTCCGGCGCCAGGCCCTGCAGCTGCTGCAGCGCGCGCGTCACCAGCACCTGGCTGTTCAGCGGGCCCAGGTGCTCGGGCACCGGCGCGCTGACCTCGGCCAGCCGGCGCTGCGCGCGCAGCGCCCCCCAGGTGCGGCGGTGCACGGCCACGTTGCGCAGCTCGGGGCTGGCGGTTTGCAGCTCAGTGACCAGCGCGGCCAGCGGGCTGGCCGGGGGGGCTGCGGGCCGGGCCGGCAGTGGCACCGGGGCGGCCTCGGCGCGCTGTACCAGCCGGCCCACCAGCCGCTCGCGCAGCGCGCCCGTCTGCGCGGCCGCGCGCCGTGCCAGGCCTTGCAGCACGCGCAGCCTCACCGGGTCGCTCTCGGCGCGGGCCTGCAGCCAGGCGAGCGGGTCCAGCAGCGCGTCGTCCATCGTCAGGGGGCGGACGCCGCCGCGCGCTTCGGGCGCGGCGTGGGGGCGATCTCGACGCGCCGGTTCAGCGCGCGGCCCGACGCGTCGTCGTTGGACGCCACCGGCTGCTGCGGCCCGAAGGCGGCGGCGAACACGGCGTCGGGCGGCAGCCCCTCGGCCATCAGCGCGCGCGTGACCGTCAATGCGCGGTGGGCCGACAGCTCCCAGTTGTCGGTGAACTTGGCCGTCGTGACGCCGCGGTCATCGGTGAAGCCGCTGACCATCAGGATCTCGTCGCGCTGCGTCAGGTAGGTGCGCAGTGGCACGGCCAGGCTCTTGATGAGCGCGCGGCCGTCGGCGTGCAGCTGGTCCGAGCCGATGGCGAACAGCACGGCGCCGCTGATGCCGATGCGGCCTTCGATGAGCGTGATGCGCCCGTCCGCCAGCGGGCCGGCGAGGGCCCGCTCCAGCGCCTCGCGGCGCGCCTGCTCGGCCTGGCGCTGCTCCACCTCGGCCTTGAGCTGGTTGGCCAGGTCCAGCTGGCCCACCAGCGCGGCGGCCAGCACCAGCACGAAGGCGCCCAGCACGCCGGCCATCAGGTCGCCGAAGGCTGCCCACGCCGGCGCGCCGACGCCTTCCTGCTCGATCTCCAACGGCTCATCCATGCGCGGCCGCCGTGTTCTGCAGCGCGTCCAGCACGGCCTTCTGCGACCCCAGGCACAGGTCGATGACCTCGCGCGCCTGGGCGACGTAGTAGCCCAGCTGCTCGTCGCTGCGGTTCATCGCGCCGGCCAACCGTTCCTCCAGCGCGGCCAGGTGCTGCACCAGCTGCGCGTTGGCGCCCTGGTACTGCTCCACCGCCGCGCCAAAGCCCTCGCCCAGGCTGCCCATCTCGGCGGCGCTGGCGGCGATGGTGGTGGCAGCCTCTGCCAGCGTCTGGCCTGTCGCGCCGGCCTGCTCGGTGAAGCGCTCGCCCAGCGACGCCAGCTGCGTGGCCGAGCCGTCCATCAGCGTGCTCACCTGCGTGGCCGTGCCGGCCAGCAGCGTCTCCACCTGGGTGGCGGTGCCGCCCAGCAGCGTGCCGACCTGCGCGGATGCGCCCTGCAGCAGCTCGTCCACCTTGGCTGACGCGCCGCCCAGCAGCGCCTCCATCTGCGACGACGTGCCGACCATCAGCGCCTCCACGCGGCCCGACGCGCCTTGCAGCAGCGCGTCCAGCGCCGCGCGCTGCTCGCCCGCGGCCTGCTGCAGCGAGGCCAGCAGCGTCGACACCGTCTGCATCAGCTCGGCGCGTTCGGCCAGCGCGGCGCGGTCCTGCGCCTGGCTCTGCGCCAGCTGCTCGCGCAGCGCGGCGACCACCTCCACGGCCGCGCGCGGTGCCTCGCCGGCGGCCTGCAGCAGCGCGCCGGCCTCGCTGAGCGTCGTCCTGGCCTGCGCCGCGGTCTGCGCAACGAGGTCGCGCGTGTGCTGCAGCAGGCCGTCGGCCAGTTGCTGCTGCTGGGCCAGCTGTGCGGCACCGGCGGACTGCAGCTCGGCGCGCCAGGCGGCCAGCCGTTCGGCGTCGTTGGCGACGTGGGCGGACTGCAGCTGCGTGTGCGCGTCGGCCAGCGCCGTCACGGCGGCCTGTGTCTGCGCGGCGAAGCCGGCGGTCAGCTCGGTCAGTGCGTCCTGCGCGCGCTGGCCGCTGGCGGCCAGCAGCTGCTGCGCGGCCTCGCGCTGGGCCATCAGCAGCTGCTCGTTGGCGGCGCGTTGCTGCGCCATGGCCTCGGCGTCGGCGCGGGCCTCGGCGCGGCGCTGCGCGTCCAGCTCGGCCTGCAGCGCGGCGTGGCGGGTCTGCGTGTTGGCGATGCGGTCCAGCAAGTCCCGGGTCTGCGCCGCGAAGCCGGTGGTCAGCGCCGTCAGCGCGTTCTGCGCGCGCTCGCCGCTGTCGGCCAGCAGCTGTTGTGCGGCCGCGTGCTGGGCGGCCAGCAGCTGCTCGTTGGCGGCGCGCTGTGTGCTGAGCGCGTCGGCGTCCGCCCGGGCCTCGGCTCGGCGCTGCGCGTCCCGCTCGGCCTGCGCGGCCTGCTGGCGCGCCTGCGCGTCGGCCACGCGGTCCAGCAGCGCCTGGGTCTGCGCGGCGAAGCGCTCGGCGGTGTCGGCCATGGCCTGCTGCGCGGCGGTGCGCTGCTCGGCCAGCGCGTCGGCCTGCGCGCCCAGCGCGTCGGCCTGCGCGCCCAGCGCGGCGGCGCGGGCGGCGTCTGCCTGGGCCTGCGCGGCCAGCAGCGCCTGCGCCTCGGCCGCCCAGCGCTCGCCGAGGCGGTCCACGGCCTGTTGCGTCGTCGCGCGGGTGTCGGCCAGCAGCTGCAGTGCCGCCTCGCGCTGCCGGGCCAGGCCCGCGGCCTGCGCCTGCGCGGCGGCTTCACCGTGCTGCGCGATCTGCGCCACGCCGGCCTCGAAGCGCGCGCCCAGCGCCGCCAGCTGCTCGCCCACCTGCGTGCCGACGCGCTCGTGCAGCGCGGCGGCCTCGCGGGCAATGCCGGCCATCGCGGCTTCGGCGGCGGGCTGGATGGCGACGCCGGCCAGGCGGGCGGCCTCGGTCAGGCTGGTGCGCAGCGTCGCGTCCACGCTGGCGGCCAGCTTCTCGTAGGACTGGCTGGTCTCGGCGTGGAAGCGGTCGTTCTGCGCGACGAGGCGGTCGGCCATCGCTTCCGCGAACTGCTGCAACTGGGCGACGAGTTCGCGCTGGTTCTTCCTGGCGTCTTCAGCGGCGGCAGCCTCGGCGGCGGCCTGCTCCACCTCGCGGCGGTGCGCGGCCGTCAGCGGGCGCAGCTTGCCCAGCAGCGCCGTGTCCAGCCGCGCGACGACGGCCGCGCGCTCGCGCCGCGCCAGCGCCACCATGAGGCCCAGCATGGCCGAGCCGGTCACGCCGGCCACGCTGGCGCTGAAGGCCAGGCCCAGGCCCTGCACGGGCGCGCCCAGGGCGGTGCGCAGCGCGGCCAGGTCGGCCGACGCGCCCAGAGCGCTGGCCGTGCTGCCCAGCGTGATGACCAGGCCGATGAACGTGCCCAGCATGCCGAGCAGCACCAGCAGGCCCGCCAGCGCCGGCGCCAGCGACAGCCCCGGCAGCGCCACGCGCAGGCCGTCCAGCCGCTGCTGCACGGCGGCGCGCAGCGACTCGGGCAGCGCGGCCAGGACGTCGTCGCCGTCCAGCGCGGCGCCCAGCCCGCGGCTGGCGCGGCGGAAGGCCGTCAGCTCCCACACGCCGACGGCGAAGAAGGCCGCGATCAGCAGCGTCATCGCCAGCGCCACCGGGTGGTGGCGGGCGGCCGCCAGCGCGGCGCCGGCAATGCCGGCCAGGCCGGCGGCCAGCGCGAGGGGGTAGAGGGCGTGCAGGAAGCGGTTCATCAGGAGTCGGCTGTGTGCAGGGCCTCGATGAGCCCTTGCACCGGTTGAAGTCGGAGGTCCAGCTCGGCCCGCAGCGCGCGCTGCAGGTCGGCCCAGAAGCGCAGGCGCCAGCGGCGCGGGTCGGCGGCGTGGTGGAGTTCGGCGCGGCGCGTCAGCAGCGCGGGCAGGCCGGCCAGGGCCTGCTTCTCCTGCGCGGCGATGGTGTGGTCGAACACGGCGTCCAGCTGCGCCAGCCGCGCCAGCGGGCCGGACGCCTCGGCCAGCCGCCCGCGCAGCCGCTCGCGCAGCGTGGCGACGCGGGCAGCCATGTTGCGCTGCTGCTGCGCGTGGTGCAGGCGGAACGGCGCGAGCAGGTCAGGCAGCGGCACGCCCTCGGGCGCCGTCTCGGCGGCGTCCAGCGCCAGCAGCGCGTCGTCGAAGGCGTTGGCCAGGTCGGCCTGCAGGCGGTCCAGCGCGGCGGCGGCCCAGTCCTGCGCCTCGCGGCGGGCGCCGGCATGGGCGCCGGTGGCGGGCGGCGTGGCCAGCACCTGCGACAGCCCGATGGCATCCGCCCAGCCCAGCGAGCCGCCCAGCCGCTCGGCCACCGGCGCCACGGGCACCGGCGCGACGCCCCATTGCAGCAGCAGCCGGGCCAGGGGCTCGGGTGCGGGGGGCTGCGTCGTGGGGGCGTGCATGGGGTGTCTCGCCCGCGCGGCGCGCGCGAGCAAAAAGGGCGAGATTTTAGTGACCCCCGCCGGCGCGGCCCCGGGGGTGTCACGGGCGGGGCGGAGAATGCCCCGTCCCCCCGCAGTCCGGCCCCCCTCGCATGCACACCCACGACCTCGCCGCCTGGCGGCATGACCATGTCTTCGACACCGGCAACGCGGCCGGCGAGCGCGGCACGCGGCGGGTGCTGTGGATCACCGCCGCGATGATGCTCGTCGAGATCGCCGCGGGCTGGTTCTACAACTCGATGGCGCTGCTGGCCGACGGCTTCCACATGAGCAGCCACGCCATCGCCATCGGCCTCAGCGTGGCCGCCTACGCCGCCGCGCGCCGGCACGCCAGCGACTCGCGCTACGCCTTCGGCACCTGGAAGATCGAGATCCTGGGCGGCTTCGCCAGCGCCATCGTGCTGCTGGGCGTCGTCGCGCTGATGGTGTGGGGCTCGGTGGAGCGGCTGCTCAAGCCCGAGCCCATCCACTACCCCGAGGCCATGGCGGTGGCCGTCCTCGGCCTTGTCGTCAACCTCGTCTGCGCCTTCATCCTGGGCGACGCCCACCATCACGGGCACGACCATGGGCACGGCCATGACCACGACCACGGCGACCCCCATCACCACGACCTCAACCTGAAGTCCGCCTACCTGCACGTCGTCGCCGACGCGGCCACGTCGGTCGCCGCCATCGCGGCGCTGGCGGGCGGCTGGTGGATGGGCTGGGACTGGCTGGACCCGGCCATGGGCATCGCCGGCGCCCTCGTCGTCGCGCTGTGGGCCAAGGGGCTGATCCGCGACACCGCCGTCGTGCTGCTGGACCGCGAGATGGACCACCCCGTCGTCGACGAGATCCGCGAGGTCATCGCCGAGCGCGGCGCGGCGGGCGAGGGCGCCATCGCCGACCTGCACGTGTGGCGCGTGGGCCGGGGCGCCTATGCCTGCGCGCTGACGCTGGTCACGCACGACGACCAGCTCACGCCCACGCAGGTGCGCGAGTGGCTGGCCGTGCACGAGGAGATCGTGCACACCACCATCGAGATCCACCGCTGCTGACCCCCATGCCCGCCGCCACCTCGCCCGACGCCGACATCGAGCTTCGCAACCGCTGCACCCGCTGGCTGAACGGCCACCGGCCGCTGCGGTCCATGCGCGAGGCGCTGCTGGCGCTGGCCGACGTGCCCGAGGCGGCACTGCCGCTGGACGTCTACGGCCAGGGCGAGGCCGTGCAGGCGCTGGAGCGCCAGGTCGCCGCGCTGCTCGGCAAGCCGGCGGCGCTCTACTTCCACAAGGGCGTGGCGGCGCAGCTGGCGGCGCTGCGCGTGCACTGCGGCGACGGGGACGGACCGGTGGCGCTGCACCCGCAAAGCCACATCGCCATCGACGAGGCCGACGCGTTCGAGCAGCTGATGGGGCTGCGGGGGTTGCGCGTGGGCGTCGCGCACCGGGCTTGCGGCCGCGGCGACCTGATGGCCGAGCCCGGGCGCCCGGCCGTCGTCACCGTGGAGCTGCCGCTGCGCCGCGCGGGCTATCTGCTGCCGGACTGGGAGGACCTCGTCCTCGTCAGCGGCTGGTGCCGCCAGGCGCGCGTGCCGCTGCACATCGACGGCGCACGGCTGTGGGAAGCCGCCGCGCACTACGGCCGGCCGCTGCACGAGATCGCCGCGCTGGCCGACTCGGTCTACGTGTCGTTCTACAAGGGCCTGGGCGGCCTGGCCGGCTGCGTGCTGGCGGGCAGTGCGGAGTTCATCGCCGCCACGGCGCCGTGGCAGACACGGCTGGCGGGCAACGTCTACACGCAGGCACCGTTCGTGCTGGGCGCGCTGGAGGGCCTGCGCGCGCAGCTGCCGCGCATGCCGGCCTACCGTGCACGCGCGCAGCGGCTGGCGGCGCTGCTGGCCGCCGAGCCCGGCTGGCGCGTGTGGCCGGAGCCGCCGCAGGTCAACGCCTTCCAGCTGCACCTGCCCCTCGCGCCCGGCATGTTGCGCGAGCGGCTGCTGGCCGTGGCTGCGCGGGACGGCTTCTGGCTGGGCGCGCGGGCCGGCGCATCGCACCTGCTGGCGGGTGGCGCGATGTTGGAGGTCGTCATCGGCGACGCGGCCGACGGCTGGGACGATGCCGACGCGCTGCAGGCGCTGGGCGCGGCCGTGGGCTGAGCTGAAAAGACAACGGCCGCCGGGCCTCGGGTGGGGCGCGGCAGCCGCTGCGGTTCAGCCGCTGGCGATCAACGCGTCGGCGCGGGGCCGCGGTTGGCCAGGTGGCGGAACGTGATGCGACCCTTGCTCAGGTCGTAGGGCGACATCTCCAGCGACACGTTGTCGCCGGCCAGGATGCGGATGTGGTGCTTGCGCATCTTGCCGCCGGTGTAGGCGATGACCTTGTGGCCGTTCGTCAGCGTCACGCGAAAGCGCGAGTCCGGCAGGATTTCGTCAACGACGCCGTGCATTTCGATCAGTTCTTCCTTGGCCAAGTGTGAGCTCCTAGTGCGATAGGTTGTACGAATCGGCGCGGCCAAGGGCCGCGCACGGGTGTCAATGGCAATGCGCCCAGGCCATTCCTTGCGTCCTGGCGTAGCGCAGCGCGGCCTGACGGCTGCTGAAATAGGGCGTGAACTGCATGACGCGGTCCACACTGGACATGCCCTGGCCGGAGCGGATGGACACGAGGGCGTCGAAGCCGCCACCGTTCCGGGCCTGGGTCATGGGAGAGACGACATAGCGTCCCACTTCGATGTTCTTGTTGTTGTTCATTTTCTTCTTCTGGTGTTGACCGCGGGGCCCGTCGAGGGGCCGCGCGGGGGAGACGCCGTCAGGCGCCTCAGAGCGAGCGGATGTTCGACGCCTGCAGACCCTTGGGGCCTTGCTTGGTCTCGAACTCCACCTTGGCGCCTTCGGCCAGCGAGCGGAAGCCGCCGCTGTTCTTGATTTCGCTGTGGTGGGCGAACAGGTCCTTGCCGCCGCCATCAGGCGTGATGAAGCCGAAGCCCTTGCCGTCGTCGAACCACTTCACGGTGCCGGTTTCGATGCTCATGGTGTTTCCTTTATTTCTGGAATGGAAGACAACTCCGCCGGCGACATTGCCGTGCGGAGACAGAGACACTCAAGAACACTCACCGGGAGTTGTTGAAGCGAGCCGCTCGCGAGAACGGGCCAGGGGGTGGCCAGCGGGGCTGCAAGAAGACCTTGAGAAAACGGTCTTGCGCGAATCTATGGCCCGGATTGTACCGCCCGCCGCGGAAATGCCGCATGCAGCCCGGGGCATCGTTCCGGGATTGCAGCACGCAGACGGCCGCCGCGGCGCGTCAGGCGCGCTCGACGCGGCACTGGAAGCAGTTGAATTTCGAGCGGATGTGCACGTAGGCCACGTCCGCGCGGGCCAGGATGTCGCGGCAGGCCTGGGCCAGTTCGGCGCCGGGCACGACGCGGCCGGTCTCGTAGACGATCCAGTCGCGCGCGTCGTAGCCGCGCACCAGCGCCGGCGCCAGGTAGGCGAACCAGGCGGGCAGCGTGTCGGCTTCGTAGCGCTCGCAGCCGTCCTGGTGCAGGAAGATGGGGCCGGTCTCGGCATAGGGCTGGGCGGCATCGAACGGCCGGTAGGCCAGCACGAGCTTGGTGTCGCCCTCGGCGATCAGCTGCAGGCAGTGCCGGCACGGGTTGCCCAGGCCGGCGGACGGCTCGGCCAGCGGCGCCTGGCCGTGGGCGTCGGGGCCGCCCTGGCGCAACGCGTGTGCGTGGGCGGTGGGAATGCCTCGGACGATGAGTTTCTGTGCGGTCTGCATGGGGCCGGCTCCGTGTGGGATTGGCCCGCATTGCAGCAGCGCCGCGCCCGGCGCGCTGGCCGGGAACGGACATGGAAATCGGCTCAGTGCCGCGCCGGGCCGCCCTGCGGCTGGCCGTTGTCGGGCTTGCGCGGGAACGGCGCGAACATGGCGCCCAGCACCGACGGGATGGCCGCCACCATGACGATGATGAAGTAGGTCTTGTAGCCGAAGTGGTCGGCCAGCGGCCCCGACACCATCTGCGTGGGCACCAGCGTCAGGTTCATGATGGAGTTCGCGAACGCGTAGTGCGTCATGTGGAACTTGCCCGGCGAGATCTGCTGCATCATGTACAGCATGTTGGCGACGAAGCCGAAGCTGTAGCCGAACTTCTCCAGCGTGACGAGGCTGGCCACGGTCCAGAACGACAGCCCATGCCCCGGGCCGGCCAGCTGCGACAGCACGACGAAGCAGACGTGCGGGATGTTCAGGCACAGCGCCATGAACACCAGCGTGCGGCGGTTCAGGCCGTACTTGGCCATGAAGGCGCCGCCCAGCAGGCCGGCGCCCAGGCTGACGACGGTGGCGATGGTGCCGTCGATGAGGCCCTTGTCCTTCAGCGACAGGCCCACACCGCCGGCGTCGGGCGAGGCCTGCAGGAACAGCGGCCCCTCGATCAGCAGCAGCCCCTCGGAGCTGCGGTACAGGAAGACGAACAGCAGCATGCCCCAGATGCTGTCCTTCTTGAAGAAGTCGACGACCGCCTCGCCGAAGGTGCGGAACGCCGCCTTGATGCTCTCGGGCCGCTCGCCCAGGCTGCCGGTGGGCAGTAAGAACCAGTGGTACACGGCCAGCAGCGCCAGCGTGGCGGCCGACATGCCCAGCGCCCAGCTCCACGCGGCCGTCGTGCTGAGGTGGTGGTCCTCCTTCAGCGAGCCTGCCAGCCACACCACCAGCGCGGTGCCGAACAGCCGGCCGACGTTCCAGAACACACCTTGCACGCCGATGTATTTCGCCTGGCCCTTCTCGTCCAGCGACGTGATGTAGATGCCGTCCACGCAGATGTCCTGCGTCGCCGACGCGAACGCCATCACCCACAGCACGGCGATGGTGATCTGGAAGTAGTTGGGCAGCGGCAGCGCCACGGCGATGCCGCACAGCAGCAGCGCCATCAGTACCTCCATCCACAGCACGAAGAACTTCTTCGTCTTGAACATGTCCAGGAAGGCGGCCCACAGCGGCTTGAGCGACCAGGCGATGCCGATGCTGGCGGTGGCCAGCGTGATCTCGCCGTCGCTGTGGCCCAGGTCCTTGAACATCGTGCCCACCACCCAGATGACCATCGCGAACGGGATGCCCTCGGCCAGGTAGGACGACGGGACCCAGGCCCAGGGGTTGCGGATGCGGGGTGATGGGGTGCTCATGCGGATGAAACTGGCTGAAATTTTTCTAGGCCCCGGGTGGACAGCGCGGCGTTGTCTCCAAGCGCGTGGACAGCGTTGTCATTTTGGATCGCAACAGTGCCCGGGGAACTGCTTCACCCCGCCGCCCGGAGGCGGGCGCGGTGAGCGTGGCGACATGCTAGGCGCGTAACCGCCCGTGGCTTATCCAGGGTTACGCGGGGAGGGTCCGGGCCGGCAGCCGCGGTGCGGCGTCAGTCGCCCAGCGCCTGCCAGATGGCCGCGGCGACCGGCGGCAGCTGCGGGTCGGCGCTGATGTCGATGTTGGTCATCAGCAGCCGGCCGACGCGGGTGGCGGGGTCCAGGAACAGGAAGACGGTCACGCCGTCGTCGCTGCCCGTGTGGCCCACGCTGCCGTCCTTGCGGATGGCGAAGAACAGGCCCTGGTTGGGCTCGCGCGCGCTCAGCCCGGCGGGGGCCAGGCCGGGCGGGAACTGCGGCGCCATCGCCGCGCGCAGCGCCGTGGCCGTCAGCGGCGCGGGGGCCTGGCCGTCCAGCGCCGCCGCCCAGCCTTGCAGCAGCCGGGTGAGGTCACCGCAGGTGCTGCGCAGGCCGCCGTCCGGGTAGGTCGCGAGCAGAAAGGGTGGCACCGCGCGGCGCTCGGCGTCGTACAGCGTCGCCGCCTGCGCCAGGCGGCTGGCGGGCATGAACCAGGCGCTGTCCCGCAGGCCCAGCGGCTGCAGCACCTGCTCGGTGGACAGGTGCTCGAACGACTGCCCGCTGGCGCGCGCCAGCACGTGGGCCGCCAGCGCCGACCCGACGTTGCTGTACTGGAACCGCGTGCCCGGCGGTGCGTCGGAGAAATGCGCGCGCTGGTAGAGCCGGCCACCGGGGCGCAGGTAGGCGGCCAGGTAGTCACTCAGCGCCTGCCGCGGGCGCTGCGGGTCGGCGCGGCCGCGCTCGTAGGCGGCCTGCTGGTAGCCGGCGTCGCTGTCCACCACGCCGGCCGTGTGCCGGGCCAACTGGCGCAGCGTGATGGCAGCGGCCGGGGCGGCGGGGTGCGTCAGCGGCCAGCCCAGCCAGCGCGACACCGGCGCGTCCAGGCCCACCAGGCCGCGCTCGGCCGCCTGGGCCAGCGTCAGCCCGATGACGGTCTTGCTGACCGAGCCCACCGGCTGCCAGGTGTCCACCGTGTAGGGCCGCTGCGTGACGACATCGGCATGGCCGAAGGCGTGCTGCAGCTCCACCGTGGTGCCGCGGGTGCGCGCCACGCAGCCGCCGGGCAGCGGCGCGCTTGCCAGCAGCGGGCGCAGCCGGTCCAGCCGTGAGGCTGCGGCTTCGTGGCCCGCGGGCTGGGCATGCGCCGCCGTGAGGCCCGCCAGCAGCAACGCGGCCAGGCCGGGGCGCCGTCGCCAGCGCGGCGTCACCGTTCGCCGGGCTGCGGCCCGTCGTAGCCCTCGACGATGACGACGTCCGCCTCGGCGGCCGACTGGCGCAGCGCGATCTGCGCCGCGTACTCGGGCGAGCGGTAGCAGGCCAGCGCCGCGTCGTAGCTCGGGAACTCGACGACCACGTTGCGGCCGCGGCTCGTGCCCTCGGGGTTCTCGAACCGCCCGGCGCGCACCAGGAAGCGGCCGCCGAAGCGGGCAAAGATGGCGTCGTTGCGCTGGGCGTAGAGCTTGTAGGTCTCGGCATCCGAGACGTCGACGCGGGCGATCCAGTAGGCCTTGGGCATGGTGTCGGGGCGGCAGAAGCGAAGCCTGCGTTGTAGCGCATCGCGTGCAATCCGTCCGGCGCCGGTGCCAGGTCTTGCGGCACACTGCCGCACGGCACGCCGCCACCGGGCCCGATGAGGCCGGGGCAGCCGTGAAGGAGGGGGAATGAGCCAACACGACGCGGCCGCACGAGCCGTCGCACCGCCGGCGGCACTGCTGGCCCACAGCCACGAACTCTGGTGGCAGGAAGACGAGGCCGGCGTGCTGCGCGAGGTCTCGGCCACGGCCGCCGCGCTGACCGGCTGGCGGCCCGACGCGCTGCTGGGCCAGCCCGTGAGCCGCCTGCTGGACGCCGAGGCCCGCCAGGCGCTGGCGCAGGCGCTGGCCGACGGCCGGCCGGGCTGCCAGGCGCTGCTGCAGCGCCAGGGCCAGCCGCCGCGCCACGTGGTGCTGGCCGCCCAGCCGCTGCCCGGGGCCGGCGGGCGCTGGGTGCTGGCCCGCGACATCTCCGAGCAGCAGCTGCTGCAGGAGCGCCTGCAGCACAGCGAGCGCCGCTACCTGGAGCTGGGCGAAACCGCCAGCGAAGGCATCGCCGTGGTGCAGGACGGCTGCTTCAAGTTCGTCAACCGGCACCTGTGCGAGTTCGTCGGGCTCACGGAGCAGGAGCTGCTCGGCCAACCCTTTCTGGACTTCATCCACGAAGACGACCACGAGCTGGTGTTCTCCAACCACCGCAAGCGCCTGGCCGGCGTGCCCATCCCCACGCGCTACGAGTACCGCGTGAAGACCCGCGCGCGCGGCATGCGCTGGCTGGAGATGGGCGGCGCCCTCATCGACTGGCAGGGGCGCCCTGCCACCATCAACACCATCAACGACGTCACCGTGCGCAAGGAGCTGGAGGCCCAGGTGCGGCAGCTGGCCTTCGTGGACGCGCTCACCGGCCTGCCCAACCGCCGGCTGCTGGACGACCGCCTGCGCATGGCCGTGAACCAGGTCCCGCGCACGGGCCTGCACGGCGCCGTGCTGTTCATCGACCTGGACCGCTTCAAGCCGCTGAACGACACCCACGGTCACGCGGCCGGCGACGCACTGCTGCTGGCCGTGGCGCAGCGGCTGCAGGCCGCGGTGCGGGCGTCCGACTCGGTGATGCGGCTGGGCGGCGACGAGTTCGTCGTCATGCTGACGCCGCTGCCGGCCGACCCCGGCGACGCCGCGCACCAGGCCGAGCGCGTCGCGGCCAAGCTGCGCGAGTGCCTGGCCCGGCCCTACGAGCTGCGGCTGCCCGGCCCGCACGGCGGCGAGCAGCGCGTGCTGCACGACGGCTCGGCCAGCATCGGTGTGGCCCTGTTCGGGCCGCAGGACGACCAGCCCGACGCCGTGCTGGCGCGCGCCGACCAGGCCATGTACCGCGCCAAGGCCGCGCGCTGACCGCGGCCGCGGCGTCAGCGTGCCGGCGGCGCGGTGACGAAGCCGGCCACGTCGTCCAGCACCGGCGCCAGCCAGCGCAGCGGCCGGCCGAAGGCGCCGATCAGCGTCATGTGGCCGACGCGGTCATAGCGCCTGAACACCACCGGCACGCCCGCCGCCTGCAGCCGTGCGGCCAGCGCCGCCGAGTTGCGTTGCGGGTCCACCAGCCTGTCGCTGGCCGCCGCGCCGAGGAAGCTGGGCGGCGCGCCGGCGCCGGCGTGCGACAGCGGCTGCGTGCCGGGCGGCACGTCGGGGTGGAAGAACACCGGCTTCACGTCCGGGTTCTCGATGGGCAGGAAGTCGTACGGCCCGGCCAGCCCCACCCACCCCGCCAGCTCGCGCGGCGCATGCCCCGTGGGCGCCAGCCAGCGCGCGTCCAGCGCCAGCATCGCCGCGTTGTAGCCGCCGGCGCTGTGGCCCATGACGAAGACGCGCTGCGGGTTGCCGCCCAGGCCCTGCGCATGCCCGAGCGCCCAGGCCAGCGCGGCGGCGCTGTCCTGCAGGAAGGCGGGGTAGCGCACCTCCGGGTACAGCCGGTAGTCGGCCACCAGCGTCAGGATGCCGCGCGCCGCGAGCGCCTCGCCGACGAACGCATAGCTGCCACGCTCGCCGTTGTTCCAGGAGCCGCCGTAGAAGAACACCACCACCGGCCAGCCGCCGGCCGGCGCGGTGCTGGCGGGGCGGTAGACGTCCAGCCGCTGCCGCGGGTGCGGCCCGTAGGCCACGCCGGCGGTGCGCGTGTAGGTGTCGCCGGGCGCGAGCGCATTCAGCGCCGTCGTCGGCGAGCAGCCGGCCAGCAGGCCGAGCGCCAGCAGCAGTGCAAGGGTGGGGCGGGAGCGGGCGGGCATGGTGTGAGTGTGGGTGGCTCAGAGCTGGGTGCGCAGCAGGCGGGCGGCGGCCTCCCACGCCCGCTCGGTGAGCGGGCGGTCGCGCCACTGCTGCAGCGTGATGGGCCGGGCGCGGGCCCAGTCTGCCTCGAACACCGCCTGCTGCTCGCGGCCGAACGCGGTGCTCATCACGTTCAGGTTGGCCTCGTCGTTCAGGCGGAAGGAGCGGTTGTCGAAGTTCGTGGAGCCGACCGACGCGAACAGCCCGTCCACCACCAGCCCCTTCACATGGAACATCGTCGGCTGGTATTCGGCGAACTCGATGCCGGCCTCCAGCATCGGGCCCCAGCTGCTGCGCGAGGCCTTGCGCACCGTCTCGGAGTCGATGTGGCCGCTGGGCGTCAGGATGCGCACCTTCACGCCGCGCCGCGCGGCGTCCACCAGCGTGCGGATGGTCAGGTCGTCCGGCACGAAATAGGAGTTGGCCAGGTCGATGCGCTGGCGCGCCGCGGTGATGGCCAGCAGGTACATCAGGTGCATGCTCTCGCTGCCGCCGCTGGGCGAGCTGCTGAACATCTGCGCCGTGTACGGGCCCACCGGCGCCAGCGCCGGGAAATAGGCCTCGCCGTGCAGCACCTCGCCGGTGGCGCGCATCCAGTTGTCGAGGAACACCGACTGCATCTGCGCCACCACGGGGCCGGTCACGCGGTAATGCGTGTCGCGCCATTCGCCCGGGTGGCGCGCCTGGCCGCGCCAGTGGTCGGCAATGCCCACGCCGCCGGTGAAGCCGGTGCGCCCGTCCACCACCAGCAGCTTGCGGTGCGTGCGGTTGTTCAGGCGGCCCCAGTGGGCGAAGCGCGGCTCGTGGAAACGCTCGCAGGCCACGCCGGCGGCCTTCATCTCGTCCAGCAGCGCGGTGTCCATCTTCATGCTGCCCACCCAGTCCAGCAGCACGTTCACCTTCACGCCGGCGCGTGCGCGCTCGGTCAGCGCGTCCACGAACTCGCGCCCGATGCTGCCCGACCAGTAGATGTAGGTCTCGAAGTTGACCGTCTTCTGCGCCGAGCGGATGGCGGCCAGCATGGCCGGGAAGATCTGGTCGCCGTTCAGCAGCGTCTCCACCTGATTGCCCTCCACCAGCGGCGGCCCCAGCAGCGCGCTGAGCGAGCGGCGGAACTCAACGTCGTCCGTCTCGTACAGGCGCGGCAGCTTCTCGTCGATCTTCTTCTCGGCCGACGACAGGTTCTGGAACAGCAGCACCGCCAGCAGCGTAACCGCCGCCGTGGCCAGCACCAGCAGCCCGCTAGCCATCTTGCGGCGCGCCATGGGGGCCCGCGCGCGTCAACGCGCCGTCAGCCGCTTCACCAGCAGCGCCGCCACGTCCTCGCTGGAGCGCGGGTTCTGCCCGGTGATGAGGTTGCCGTCCTCCTCCACATGGCTGAGCAGCGGCAGCAGCGCGGAATGGAAGTCGGCGCCGCGCGCCTTCATCTCGTCCTCCAGCAGGAAGGGCACCACGTCCTTCAGCCGCGCCAGGAACTCCTCCGCGTTGGTGAAGCCCGTCACGCGCCGGCCCTGCAGGAAGGGCTGGCCGTCGGCGCGCCGCGCGTGGATCAGCCCCGCGGGGCCGTGGCACACCGCGGCGATGAGCTTGCCGGCCGCGTCGTGGCGGGCGATCAGCGCGTGCAGCGTGGCGTCATGCGCCAGGTCCACCATCGGGCCGTGGCCGCCGGGCAGGAACAGCGCGTCGAAGGTCTGCGCCGCCACGTCGGCCAGCGGCACGCTGTGCTGCAGCGCCTGCAGCGCGGGCTGCCAGCGCTGGCGCTGCTCGTCGTCCGGCGCGGTCTTCGGGTCCAGCGGCACGGCGCCGCCGCGGGGCGACGCCACGGTGACCGCGATGCCAGCCGCCGTCACGGCCATGTAGGGCACGGCGAACTCCTCCAGCCACAGGCCGGTCGGATGGTCGGGCGCCAGCTGGCTGGCACTGGTGGTGACGAACAGGGCATGCATGGCGGGGGCCTCGGCGGGTGAATCGGTTGCTGGCGACTCTAGGCAGGCGCCGGTGCCCTGGCTGTCAGAGGGGGCGCCGTGGCAGCGTGCGGCGACGCTGGTTGCGCGGGCCGGGAACCCCCGTCGCCGTGAATCAGTCCACTCGACGGGGCGCGTCCAGCCCACGCCCGTTCGGCAGTCTCACCGTGAAACAGCTCCCCCCGCCCTCTGCCGGGGCCACGCTGATGCTGCCGCCGTGCACGTCCACGATGCTGCGCACCAGGGCCAGGCCCAGGCCGGAGCCTTCGTAGCGGCGCCGGGTGTGCAGGCGCTGAAAGGGCTTGAACAGGCGGGCGGCGCCTTCGGCGCTGATGCCGATGCCGTGGTCGCGCACCTGCAGCACGCGGTCAGGGCCGTCGTCGAAAGCGCTGAACGCCACGTCGGGTGCCTTGCCGGCTTCGACGAACTTGAGCGCGTTGCTCAGCAGGTTCTGCAGCAGCAACTGCAGCATGGCCGGGTGGCCGGTCACGCCGCCCAGCGGCGCGGTGGTGATGCGCGCCCCGCTTTTCTTGATCTGCTGTGCCAGGGCGTCCCGTGCGGCCTGCAGCGCCCGGTCGAGGTCGACGCGCGTCATCGTCGGGGCCTCGTGCTGCCGCAGCTGCGCGTAGGCCAGCATGTCGTCCAGCAGCGTGCGCATGCGCTCGGTGCCGCGCAGCATCAGCGCCAGGTGCTGGCGGGCGGTGGAGTCCAGCGCCGTGGCTTCGTCGCTCAGCAGGCCGCCGAAGCCGGCGATGGTGTTGAGCGGCTCGCGCAGGTCATGGGCCGAGAAGCGCACGAACTGCTCCAGCCCGTCGTTGGCGCGCTTCAGCGCCTCGGTGTGCTGGGCCAGGCGCTGCTGGCTGCGCCGCAGTGCCTGCAGCGTGGCGGCCAGCAGCTGGCCGGGCAGCAGTGCCGCGGCGATGGCGATGTAGATGAACACCTGCTGCCAGGCCGCGCTGAGCGGTGGCGCGGGCAGCAGGCCGCTGCCGAGCGCGGCCACCAGCGTGACGGAGACGGCCAGCGTCAGCACATAGGCGCCGGCCAGCGGCAGCATCACGGCGGCTGCAATCAGCGGCAGCGTGGCGTACACCATGGGATACGGCAACCAACCGGCCGCCAGCAGCGTGATGCCGATGGCTGCGCACAGCAGCGCCCAGGCCAGCACTTGACCTGCGAGCTGCCGCAGCGGCGCCGGCCCCGCGCCCGCCAGCAGCAGCGCGAGCGGCAGTGTGGAAAGCGCGCCGATGGAGGCACCCTCCAGCCACTGCAGCCCCAGCGCGCCCGGGCTCTGGCCCATGAGTGGCCCCACGGTCAGCATCGCCACGGTGGCGCCGGCCAGCGGGGCGGCCAGCGCCGCCAGCAGCAAGGCCTTGCCCAGCGTGGGGGCGGAGTCGATGCCCGTGCGCTGCAGCCCCGCGTGGCGCAGGGCCGCGGCCGCGACGCTGATCTCGGCCAGGTTGGCCGGCGTGAAGGCCAGCGCCGGCAGCAGCGGATCGCCCCACAGCGCATTGGCGGCCGTGATGGCCAGCGTCGTCGCGGCCAGCAAGGCCGGCCAGTCCTTGCGGGGGCGGTGAGCCAGCGCGGCCACGGCCAGCGCGTTGGCGTACCAGACGGAGGCCACGCTGCCGGGCTGGCGGGACAGTTGCAGCGACAGCAAGGCCGCCAGCGCGTAGGCCAGCGCCAGGCCCACGGCCAGGGGCGCGAGCGGCAGACGCGCCAGCCAGGCCTCGGGGGTGCGCGTGCCCGGCGTGGGGAGCGCGGGCGGGTCGGTGGCCGTCATGTCAGCGTGGACGGATCGGCTTCGCGGGCAGCGCGCCGCCGGCGCCGGTGCCACAGCACGCCCAGCAGCAACGCGGCGGCGGCGAGCCACGCGGCGGCCCAGCCTGCCATCCGGTGCCAGGGCGGCTGCATCAGCGCGCTGCCGCTCAGCGGCCCCATCCAGCGCTGCTGGATCTCGCTGCGCTCCTGCAGTGGCAGCGCGACGATGGCGTCGTCCAGCCGCTGCACCAGATCAGCCCGCGCCTTGGGCACGGCCAGGCTGAGCGCGTAGTCGAAGCCGATCGGGCCTGCGGAGCTCAGCGTGCCCATGCGGTGGCGCTGGGTGATGAAGGCGGCGCTGGCGGCGTCCACCACGGCGGCGTCGAAGCGCCCGTCCTGAACGCCCTGCAGCGCCTGCACGTCGTCGGGCACGGGCGCCCAGGCCACCTGAGGAAAGTGCTCACGCGCGAACCCTTCCACGGCATAGCCGGCACCGACCGACACGGCCCTGCCCGCCAGCTGCTGCAGCGCAGCCCGGCCGTCCGCACTCTGGGGGACACGGGCGTCGGTGCCGCGCACCACCAGGATGGCGGGCACGTTCACGTAGGGGCGGGTGAACGCCAGGTACTCGGCCCGCTCGGGCGTGGGCCGCAGTGAAGACACCAGGTCGGCCCCGCCGGCGCGCAACAGCGCCAGCTGCTGGGCGAGGGGTGCGGGCGGCAGCGTCCGCAGCTGCAACCCGGCGGCGGGCGCAAGGCGGGCGAGCAGGTCCACCGACAGGCCCTTCACCTGGCCCTGGTCGTCGGCGAACACGAAGGGGCCGTAGTCGCGCTCCGGCGCGAAGCGCACGATCTCCGGGGACGCCGCCTGGGCGGGAGGCAGCGCGACCAGCGCCAGCGCGGCGAGCAGCAGGCGCCAGTGCCCGGCCGTCATGCCGAGGCGAGCCCCCGGGGTTGCCCCAGGCGCTGCGCCTGGGCCTGCGTCAGCGGCTTGACGAGGTAGTCCTTCACCACCGGATGCGCCAGCGCCTGCTGACGCTCGCTGTCCAGCGGTGAGCTGCTGAGCACGACGATCTCGGTGGCACCCCGGACGTCCGCGGGCAGGCGCTCGAACGCCGCGATGAACTCGAAACCATTCATCCCCGGCATGTTGACGTCCAGCAGGATGAGGCCCACGCGGCCGGGCGCCTGCGCAATGACGTCCAGCGCCTCGGGCCCCGACTCGCATTCCTGCACCGCCCACGGCAGCCCCGTGCGGCCCAGCATGATGCCGGTGTAGGTGCGATCGAACTCGCTGTCATCGACGAGCAGCACGGGAATGGTCATCGCCAATCGGTCCGGGAGTGCTTACGCGGCGATTGAGTGTAGCCAGCAGGACGTTGCGTGGGTGCGCTTGACGGATGCGTCAGCGGCTCAAGCAGATCAAGCGGCGCGCCGGCACAGGTTGTTGTGAGTTCGGCTGCTGACGGCCTGCCGCTCAGCGCCGCCGCACGCGCGCGCTCTTGCGCGTGGCGACGAAGAAGTCGTCCGGCTTGGTCTTCACCCAGTCCACGAACGCGCGGAGCGGCGGGTGCGCCAGCAGCGCCTCCACCGTCGCGTACTGCCGCGCCAGCTCCGCCTCGGTCAGCAGCGCGTGGATCTGCCGGTGGCACACCCGGTGCAGGTACGCCGTCTGCCGCCCGCCGCGGCTCTTGGGCACCAGGTGGTGGGCGTCGCGCTGCGCGGGCGGGATGGGGCGCTCGCACAGCGGGCAGATGACGGGCTCGGGCGGGGCCATGCGGTGCGCGTCAGGCCGCCTCAATCGCCCGCGCCGGTGGCCGAGCCTTGCGACTCCGCCGCCTGGTCGATCATCAGCCGCGCCATCAGCAGGGCCACCAGCGTCTCCACGGCGGGGTCGTCGCTCAGCAGCTCCACGAGGTGGCGGTTGCGCAGCGTCAGCCACTTGCCCTGCGCCGTGGCCAGCAGCTGGCCGCGGTGCTCCACGCGGAACGACATGTCGATAAAGTTGCCGGTGAACGTGGCGCCGTCAAACGGCCCGCCTTCCACCACCAGCGTGCGCCGCAGCGTGAACACGCGCTGGCACAGCGTGAAGGCCCCGAGCGGCGAGGTGATGTCCCACCGCGGCACCCAGCTCAGGATGCGCCGGCGCATCACCGTCTCGGCCCCGCCCGCGGCCGTCAGCACCCACACCTCGCGGAACCAGGCGAAGCGCCAGGTGCAGTCATACAGCTCCACGGGCTCGCTGCCGTCGCCGCGCTCCTCGCGGATCTTGAAGCGCTCTTTCAGGGACAGGAGTTGGGTGGCGACGCTGAGATGGCGGGGCATGGGGGCAGCAGGAGTCGGGTGGTTCAGAAAGCTCGGCCGAGTGCGCGACTCCGACAAGCAGCGCGTCGGGCAATTCGAAGCGCCGGGATTGGCGATCAGGCCATCTGGGCGGTTTGCTCGCCGAAAGGTTTGGAGTTGAGGCCTGACCCCGATCCCGTTGGTCAGTGGCCGGGAAGATGCAGCACGCCGGCGCGCTGCGCCAGCGCGGCGAGGCGCCGGTCCAGCGTCCACAACGCCGCACCAGGCGTCAGCCGTGTGGACGCCAGCAGCGCGATGTCCACATAGCCGCAGCCCTGGCCGAACAGCTGTTCGCGCTCCAGGAAGGCCAGCACCTCCTGCAGGTTGGCCTGCTGCGCCGAGGGCAGCCGGGACAAGTCGGCCAGCGTGCGGTTGCGCGACGGCGGCGTGCCGCAGGCCAGTTCGCCGATCACCAGCGGGTGGCAGAGCACCCGGTCCAGCGCCAGCAATTCGGCCAGCGCGGCGTTGTGCTGCCGGAAGTGGGCCACCCAGACGGAGGTGTCCACCAGGACCGGCTTCACTGCGGCGCTGCCTCGCGGCGACGGGGTATGTCGGCCATCGCCGGCGCCTGGCCGCCCAGCGCAGCCAGGCGCTTGGCAGCCTGTACGCGCACAAAGGTCTTGATGGCCTCGCGAAACAGGTCGGCCTTGTCCATGTCGGGCTCAGCGAGCTCCAGGGCCTGCTGGTACAGGGCGTCGTCGATGGTGACGGTGGTGCGCATGATGAGTGCCTCAGAGTTGATGCGAGTCTGCATCTAACGAGGCATCAGGGCAAGCGGTGGGTGCAGCTGGGAGCGGGGATTGGCGGAGGACTTTAGATTTGAGACCTGACCCTGGCTCCCCCGCATGTGGTCCTGATCCCGTGACCCCGAGTTCACGATCATTTAGACCCATACTCATTCGATCCGTTGCTGACGATGCGTTCCTTGCCTAACTATGCGTTTTGAAGAATTTCAGCAATTCGAGGGTGATAGTCTGAAACTGATTTTCCTATGCCATCTACGCATCGCTGGAAAATCTTTGCCCCATCGGTCGCCTTGATTTCAATAGCAATTCGTTGGGCTGCACTTTCCTCAAGGTCTGGGCCGCAAAGCTTTACCACATATCCCATCACGTACCAGCGATTATGCGATTGGGCGAGTTCTGCTGCGGCGAGCACTGAGGCGGCCTTGCATTCATGATCGCCTGCCTTGAAGATGAACTCAAGGCGTTTGACTAGGACATCGCAGTATTCAAAGCTGAATCCGGTGGATTCGACCCAATTGCAGTATTCAAGGGCGACGAACTTCCATAGCCCGAAATCCAAATCCTTTAGAAGCGAAAGAGCCTCTTCGTCGAGAGCCGAGTGGACAACATATTTGTCGTCGTAGATCGTGGCGTGCGACAAAAATCTAGCGAATGCATGGGCTTTATCTAGGTCCCAACTACCAACGTACTTTACAGCGTCCGCCCATTCAGCGGCCTTCGGACTTGCAGTAATTGATGTGGTCGATGAGAGCAAGGTAAGAAGTGTGCCCCGCAGCGCCTGAACGCTCTTAAAGCGCTTCTCGGGTCGTTGCTCCGTACATTTTTCGATGATTGCGCCAATTGAACCTTGTGCGGTTTGCCGTTGATAGGGTATGCGTGGCGTGTTTGAATATATGTCGTGCAATATGCAGCCGAATGCATATATGTCAACTGCTGGCGTGGATCCTCGAAAATCAATGGCTTGCTCCGGGGCGCAGTACGCTGCGGTTCCCCAATTTGAGTCTAGTGATGTTAGTTTTGTTGTTCCTGTTGACGGCGGCAAAACAAGGCCGAAATCGGTTAGCTTCCACGTGCCCTCATGGAGTAATATATTTTGCGGCTTAAGGTCCCGATGCACAAATCCTAGTTGGTGCAATTCTTCTAGGGCGTTTAGTATGTCGGCCAGTCCATTTGCAGGAACGTTGCCGCTTATTCGATCTAATTCTATTTAGTCATGGAAATTTCGATCGGCCAAGGGCATAAGATAAGACGGATCTGGATTGGAGAGTTCTGAAGAAACTATCGGTATGAATGATTTTGAGTTTAGCGAGGATTGAACCCGTACTTCTCTTGAAAATCTGGTTTTCAGCTTCTCCAGTTCGGAGGCTGATCCTATTGCCATGGCTGGTGCAAACGTCTTTTTCGCCAGTCTGCTTCCATCTGGCATGCGTACCTGCTCTACCCGGCCGAAGCCGCCCCGCGCTATTTCCTTTTCGACTATCACAAGCACTCCCTAGGTTATTTGATGTGCAGCGCATCCGCAGCGGCGCGACGCGGGCTCGGGGGCAGGCCCTAAATCTAAAGTACAACAACCCCACCTGACCGACTCAACCGCCGGTACAGCGTATTCCTGCTGACGCCGAGCCGCCGCGCCGCCTCCGACACATTGCCATCCACGGCCGCCAGCGTCTCCCGGATGCTGGCGTCTGCCTGCTCCCGCAGGTCGCCGCCACCGGCAGTCCACATGGCCGGCCTCGCTGCAGTAGCAGGAGCCGCGGCGCCTGACGCCGCCAGCCTCTCCCGCAGGTCATCGCCCAGCTGCGCCAGCGTCAGCATGTCCTCGCCATCCTCCAGCAGCGCCACCCCCGTCCTCACCACGTTCGCCAGCTGCCGCACATTCCCTGGCCAGCGGTAGCGGCTGAACAAGGCCATCACGGCGTCATCCACCCGCAGCGCCCGCGCCGGTGCCTCGGCCTGCAGCAGCTTCGCCACCAGCGCCGGCAGGTCGCTGCGCTCGCGCAGCGGCGGCAGCGTCAGCGTCAGGCCGTTCAGCCGGTAGTACAGGTCTTCGCGGAAGCGCCCCGCGGCGACCTCGTCCGCCAGCCGGCGGTGGCTGGCGCAGATCAGCCGGAAGTCCACCGCCACGGCCGTGCCGCCGCCCAGCGGCGTGACGGTGCGTTCTTCCAGCACGCGCAGCAGCCGGGCCTGCATGGCCAGCGGCATGTCGCCGATCTCGTCCAGCAGCAGCGTGCCGCCGTGCGCCTCGCGCAGGCGGCCGGGCGCGCCCTGGCGGCTGGCGCCGGTGAAGGCGCCGGGGCGGTAGCCGAAGAGTTCGGCCTCGATCAGCGTCTCGGGCAGCGCGGCGCAGTTCACGGCGACGAAGGGCTGGGCGCGGCGGGCGCTGCTGGCGTGCAGCGCGCGGGCCAGCACGTCCTTGCCCGTGCCGGTTTCGCCGTGCAGCAGCAGCGGGATGGCCGGCTTGTCGAGCACGCGGCGGGCGCGGTCCAGCGCGGTGCGCAGCGTGGCGTCGCCGGTGTCGAGCGCCGCGAGGGCGTCGGCCGGGGCGCCAGCGGGTGGGGGGCGCAGCGCGGGCGCGGCGGCCGGCGAAGCAGCGGTCGGGGCGCGGGCCGGGGCGACCGCGGGCGTGGACAGCGCCACGCCGTGGCGCAGCGTCTGGCCGCGTTCCACGCGCAGCCACAGCGGCGCGCTGCCGCCGCCGCGCGGCAGCAGGCGCGGCGTGGCGCCCAGCGCCAGCAGCGCGCGCACGTCCAGCCCCAGCGCGCGTTCCACGGTGGCGGCGCCGATGTCGTGGCGGGCCAGGCCCAGCAGGTCCAGCGCGGCGGTGTTGGCGCCGGTCACCCAGCCGTCTTCGCTGACGGCCAGCAGGCCTTCGGTGACGGTGCCCAGGCCCTCGGCCTGGGTGTGCAGCCGCAGGTGCAGGCCGGCGGCGTGGCGCGCGGTGAAGAGCTGGTGCTCGATCATGCGGGCGCCGCTGCGGGCCAGCGCCAACGTGTGGCGGTGGTAGCCGCGGCGGTCGCCTGAGATGTCCAGCACGCCCAGCAGCTGGCCGGCGGGGTCGGCGATGGGGGCGGCGGCGCAGGTCAGGAAGCCGTTGCGCGACAGGTAGTGCTCGCCGGCGTGCACGACGAGCGGCTGGCCCTCGGCCAGCGCGGTGCCGATGGCGTTGGTGCCGCGCCATTGCTCGCTCCACAGCGCGCCGGGGCGCAGCGCGACGCGGGCGGCGCGGTCGGCAAACGGCGCGTCGCCGCTGGCGTGCAGCAGCAGGCCGTGGGCGTCGGCCAGCAGCACGAGGCTGTCGCTGCCCTGCACCTGGTCGTGCAGGAAGGCCATCACGGGCTGGGCGTGGGCCATCAGCGCGTGGCGGTGCTCCAGCGCGCGGGCCAGCTGGGCGGCGCTGGCGTGCGGCGCGCCCTGGGGGCGGCCTTCGGGGGCGAGGCCGAAGTGGTCGCGGCAGCGCGCCCAGCTGGCCTGCAGCGGGCCGGCGATGAGGCCGCTGGCGACGGTGCCGGTGTCCAGCCACTGGCGGCGGGCCTGGCGGATGCGGTCGGGCGGCGTGGGGGCCTGGGATGCGGGCATGGCGTTGTCTCCGGTGCGGCGCGGGGTGGCGCCTTGGGGCGCTCTGCGGTGCCGGGTCAGCATGCCCGGCCTGCCGGACGCTAGCCTGACGCCGCCGCGCGTCAAGCGGTTGTGCCGGTTTGGCACGGTGTGCCGGCGCGGGTGTGCCATTTCGTGACAGTCTGGCCGGCGCCGGGCCTGGTTTTGCGCCGGCCGGCGGCGGGGCCGGCGGAAGGGGCGCTGGCACGCGGTTTGCGCTGAAGGGGGTGACCCGGCGCCGTTCAGGACGCCGGGCGCCCATCCCTCGGAGACAAGCCCCATGACCGTTTACGCCGCCCCCGGCGCCGCTGGCGCCAAGATCGCCTACAAGCCCCGCTACGACAACTTCATCGGCGGCAAGTTCCAGCCGCCGGTGGAGGGCCAGTACTTCGACGTGATCTCGCCGATCAACGGCAAGGTCTACACCCAGGCCGCCCGCTCGGGCGCGCGCGACGTGGAGCTGGCGCTGGACGCCGCCCACGCCGCCGCCGCCGGCTGGGCCGCCACGCCGCCGGCCGAGCGGGCCAACGTGCTGCTGAAGATCGCCGACCGCATCGAGCAGAACCTGGAGCTGCTGGCCTACGCCGAGACGGTGGACAACGGCAAGCCCATCCGCGAGACGCTGAATGCCGACATCCCGCTGGCGGTGGACCACTTCCGCTACTTCGCCGGCTGCGTGCGGGCGCAGGAGGGCGCGCTCAGCGAGATCGACGGCCACACCATCGCGTATCACTTCCACGAGCCGCTGGGCGTCGTGGGCCAAATCATTCCGTGGAACTTCCCGCTCCTGATGGCGGCCTGGAAGCTGGCGCCGGCGCTGGGCGCGGGCAACTGCGTGGTGCTCAAGCCCGCGGAGAGCACGCCCATCGGCATCCTGCTGTTCGCCGAGCTGATCGCCGACCTGCTGCCGCCGGGCGTGCTCAACGTCGTCAACGGCTTCGGCCGCGAGGCCGGCACGCCGCTGGCGACGAGCAAGCGCATCGCCAAGATCGCGTTCACCGGCAGCACGGCCACCGGCAAGGTCATCGCGCAGGCGGCGGCGGCCAACCTGATCCCGGCCACGCTGGAGCTGGGCGGCAAGAGCCCCAACCTGTTCTTCGACGACGTGATGGCCGAGGACGACGCCTTCCTCGACAAGGCCATCGAGGGCCTGGTGCTGTTCGCGTTCAACCAGGGCGAGGTGTGCACCTGCCCCAGCCGCGCGCTGATCCAGGAAAACATCTTCGACAAGTTCATGGAGCGCGCGCTCAAGCGCGTGGCGGCCATCAAGCAGGGCAACCCGCTGGACACCGACACCATGATGGGCGCGCAGGCCTCGGCCATGCAGATGGACAAGATCGAGACCTACCTGGCGCTGGGCAAGGAAGAGGGCGCCAAGGTGCTGGCCGGCGGCAGCCGCGCGCAGCTGGGCGGCGACCTGGCGGGCGGCTACTACATCCAGCCCACGCTGTTCCAGGGCCACAACAACATGCGCATCTTCCGCGAGGAGATCTTCGGCCCCGTGCTGGCGGTGACGACGTTCAAGACCGAGGCCGAGGCGCTGCAGATCGCCAACGACACGCCCTACGGCCTGGGCGCCGGCGTGTGGACGCGCGACGGCAGCCGCGCCTACCGGCTGGGCCGCGCCATCCAGGCCGGCCGCGTGTGGACCAACTGCTATCACGCCTACCCGGCGCACGCGGCCTTCGGCGGCTACAAGGAATCGGGCATCGGCCGCGAGACGCACAAGGACATGCTGGACCACTACCAGCAGACCAAGAACCTGCTCGTGAGCTACTCGCCCAACGCGCTGGGCTTTTTCTGACCAGCCGTTGCGCCGGCTGACGGGGGCCGCCGCGGCGGCCCCTTGTCATCACAGCACCCGCTGCGCCGCCGCCGTGTAGGCCGGGATGCCCACCAGGATGTTCAGCGGGAAGGTCAGCCCCAGCGACATGCCGAAGTACAGCGCCGGCCGCGCCTCGGGGATGGCGATGCGCACCACCGCCGGCACGGCGATGTAGGACGCGCTGGCCGCCAGCACCATCAGCAGCGCGCCGTTGCCCACCGACAGCCCGCAGGCCCAGGCCAGCGCCAGCGCCAGGCTGGCGTGCACCGGCGGCGCCAGCAGCGCGTAGGCCAGCAGCCGTGGCGACTCGCCGCGCAGCGAGCCCAGGTTGCGCGCAGCCAGCAGGCCCATGTCCAGCAGGAAGAAGGCCAGCATCCCCTTGAACAGGTCGCCGGCGAAGGGCTTCATCGCGGCCTCGCCCGAGGCGCCGGTGATCAGGCCCACGGCCATCGCGCCGATGAGCAGCAGCTGCGCGCCGTCGGTGAGGGACTCGTGCAGCACCGACTTCAGGCTGTGCGAATGCGCCGTGCTGCCCTCGCGCTTGCGGGCCAGGTTGGCCAGCACCACGGCCATCACGATGGCGGGCGATTCCATCAGCGCCATGGCCGCGGCCATGTGCCCGCCGAAGGCGACGCCCTGGTTGCCCAGGTACTGCGTGGCGGTGATGAACGTGACGGCGCTGACCGAGCCGTAGGTGGCCGCGATGGCGGCCGCGTCGAAGCGCGACACCAGCCGCTTGAGCAGCAGGTAGCCCAGCGCCGGCACCGCGGCGGCCAGCAGCAGCGCGCAGGCCAGGCTCACCACCACCTCGGCGGTGAGGCCCGACCTGGCCAGCGCGAAGCCGCCCTTCAGGCCCAGCGCCATCAGCAGGTACAGCGACAGGAAGCGCGCGATGGGCGGCGGGATCTCCAGGTTGGACTTGAGGGCCCCGGCCAGCAGGCCGAAGACGAAGAAGAGGATGGCGGGATCGAGAAAATTCTGCATGGCGGGGCGCGATGGTGCGCAGGCCCGTTGATATGCACAATTGATTTATGTCGATGCCATTGATCAAATTTGCCAATGCGTGATGCGCCGCCCCCGGGGCTGGAGAAGGCGTGGCGGGCCAGCTGGCCGCAGCTGCGCAGCCTGGAAGCCACCGTGCGCCTGGGCGGCGTGGGCCGTGCGGCGCGGGCGCTGCACCTGGCGCAGCCGACCGTGTCCACGCAGCTCAAGGAACTGGCGGCGAGCTTGGGGCTGGTGCTGTTCGAGCCGCAGGGCCGCGGCCTGGTGCCCACCGCCGTAGCGGAGCAGCTGGCCGCCACCGTGCGCGACATGGCCGGGCGCTGGCAGCAGTTCGAAGAAGACGCCGCCGCGCTGCAGGGCCTGCGCCAGGGGCGGCTGCGCATCGCTGCGGTGACGACGACCGAGTACTTCCTGCCCGACCTGCTGGGCCCGTTCGCGCGGCAGTACCCGGGCATCCGCATCGAGCTGGCGGTGGAGAACCGCGATGCCGTCGTCGCAAGGCTGGAGCGCGGCGACGACGAGCTGGCCGCGATGATGCGGCCGCCCACGCACCTGCCGCTGGCGCGCTGGCCGTTCCTGGAGAACCCGCTGGTGTTTATCGCCGCGTTGGACCACCCGCTCGCCGCGCGGCGGCGCCTGCGGCTGCAGGACCTGGTGGACCAGCCGCTGCTGGTGCGCGAGACCGGCTCGGGCACGCGCGCCGTGCTGGAGGAGGCGCTGGCCGAGCGTGGCATCGACTGGCCGCCGCGCATGGCGCTGGGCAGCAACGAGGCCGTCAAGCACGCGGTGCGCGCGGGGCTGGGGCTGGCGCTGCTGTCCCGCCACACGCTGGCGGCCGAGCCGGCGGGCGAGGGGCTGGCGGTGCTGCCGGTGGCGGGCTTCCCGCTGCGGCGGCAGTGGGTGCTGGTGTGGCGGCAGGACCGCGCGCTGTCGCTGCCCGCGCGCACGCTGCTGGACGACCTGCGCGCCCGGCTGCGCGTGCGCGCCGTGCCGCGCTGAAACAAACGAAACGCACCCCCCGCTTCGCTGAAGCGGCGCTGCAACGCGCGCTGCCGAGCATGACGGCTCTTTCGACACGGAGCCCTTCATGACCTCGACCCGCCACACCCTGACCCTGATCGCCACCGCCGCGCTGCTGAGCGCCAGCACGCTGGCGCAGGCCCAGCTGATCCAGCCTGCGCCGCAGGCGCGCCGCGCCCCGGCCGAGCCGGCAGCCGCCGGCTTCATCATCAAGTTCAAGGACGGCAGCCGCACGCCGGTGGCCGCCAAGGCCGCCGTGCAGGGCTTCCGCGCGATGACCGAGGCGCGCGGCCAGCGCGTGGCCTTCGACCGCGAGAGCGCCTTCGGCCGCCGCGTGATCCGCCTGGACCGCCGCGTGCCGGCGCGCGATCTGACCCAGTTGGCGCGCGACATCCAGCTGTCCGACCCCAGCATCGAGTCGGTCGAGATCGACCACGTCGTGCGCGCCAGCTTCACGCCCAACGACGGCCGCTGGGACCTGCAGTGGGACTTCGTCAGCGGCACGGGCGGCATCAACATCCAGAAGGCCTGGGACCTGAGCCAGGGCTTCGGCCAGCGCGTGGCCGTGCTGGACACCGGCGTGCGCCCGCATGCCGATCTCGTCGGTAACCTGCTGCCGGGCTACGACCTCATCAGCGACAGCACCCGCGCCGGTGACGGCGGCGGCCGCGACAGCGACGCCAGCGACCCCGGCGACAACGTGGCCGCCGGCGCCTGCGGCCTGTTCGAGCCGGCCGAGGCCAGCAGCTGGCACGGCACCCACGTGGCCGGCACCATCGCCGCCGTGGGCAACAACGGCATGTGGGTCAGCGGCGTGGCGCCCAAGGCCAAGATCGTGCCGGTGCGCGTGCTGGGCAAGTGCGGCGGTGCCGAGTCCGACGTGGCCGACGGCATCGTCTGGGCCGTGGGTGGCAGCGTGGGCAACCTGCCCAAGAACGCCAACCCGGCGCTCATCCTGAACCTGTCGCTGGGCGGCCAGCACAGCTGCGGCAGCACCTACCAGTCGGCCATCGACTACGCCCGCAAGCTGGGCGCGCTGATCGTGGTGGCCGCCGGCAACGACGAGGAGGACGTGTCCAACCACGCGCCCGCCAACTGCAAGGGCGTGATGGCCGTGGCCGCCACCACCCGGGCCGGCGCCCGCGCCAGCTACTCCAACTTCGGCAGCGGCGTGGACATCGCCGCGCCCGGCGGCGACAAGGACAACCCGGTCTGGTCGCTGTCCAACATGGGCACGGCCGGCCCCAGCACCGATGCGCTGGCCGGCATGAGCGGCACCTCGATGGCTGCGCCCCACGTGGCCGGCGTGGCCGCGCTGATGATGGCCAGCAACAGTCTGCTGATGCCGTCTGACACGGCCTACCTGATGAAGGCCTCGGCGCGCAGCTTCCCCGGCAGCTGCAGCGGCTGCGGCACCGGCATCGTCGACGCCGAGGCGGCCGTCATCGCCGCGCGCGGCTTCCGCGCCGAGCGCGAGCCCAACGACACGGTCGCCACCGCGCAGTACCTGAACGTGTTCCCGGCCCGCGTCATCGGCACGCTGCAGGCGGCCTACCCGGAGCAGGTGGACGTGTTCTCGCTGAACCTGCCGGCCGGCCAGGGCCTGTCCACCAACATCGTGGTGCTGGCGATGGACTTCAACTTCAGCGCGTCGCTGGAGCTGCTGGACGCCACCGGCAAGGTGCTGGCCAAGTCCACCGTCATCAACAACAAGCCCGAGATCAACTACTACAACACGTCGGGCAAGACGCAGGCGCTGTACGTGCGCGTGAAGGGCAAGACGACGCTGATGCTGGGCTCCGGCGACAAGGCCTACGAGCTGAAGCTGACCCGCAATCCCTTCTGACTACTCCGCGTCAGCGCGCTGCGTACGGCCCCGTGCGCAGCGCGTCCGCAATGCCCTTGCGGTTCTGCGCCAGCGCGACGAGGCTGAAGTGGATGTGCCCGCTGCCCGGCGCCAGCCGGCGGATGCTGTCGATCTGGCCCAGGACCTCGTCGGGCTGCCAGCTCTGCGGCGTGCTGTCGATGCGGCTGGTGAACAGCCCCGGGTGCAGCGGCCGGTCCAGCGGGTTCAGCGCCTGCCACGACTGCAGCAGCACGTCGAAGGCCTGCGCCGCCTGCGCCCGCGGCCAGTACAGCTGAGGCGCGAGGTAGTCCAGCCAGCCCTCGCGCAGCCACAGCTCCACGTCGGCGTACAGCTTGTCGTACTGGCTGAAGCCGGTGATGCCGGCGGGCCGCAGGTCCGGCCGCGGCAGGCCGAAGGGGCTGATGCCCACGCGGGTGCCGGGCCGCGTCTCGTGGGCCACCGCGTACAGCCGCTGCACGAGGCGGTTCACGCTGTAGCGGCGCCAGTCGGCGCGCGCCAGGCTGCCGCCGCCGGCGAGGTACTTCTGCCAGCTGGTTTCGTCGGGGAAGTCGATGTCGTTCTTCGCCGCGTCCTGCACCGGGTAGGGGTAGAAGTAGTCGTCGATGTGGATGCCATCCACCGCATAGCGGCTCAGCAGGTCGCGCACGACGGCCAGCGTGTGCTCCGCGGCGGCGGGCTCACCGGGGTCTATCCACAGCTGGTCGCCATAACGCTTCACCCAGTCGGGCTGCGTGCGGCTCAGGTGCGTGGCCGCCGGTGCGGACTTGGCCGTGCTGTGTCGCGCGCGGTAGGGGTTGAGCCAGGCATGCAGCTCCAGCCCGCGCAGACGTGCCTCGGCCAGCCAGACGGCCAGCGGGTCGTAGCCCGGGTGCTGGCCCTGCGTGCCGGTGAGGTACTCGCTCCACGGCTCCAGGCTCGATTCGTACAGCGCATCCGCGCCCGGGCGCACCTGCAGGATCAGCGCGTTCAGGCCGATGCGCTGCGCCGTGTCGCACAGCGCGCGGATCTCGGCCTGCTGGGCTTCGGCGGAGAGGCCCTTCTTGCTGGGCCAGTCGATGTTGGCGACGGTGGCCACCCAGGCGGCGCGCCATTCGCGCGGCGGCACGGCGGGTGGGGCTGCCACGGCGCTGGCCGCTGGTGAGGGCGCTGCCGGTGCGTCGCCCGGCGGGGCGGGCGGCGGCGCGGGCGGCGTGGCGCAGGCGCCCAGCAGCGGCAGGCTGGCGAGGCTGAGGAGGTCGCGGCGCTTCATAGCTTGATGAACCAGTGTTGGCGGTGCATGAACCACGCCACGGCATACATGACGAGCACGAAGGCGATCGCATGCAGCAGCGACGCGTTGATGGGCGCGAGGCCCGTGTCGAGCAGGGGTTGGTACAGGTGCCGGCCCAGGCTGCGGCCGTCGGCCAGCGTGAACGTGTGGAGCAGCTTGGCGACGAGCCCCGACAGCACGAACAGGAACAGCGCGTTCATGCCGAACACCACCAGCGGGTGCAGCACCCTTGCCCAGCGCGCACGTGACAGCGGCTGCGGCATTGCGTCCAGCAGCCAGTAGAAGACGGCGAACACCAGGCAGGCCCAGCCGGCCATCGTGAAGACGAAGGCCGGCGTCCACAGCGACTTGTTGATGGGCATCAGCCACGCGTGCAGCACCTGGCCCAGCCACAGCGAGGCCAGGCCGGCGATGACCCAGGTCATGGCCTTCTCGGCGGGTTGCCGGCGGGACGCCAGCACATAGCCCGCCAGCACGCCCAGCAGCTGCGACGCGACGGCCGGCAGCGTGGAGAGCAGGCCCTCGGGGTCCCAGGTCTTCGCCTGCTTCCACAGGTGGCCGTCCATCAGCAGCCGGTCCAGCCACGCGCCGGCATCCTTGCCGGGTTCCAGCAGGCCCACGTGGACGACGCCGTCGGCATCCGGCACCGGCAGGCACAGCTGGATGACCGAGTAGACGGCCATCAGCCCCAGCGCCCACAGCGCCACGCCGCGCGCGCCGCACCACAGCACGATGGGTGCGGCCAGCAGCGTGCACAGGCCCAGGCGCTGCAACACGCCGGGGAGGCGCAGCGTGGCGAGGTCGAAGCTCGGGATGAGGTTCAGCAGCAGGCCGATGCCGATGATGAGCACGGCGCGGCGCGATGTGGCGAGCAGCAGCGCGGTCTTGTCGGCGCCGGCCTGCGCGCGGCGGGCGAGGCTGATCGTCATCGCCATGCCGCTGATGAACACGAAGAACGGGAACACCCAGTCCGTGAACGTCCAGCCGTGCCATGGGGCGTGCAGCAGCGGCGCGTACACATGGCCCCAGTCGCCCGGGTTGTTGACGAGCAGCATCGCCGCGATGGCGAAGCCGCGGAACGCATCCAGGCTGAGGACGCGGCCGTTCACTCGACCTTCTTCCCGAAGCAGTCGGGGATCTTGATGAGCGCCGCCATCGCGACGCTGGGCACCGTGGCCACCAGCACCCACGCGAAGAAGGGCACGTAGCCGAGGTGGTCCTGCAGCCAGCCGCTCCACATGCCGGGGATCATCATGCCCAGCGCCATGAAGCCGGTGCAGATCGCATAGTGCGCAGTCTTTTGCGGGCCATCAGCCACGTGGATCATGTACATCAGGTAAGCCGTGAACCCCAGGCCGTAGCCGAACTGCTCGACGGCCAGCGCCGCGCTGATGACGGCCAGGCTGGTCGGGTGTGTCAGCGCCAGCACGAGGAAGGCCACGTTGGGCACGTGCATGGCGGCCACCAGCGGCCACAGCGCCTTCTTCAGGCCCACCTTGGAGATGACCCAGCCGCCGCACAGCCCGCCCAGCGTCAGCGCCGTCAGGCCCACGGTGCCGTAGGCGATGCCGACGGCCTTGGTCGACAGGCCCAGGCCGCCGTCGCTGACGGGGTCCAGCAGGAAGGGCGTTGCCAGCTTCAGCAGCTGCGCCTCGGGGAAGCGGTACAGCAGCAGGAAGCCCAGCGTGACGAGGATGCCGGGCTTCTTGAAGTAGCTCGCGAACACGGCGAAGAACTCCGCCACCAGCCCGCGCGCGGCCGCGCCACCGGCGCCGCGCACGTCCGCCGCGGGCCGGGGCAACGCGAACGCGTGCCACAGCGCCAGCGCCACGAACAGCCCGCCCAGCAGCCAGAACACGGCAGCCCACGCCTGCACGACGCTGCCGGTGCGCTCGGTCAGCTCACCGGCCAGATACACCAGCCCGCCCTGGCCACCGATGTTGGCCAGCCGGTAGAACGTGGAGCGCACGCCGACGAAGGCGGCCTGGCTGTGCTGCGGCAGCGCCAGCATGTAGAAGCCGTCGGCGGCGATGTCGTGCGACGCGGACGCGAACGCCATCAGCCAGAACACCGCCAGCGTCATCTGGAACGCGCGCTCGCCGGGCAGCGTCAGCGCCACGCCGGCCAGCGCCGCGCCGACGAAGAACTGCAGCACCGTGACCCACGCACGCTTGGTGCCGAACAGCTCGGCCAGCGGCGACCACAGCGGCTTGATGACCCAGGGCAGGTAGAGCCAGCTGGTGTAGAGCGCGATGTCGGTGTTGGAGATGCCGAGGTTCTTGTACATGACGACCGACAGGGTCATCACGACGACGTAGGGGATGCCTTGCCCGAAGTACAGCGTGGGAATCCACGCCCACGGGGAGCGCTGCGTCGCGCTCACGCGGCCAGTGCCCGGCTCACGCTGCCGTCGGCGGCTTCGAGCAGCTGCCGAGCCTGATCGACACCCACGCCGCGCTTCAACATCACCAGCGCCGTCTTTACATGGTGGTCGCACTGCGCCAGGGCGGCCTGGGCGTCCGCCTCGCTGGCGCCCGACGCGCGCACCGTCAGCGCCAGCGCCCGCTTCACGAGCTTGGCGTTGGTGGCCTTCAGGTCCACCATCAGGTTGCCGTACACCTTGTTGAGCTTGACCATCAGCGCCGACGAGAACGAGTTCAGCGCGATCTTCTGCGCCGTGCCGGCCTTCAGCCGCGTGCTGCCGGAGATGACCTCGGCGCCGGTGTCCAGGATGACGCCGATCTCGGCCTGCTGCGCCACCGGCGCGCCGGGGTTGTTGGCGATGCCGATGGTCAGCGCGCCGGCGTCCCGCGCGGCCTGGATGGCGCCCAGCACGTAGGGCGTGCCGCCCGATGCGGCCAGCAGCAGCGCCACGTCGTTGGGGCCGGGCTTCAGCGCGGCGAGGTCGGCGGCGCCTTGCAGGCGGTCGTCCTCGGCGCCTTCCACGGCGACGAACATCGCGCCGTGGCCGCCGGCGATGACGGCCACGGCCCGTTCGCGCGGCCACGAGAAGGTGGGGTACAGCTCCACGCTGTCCAGCACGCCCAGGCGGCCCGACGTGCCGGCGCCTGCGTACAGCAGCCGGCCGCCGGCGCGGATGCGCGGCAGCGCCGCGTCCACGGCCGCGGCGAGCTGCGGCGCGGCAGCCTTGACGGCGGCGACGGCGGCGGTCTGGTCGGCGATGAAGGCATCCAGCAGCGCCGGTGTGGCGTAGGTGTCCAGGTCGGGATGCCGGGTGCTCGGGGTTTCGGTGTTCAGCATGGGAAATGGGGGCGCTAAGCCTCGGGACTCTAGCGGCTCACCTCTGACCATGACGAATGCCACGCGCCATTGCAGTCATAACGCCGGGTAATCAGAATCTGCGCGTCGGCTGTAAGGAGTAGGGCAGGGCCCCCGACGGACGCTGGCAAGTTGATGCCGGGCCTTCCGGTGCCGACCTGTGGTGAACCCGATCTCAACCACTCTTTCCTTTTTGGAGACTCCCCATGAACGCATCCCTGAAGACCGGCCTGGGCATTGCCGCCGCTGCTGCCGCCCTGTTCGCCACCGCCGTGCCCACGACGGCGCTGGCCGCCGACGGCATGGTCAAGTGTTCCGGCGTGAACAGCTGCAAGGGCACCTCCGAGTGCAAGACCGCCAAGAGCGAGTGCAAGGGCCACAACGGCTGCAAGGGCCAGGGCTGGGTCAGCAAGAAGTCGGCCGACGAGTGCACCAAGGCCGGCGGCAAGGTGGAGAAGTAAAGCCCACCCCCGAAGGGCAAGCCCACCCCCGAGGCGCTTGATGCGCCTCCCCCTCAAGGGGGCTGAGCCCGGACACAAACAGTCCTGAGGACTGTTTGTGCCTGGCGAAGGACAAGGCCGCTGGCCTTGGCAGCACTGAGCGGCCAGGCAGAGCCAGTTCCGCCAGTGCCGCTGGATGAGGTGCGGGCGCCTGCGGCGCCGCACCGTTTTCCCTTCTGACGATGACCAAGATCCAAGGCTTCGGCCTCGGCCTGCGCACCGAGCATTACGCTGCCTTCGAGGCCGGCGTCGATGCCGCCGCGCGGCCCGACTGGCTGGAGATCATTTCCGAGAACTACCTCGTGCCCGGCGGTCCGCCGCTGGCGCATCTGGAGCGCATCCGCGCCGACTACCCGCTGGTCATGCACGGCGTGTCGCTGTCCGTCGCCGGCCCCGAGCCGCTGGACCTGGCCTATCTGCGCGACCTGAAGAACCTGGCCGACCGGCTGCAGCCCGGCTGGGTGTCCGATCACCTGTGCTGGAGCGCCGACGCGCACAGCCAGCTGCACGACCTGCTGCCCGTGCCGCTGACACGCGCCGCGCTGGACCATGTCGGTGGCCGCGTCGCGCAGGTGCAGGACCTGCTGGGCCGCGCACTGGTGCTGGAGAACGTGTCCAGCTACGTGCGCTTCGCCGCCGACGAGATGACCGAGTGGGACTTCCTCGCGCAGCTGCTGGCCGCCACCGGCGCGCGGCTGCTGCTCGACGTCAACAACGTCTACGTGTCCGGCCGCAACCACGGCTTCGACCCGCTGGACTACCTGAACGCCATCCCCGTCGGGTGCGTCGCGCAGATCCACCTTGCCGGCCACGAGGACCGCGGCGACATCGTCATCGACACGCACGACCACCCGGTGCGGCCCGAGGTCTGGGCGCTGTATGGCCACGCGCTGCAGCGCTTCGGCGCCGTGCCCACGATGATCGAGCGCGACGACCACATCCCGCCGCTGCCCGAGCTGCTGGACGAGCTGGCCATCGCGCGGCGGTTGGCGTCATGAGCGTCGTGCAGCAACAGCGCCAGCTGGCCGCCGCCGTCCGCGACGACGGCGACGCCACGGGCCTGCTGGCCGGCGATTTCGCGCTGGGCCTGGAGGTCTACCGCCATGCCTACCGCGCCCGCCTCGTCGCCGCGCTAGCCGACAACCACACCGTGCTGGCCCGCGCGTTGGGCGACGACGCCTTCGACGCGCTGGGCCGCGCCTACCTCGCCGCCCGCCCCAGCCGGCATCCGTCCATCCGCTGGTTCGGCGACGCGCTGGCCGATTTCATGGCCCAGGCCGGCGACGACCTCGTGCCGCACGCCAGCCTCGTCGACATCGCCCGCATGGACTGGGCGCTGCGCGGCGCCTTCGACGCGGCCGACGCGCCGCTGCTGGACGGCGCGGCGCTCGCGGCGCTGGCGCCCGATGACTGGGCCGGGCTGGTGCTGCAACTGCAGCCCAGCGCACGGCGCGTGGCGCTGGCGCATGCCGTCGAGCCCGCCTGGCGCGTGCTGCGCGAATGGGCCCCCGAGTCCGGCGACGACCAGCCCGAGCTGCCCGAGCCCCTGCCGCACGACCACGTGTTGCTGGCCTGGCGCCAGGCCGGCGAAACGCGCTGGCGCTCGCTGGAGCCGCTGGAGGCCATGTTGCTGGACGCGGTGGCGCGGGGCGAGCCGTTCGCCGCGCTGTGCGAGGCCGCCGCCGCGCAGCTGGGCGACGCCGATGCCGCGGCGCCGGCGGTCATCGGCCTGCTGCAGCGCTGGCTGGCGGACGGCCTGCTTCAGAGCCGCGCGTCGTAGCTCAGCGGATGCGAGGCGGTGCGCAGCCCCGTGAGGCTGCCGTGGCCGTTCATCGTCGGCGCGATGCTGCCCGTGGCCTTGGCGGTCCACGTGACGACCAGCTCGCAGCGCGTGACGGCCGGCGTGCGCGCGTCGTTGTTGTTCGCGTTGCGGCTCGCCGCGTTCAGGCTGTCGTCCACCGCCGCCGGCTCCAGCCGGTAGCCGCCGGCCACGCTGGTTTCGGTGCGGGCGCCCAGCGAAGCGCCTTTGAGCTCAAAGCTGCTGCCGTCGCTGCGGCTGCAGTTGCCGCTGGCCGAGGCACTGGCGGCGCCCACCGTGGCCTGGCTCAGCCGCACGGGCAGCGCGGCGCCGGAGCGCGTCAGCAGCGGGCCGCCGGTGGGCTGCAGCACCGTGAAGCCGGCCGGCAGCGTGACCTGGCTGACATGCCGCGTGCCGCCGCGCGTGAACACCACGCGCACCACCGACTGCTCGCCGGCGGCGGCGAGGCGGGCCGTGTAGTTGAGGCGCTTGCCGTCCGGGCTCGCGAGCGTGACCTCGGTGCCGCCATCGACGGACGCGCTCAGCCGCTCGTCGGGCGCGATCAGCACCGTGGTCAGCACGTTGGCGGACTTGCCCAGGTCGCCCTCCACGACGAGGGTGCTGTCGCCAGCCGCCTGCATCGCCGTGAAGCGCGGGCTGATCTCGTCGACATTCAGCGTCGCGGACTCGGTGCAGTTGCGCAGGCCGCAGATCAGGCCGTCCGCGATGGCGCCGCCAATGTCTGGCGTCGGGCTGCTGACGCCGCCGCAGCCGGCGAGGGTGAGCAGGACCAGCAACGGCGGCAGGCAGTGGCGGGGAGAAGTCATGTCGGGCACCTCGGAATTCACCGCCGCGGATACTAGGCGCCTGCTGGCCACCGCCTTGTGGCTGACCGATGTGACTGTTCACCTTTTGGAGTCGTTATGTTGACGTCCCCCGCCCGCCTGCTCCTTGCCCTGCCGCTGCCGCTGCTGCTCGGCCTGGCGCTGCCCGCCCACGCCGCGCTGACCGTCGGCGCCCCCGCGCCCGACTTCAGCACCGACGCCGCCGTCGGTGGCCAGCCCTTCAAGTTCAAGCTCGCCGAGGCGCTGAAGCAGGGCCCGGTCGTCGTGTACTTCTACCCCAAGGCCTTCACCAGCGGCTGCACCGTCGAGGCCCACCAGTTCGCCGAGGCGACCGACAAGTTCAAGGCGCTCAACACCACCGTCATCGGCCTGTCCAACGACAACATCGACACGCTGAAGAAGTTCAGCGTCGAGGCCTGCCGCAGCAAGTTCGCCGTCGGCGCCGATGCCGCGGGCAAGGTCATCAAGGCCTACGACGTCGAGCTCAAGATGGTGCCCGGCACGATGGCCGACCGGGTGTCCTACCTGATCTCGCCCGACGGCAAGGTTGCCGCCGTGCACGCCAGCATGAGCCCCGACGGCCACATCGATGCGATGCTGAAGGCTGCCGAGAAGCTGAAGAAGTGATCGCCGCGCTGTCGGTTGCCGAGCTGCTGGCGGCCTACCGCCGCGGCACGCTGTCGCCGGTGGATGCGGTGCAGGCCGTGCTCGCGCAGGCCGACGCGCGCGAAGGCCAGCTGCATGCGCTGTGCGCGGTGGACGCCGACGGTTCGCTGGCCGCCGCCCGCGCCAGCGAGGCCCGCTGGCGGGCCGGCACGCCGCGGGCGCTGGACGGCGTGCCCGTCACGCTGAAGGAAAACATCGCCGTGCCCGGTGCGGCCTACCGGCTGGGCACGGCCGCCACGCCGGAAGACGCGGTGGCCGGCTTCGAGGCCCCGCCCGCCGCGCGGCTGCGCGAGGCCGGCGCCATCGCGTGGGCGCGCACCACCATGCCCGACTACGGCATGCTGAGCTCGGGCCTGAGCAGCCTCTACGCCGAGCCGGCACGCAACCCGTGGAACACGGCGATGACCCCCGGCGGCTCCAGCGCCGGCGCCGCGGCCGCGGCCGCGGCGGGCTACGGCCCGCTGCACCTGGGCACCGACATCGGCGGCTCCATCCGGCTGCCGGCCGGCTGGTGCGGCCTCGTCGGCCTGAAGCCCAGCCATGGCCGCGTGCCCATCAAGCCGGGCTACGCCGGCCGCGTGGCCGGCCCGCTGACGCGCAGCGTGGCCGATGCCGCCGCGATGCTGGCCGTGCTCGCGCAGCCCGATGCGCGCGACCCCACGCAGCTGCCGCCCGGCGACGTGGCCCCGCGGCCGCTGGACGTGCGCGGCCTGCGCATCGGCGTGATGCTGGACGCCGGCTGGGGCGACGCCGTGCAGCCCGACGTGGCCGCCGCCATCACGGCCGCCGCGCGCGCCTTCGAGCAGGCCGGCGCCGTCGTCGAACCGCTGGCCGGCTTCACGAAGCGCGACATGGCCGACGGCATCGACCGCTTCTGGCGCATGCGCTCGTGGCTGGACATCTCGGCGCTGCCGGCCGCGCAGCGCGAGCGCGTGCTGCCCTACATCCTCGACTGGGTGGCGCCCGCCGCCGGCTACGACGGCGCGACGGTCTTCCACGGCTACAGCCAGATGCAGGCGCTGCGCGAGGCCGCCAACGCGGCCTGTGAACCGTTCGACTTCGTGCTGTCGCCGGTGTCGCCCATGCCGGCCTACCCGGCCCACCAGGCCAGCCCGCTGCATGACCCGGCCCGGCCGTTCGAGCACATCGCGTTCACGCTGCCGTTCAACATGAGCGAGCAGCCGGCGCTGGCCATCAACGCCGGCTACACGTCGTCCGGCTTGCCCATCGGCCTGCAGATCATCGGTCGCCGCTTCGACGACGCCGGCGTGCTGGCGCTGGGCGCGCTGTGGGAACAGCTGCGGCCCGCGCAGCGGCCGTGGCCCCTCGGCGGCGCCTGACGAGGCCGGGTGCGGCCGCGGAGCCGCTCAAGGCCGCGGTGGCGGCGGCTGCGGTGGCAGGCCGGCGGCCTTCAGGTCGGCGTTGACCAGCGCCCAGGCCGTGTCGAAGTTGTCGGCGCGGCGCACCGGGCGGCTGGCGCGCCAGATGTCCATCAGCGCCGGCAGCCGCTCGATGCCCGGCAGGCCCGGCGGCACCAGGAAGACCGTGGAGATGGCGACGATGCCGCGCTTGGAGAAGCTCTCGATGCTGGCGCGCAGCTGGGCCAGCGCGTCGCCGTCCATGCGCAGGCTGCCGCGGATCTCCAGCAGGTCGCCGAAGCGCCGGTCCGCCGGCAGCCGCTTGCCGGCCAGCGCGATGGCGCGCTTGGTGGCCGCCATCAGGTCGGCGTCGAACGGGCCTTCGGCGATGGACATCATCACGCGACCCTGCACGCCCACGCTCACGCGGCCGAAGCTGGGCTTGGGCGGCAGGCGGCGCAGGGGCGGCAACGAGGGGGCTGGGCTCATGATGTGAGACGATTTTGCACGCTCGACGAAGGAGTCAGGATCATGTTGACCTTGTACGGCTGCAAGGGTTCCGGCGCCGCCGCCATCGAGGCCGCGCTGGCCCGGGCGGGCCTGGCCTTCACGGCGGTGGATGCCGCCTCCTGGACGCCCGGCCCCGGCCTGGACGACCTGCTGCGCGTGAACCCGCTGGGCCAGATCCCGACGCTGGTGCTGGCCGATGGCACCGTGCTGACGGAAAGCGCCGCCATCCTCATCCACCTGGGCCTGACGGCGCCGCCCGGCCTGCTGCTGTCGGCGGACGCCAGCGCCCGCGCGCGGGCCGTGCGCGGGCTGGTCTACATCGCCGCCAACTGCTACGCGGCCATCAGCGTCATCGGGGCCTTTTCAGGCCACGGCAGTGGGTTGCGAAGGCCATCCGCAAGGGGCCAATCAAGGCGCAGCGCGCAGCCCGCATTGGTATGCGGGCCAGCGGTGCAACGCCGAGTGGCCCCTTGCGGATGGCCTTCCCTTCGGGTTGAGGCCAGACAGCCCGCGAGCGGCGTTGCAAGTCCTCGCCGGGTGCCCACCCGGCTCCGGCTTGCGCCTTGCCCGCGGGCTGTCTGGCCTCAACGCAACCCGCTGCCGTGGCCTGAACAGGCCCACCCGAGCGCTGGTGCGAGCCCTGCGACGACGCGATGAAGGAGCGCATCCGCGCCGGCACGCGGGCGCGGCTGCACCTGCACTGGCAGACCTTCGCCGACGAGTTCGGCATCGGCTTCGACGCGGGCTCGCCGGGTGCGCTGGAGCTGCTGGCGACGGTGGTGTCCAAGTGGTCCGGCGCGCGGGCGCATCTGCAGGCGCAGCGGCCGGCCTTCCATGCGCAGCTGCTGCGCGTGGAGCAGCACCCGGACGTCGCCGCGGTGTTCCAGCGCCACTGGCCTTGAGCGGCGCTCAGTCCAGCGTCTGCCGGTAGCGCGCCAGCGCCACGCCGCCGGCCACGGCCAGGAAGGCCAGCATGGGCCACAGCTCCGGCAGCAGTTCGGCCGCGCCCGAGCCCTTCAGCATGACGCCGCGCACGATGCGCAGGAAATGCGTCAGCGGCAGCGCCTCGCCCAGCCACTGCGCCCACGCCGGCATGCCGCGGAACGGGAACATGAAGCCCGACAGCAGCATGCTGGGCAGGAAGAAGAAGAACGTCAGCTGCAGCGCCTGCAGCTGGTTGCGCGCCAGCGTGGAGAACGTGAAGCCCACGCCCAGGTTGGCCAGCATGAAGACGCCGATCATCGCCAGCAGCAGCGGGGCGCTGCCCACCATGGGCACGTCGAACAGCAGGAAGGCCGCGCCGAGGATGACGCCCAGCTGCACATAGCCCAGCACGACGTAGGGCAGGATCTTGCCGACCATGACCTCGATGGGCCGCACCGGCGTGGCGAGCAGGTTCTCCATCGTGCCGCGCTCGCGCTCGCGCGTCATGGCCAGCGCGGTCAGCATCACCATGGTCATCGTCAGGATGGTGCCCACCAGCCCCGGCACGATGTTGTAGCGGCTCAGGCCCTCGGGGTTGTAGCGGCGCTGCACGCGCACCTCGAACGGCGCCGCCGCCTGCGGCGCGTGCGCAGCCAGCACGCCGCGCAGGTCGCGGTTCAGCGCCGTCTGGCTCAGCTGGCCGAGCGCGGCCATCGCGTTGCTGCCGGCGGACGGGTCGGTGGCGTCGGCGGCGATGAGCACCGCGGGCCGCTCCCCGCGCACGACGCGGGCGCCGAAGCGGTCCGGCACGACGACGAGGAACTGGATGTCGCCGCGCTGCAGCAGCTCGTCGCCGCGGGCTTCTGACAGGCCGGTCTCGACGACGTGGAAGTAGCCGCTGGTCTGCAGCGCCGCGACGAGGCTGCGCGCCATCGGGCTGGTGTCCTGGCTGACGATGGCGGTGGGCAGGCCCTTGGGGTCGGTGTTGATCGCGTAGCCGAACAGGATGAGCTGCAGGATGGGCACGCCCGCCGCCATCGCGAACGTGAGCCGGTCGCGCAGCATCTGCTGCACCTCCTTCAGCGCGATGGCGAAAGTGCGGGCCAGCGCCTGCATCACGCGTGAGCCCCGAAGTTGTCGGTGGCCTGGGCGACGAGCCGCACGAACGCGTCCTCCAGGTCGTGCGCGCCGGCGCCGGCGATGACCGACGCCGCCGTGCCGCGCGCCAGCACGCGGCCGTAGGCGATGTAGACCAGCTCGTCGCAGCGCTGCGCCTCGTCCATGTAGTGCGTGGAGACGAGCACCGTGATGCCCTCCTGCGCCAGGTCGTGGAGCTGGTCCCAGAACTCGCGCCGCGCCTTGGGGTCCACGCCGGCGGTGGGCTCGTCCAGCAGCAGCAGCCTGGGCCGGTGCAGCAGGCAGGCCGCCAGCGCCAGCCGCTGCTTCCAGCCGCCGGACAGCGAGCCGGCCAGCTGCCGCTCGCGCGTCGTCAGGCCCAGGCGCGCCAGCGCGCCGTCCACGGCCTGGCGGCGGTCCGGCATGGAGAACAGCCGCGCGATGAAGTCCAGGTTCTCGCGGATCGACAGGTCTTCGTAGAGGCCGAACTTCTGCGTCATGTAGCCCACCTGGCGCTTCACGTCGGCGGCCTGGCGGCGGAAGTCCAGCCCCAGCACGCGGCCCTCGCCGGCGTCCGGCGTCAGCAGCCCGCACAGCATGCGCAGCGACGTGGTCTTGCCGCTGCCGTTGGGGCCCAGGAAGCCGACGATGCGGCCGGTGGCGACCTGCAGGTCGACGTTGTCGACGACCGTGCGGCCGGCGTAGGACTTGCTCAGCCCCTTCACGTCGATGGCGGGCGGCGTCGCGGGTTCATCTTCGGGCCGAGCGCCGGGCCGCCCCAAGCCGGCCCGCGGGGCGATGTGCTTGCCGGTTGATCCGGCAAGCATCGCCGCCCCCTCGGGGGGCCGACCGGGCGCGCCCGCGTCCAGCGGGGCGGGGCTGGGCGGGGGGCTTGTCATTTGGACACGTCCAGCGGCTGCCCTGGATGCAGCCGCTCCGCGTCCTCGGCCTTCACCGGCCGCGCCTCGACGAGGAAGACCAGCTTGTCGCGCTGCTGGTTGGAGTAGATGACGGGGGGCGTGTATTCCGGCCCCGCTGCGATGAAGCTGATGCGGGCCGGGATTGCGGCGCCACAGCCGTCGCAGCGCAGCTGCACGGGCGCGTCCAGCTTCAGGCCGCCGACGGCCGACTGCGGCACGTAGAAGCGGGCCTTGCGGTGGGCCGGCGGCAGCAGCGCCAGCACCGGCTGGCCGGCGGCCACCCATTCGCCCGGCCGCATGAAGACGTCCTGCACGCGGGCCGGCATGGGCGCCGTCTGGCGCTTCTGGTCCACGCGCCAGGCCGTTTGCACGCGGCTGCTTTCGGCCGCTTCGGCCAGCGCGCGGGCGGCGTTGCGGGCGTCGTCGCGGGCCGGCAGCCGGCCCACCTGCAGCGCGGCCTCCAGCTCGGCCACGCGGGCCTGCGCCTGCGTGCGCGCCGTGGCGGCATCGTCCACGCGCGCCTGGGCGACGAAGCCCTGCGCCATCAGCTGCTGCTGGCGGGCCAGGTCCAGCCCGGCCAGGCGCTCGGCGGCGCGGGCCTGCTCCAGCTGCGCGCGGGTGACGGCCAGTTCCGGCGCGCGGCGGCCCTTGTCGGCATCCAGCGCCTGGGCCCGGGCGCTTTGCGTGCGGGCGACGGCCTCGGCGTCGGCGGCCTGCTCGGGCGTGGCGTCCAGCTCGAACAGCGGCTGGCCGGCCGCCACCGCCTCGCCGGCGCGCACCGGCAGCGTGGTCAGGCGCCCGGCCACCGGTGGCGCAATGTAGACCAGCTCGGCCTCGGCATAACCCGTCCATGCGTCGGGTGGCTTGGGCGCGCAGCCGGCCAGCAGCGCGGCGGCTGCGACAAGGGCGAGGCGTCTCATCGGCATCTCCATCACAACCCGCTGGCCAGCCCCAGCAGCGCCCAGTCGATGCGCCGCTGCACGGCGGCGTCGGACAGCACGTCGCCGTCCACCAGCGCCTGCATCGCCGGCGGCACGGCGCCGATGGCCTGCATGCCACCGGCCAGGATCAGCGGCGCGACGACGGCACCGACGAGGAAGGTGAAGCGCGTCAGCAGCGGCTGCGGCGGCAGCCGGCCCCGGGCTTCGGCCTCCTGCAGCAGGGCCATCAGCACGGCCAGGTGGCGCGGCGTGTTGGCACGCAGGAAGTCCTGCGCGACGGCCTCGCCCGCCTGCGCGTCGGCCCACACGCGGGCCACCAGCGGCCGGTGCGCGCGCACGAAGCGCGCCACGCCCAGCAGCGCCGCGGCCAGGCGCGCCATCACGTCGGCCTCGCCCTGGCTGTGCAGTTGCAGGGTGTCGAACATGGCTTCGTAGTGCTGCTGCAGCAGCGCGCGCAGGAAGGCGTCCTTGCTGCCGAAGTGGTAATGCACCATGGCCGGGTTCACGCCTGCCGCCTCGGCCACGCGGCGCACCGACAGCCCGGCGCAGCCCAGCTGCGGGTACAGCGCGGCACCGGCGGTGAGCAGGGCCTGGTCTTGATCCTGGCTGGGGCGGGGCATGCGCCGGATTATTGGTCAGTCGTTCAGTAACTGCAAGACGTGGCAAAAGCCGCTTGCCATCACCGGGCGCTTCACTAGCATGGCTGCCACACCAACAAGGAGACATGCGATGGACCTGGCCACCTGGATGCGCAGCTTCACCATCCGCACCCGCATGCACGGCGCCATCGCGATGGTGCTGGTGATGTTCGCGGCGCTGGGCCTCACGGGCCTGCTGGGCGGGCGGGCGCTGGCGGCGCTGAACGTCGACGTGACGACGCACGGCATGCGCGACCTGCAGCAGCTCAGCGGCATCCGGCAGGCGCTGGCGGACGTGCGGCTGGAAGAGAAGCAGATGGTCATCGCCTACGAGGACCCCGACCAGGTCAAGCAGTACCGGCAGCGCTGGAGCGCGGCCATCGATCGGCTGTCCACCGGGCTGGCGGGCCTGCAGGGCAGCAACCAGCCGGAGAACACCGCGGTGGCGGCCGAGGCGCTGAAGTTCCTGCAGGACTACCGCACGGGCGCGCAGCCGGTGCTCAACCAGATCGAGTCCGGTGGCTTCGACACGGCCAAGGTGGCCGACCGCATGCTGAACCGGCCCAAGGCCGCGATGCGCGAGATCGAGCAGCGCGTGGAGCGCCTGTCGGGCCTGGTTGACCAGCAGGCCAAGGCCGTGGAGGAGGAGTTCAACGCCGAGATGACGCGCATCGGCTGGCGCTCGGCGGCGGTGCTGGCCATCGTCATGGTGCTGGTGGTGCCGCTGACGCTGGTCAACTCCGCCACCATCACCAGCCCCATGCGCTACGCCGGCACGGTGGCGCAGTCCATCGCCAGCGGCGACCTGAACAACAGCATCCGCATCGTCGGGCGCGACGAGGCGTCGGACCTGCTGCGCGCGCTGGACACGATGCAGGCCAGCCTGCGCGACCTGGTGCGACAGGTGAAGGAGTCGGCGCAGAGCATCGACACGGCCAGCAGCGAGGTCGCGTCCGGCAACCAGGACCTGAGCCAGCGTACCGAGCAGGCAGCGTCCAGCCTGCAGCAGACCACCAGCTCCATGGACGACCTGACCAGCGGCGTGCGCCACGGCGCCGACGCGGCCGGCAAGGCGCGCCATCTGGCCGAGGGCGCCGCCGAGGTGGCGCGCCGCGGCGGCCAGGAGGTGGCCGAAGTCGTCACGACGATGGACCAGATCAACGACAGCTCGCGCCGCATCGGCGACATCGTGGGCCTGATCGACAGCATCGCGTTCCAGACCAACATCCTGGCGCTGAACGCGGCCGTCGAGGCGGCGCGCGCGGGTGAGCAGGGGCGGGGCTTTGCCGTCGTCGCCAGCGAGGTTCGGGCGCTGGCCCAGCGCTCCGCGGGCGCGGCGCGCGAGATCAAGACGCTGATCGCCACCAGCGTCGAACGCGCCGAGGCCGGCTCGCGCCTGGTGGAGCACGCGGGCATGACGATGCAGGAGATCGTGCAGAACGTGCAGAAGGTCAGCGACATGATCGGCGAGGTGGCCGAGGGCGCGGCCGACCAGAGCGCGCGCATCGGCCAGGTCAACGGCGCCATCACGCAGCTGGACCACATGACCCAGCAGAACGCCGCGCTCGTGGAGCAATCCGCCGCGGCCGCCGACAGCCTGCGCCAGCAGCTGCAGCTGCTGACGGGCGCGGTGGCGCAGTTCAGGTTCTGACCGACCGTCGTGAATTTGGGGCCGAGCGCCGGGCCGCCCCAAGCCGGCCCTCAGGCGATGTGCATGCGGCTCGATGCCGCGTGCATCGCCGTCCCCTCGGGGGCTGAGGCCGGACACAGGGCGTCCAGTGGACGGCCTGTGCCTGCCGAAGCTCTGCGGCCACTGGTCGCAGAGCGGTCCCGACTGGTCATGCGCGCGTTCAGCGCGGCATGACCAGGCGAGGGGCATACAATTCATCAGCGCCGATTTGTTCCGGATTGCGGGCGCTCTACAAATGCCGCTAAACAGGGCGCTCAAGAATCAACCGGCGTCCCGCAACAGTGGCTCCGGTTTTTTCTTTTCTGGAGTGGGCCATGACGGGCCGTAGCGTCGGCGACGTGTCGCCGCAGACTTTCCATTTCGACGAGCCGCTGCCGTTGCGCAGCGGCGCCAGCCTGCCGGCCTACGACCTCGTGGTCGAGACCTACGGCCAGCTCAACGCCGAGCGCAGCAACGCGGTGCTGGTGTGCCATGCGCTGAACGCCAGCCACCACGTGGCCGGCACCTACGCCGGCCAGGCGAAGAGCGAGGGCTGGTGGGACAACCTCATCGGCCCGGGCAAGCCGCTGGACACCGACAAGTTCTTCGTCATCGGCGTCAACAACCTGGGCTCCTGCTTCGGCTCCACGGGCCCGATGCACATCAACCCGGCGACCGGCAAGGCCTGGGGCGCGGACTTCCCCGTCGTCACCGTGCATGACTGGGTGGACGCGCAGGCCCGCGTCGTCGAGCGCTTCGGCATCCTGAAGCTGGCGGCGGTGCTGGGCGGCAGCCTGGGCGGCATGCAGGCGCTGGACTGGGCGCTGCGCTACCCCGACCGCCTGGCGCACTGCATCGCCATCGCGACGGCGCCCAACCTGTCGGCGCAGAACATCGCCTTCAACGAGGTGGCGCGCCGCGCCATCGTGACCGACCCCGACTTCCACGGCGGCCATTTCTACGAGCACGGCGTGGTGCCCAAGCGCGGCCTGCGCGTGGCGCGCATGATCGGCCACATCACCTACCTCAGCGACGACGTCATGGCCGAGAAGTTCGGGCGCGAGCTCAAGACGGGCGCGCTGGGCTACTCGACGCAGGAGATCGAGTTCCAGATCGAGAGCTACCTGCGCTACCAGGGTGACAAGTTCAGCGACTACTTCGACGCCAACACCTATCTGCTCATCACCCGCGCGCTGGACTACTTCGACCCGGCGGCCGAGCATGGCGGCGACCTGACGCGCGCGTTCGCCGCGGCCAAGGCCAAGTTCCTCGTCGCCAGCTTCACGACCGACTGGCGCTTCTCGCCGCAGCGCTCGCGCGAGATCGTCAAGGCGCTGCTGGACAACCGGCTGGACGTGTCCTACGCGGAGATCGACGCGCCCCACGGCCACGATGCCTTCCTGCTGGACGACGCGCGCTACCACGGCGTGCTGCGCGCCTACTTCGAGCGCGTGGCCGGCAACCTGTGCCCGGCGGCGCGGGCGCCGCTGCAGATCAAGGGGGTGGCCGTATGAGCTTTGATCCGGCGATTGCGGCGCTGGTGCCGCCTGGCTCTCGTGTGCTGGACCTGGGCTGCGGCACGGGCGAGCTGCTGGAGCACCTCATCAAGCACAAGGGCTGCACGGGCTACGGCGTGGAGCTGGACGACGCCAACCTGCTGGCCTGCGTGAAGCGCGGCGTCAACGTCATCCAGCGCAACCTGGAGGAAGGCCTGTCCATCTTCGAGGACCAGAGCTTCGACGTCGTGCTGCAGCTCGAAACCTTGCAGCATCTGCGCAATGCTGAAGCCATGCTCAAGGAGACGGCGCGCGTCGGCAGGATGGGCATCGTCAGCTTCCCCAACTTCGCCCACTGGCCCAACCGGCTGCAGGTGCTGTTCGGCCGCATGCCGGTGACGCGGGCGCTGCCCTACGAGTGGTACGACACGCCCAACATCCGCGTCGGCACGTTCGCCGACTTCGGCGTGCTGGCGCGCAAGAACCGGCTCAAGATCCTCGACAGCTTCGGCCTGCAGAACGGCGAGGTGCAGCGCACGCTGCCCAACCTGATGGCCAGCGTGGCGGTGTTCAAGTTCGAAAGGGAGTAGGTGCCCCTCGTCCAGTCCGCCGCCGCTGAACGCGGGGCGGCCTGGCCGGTCCCCCGAGGGGACGGCGATGCTTGCGGCATTGAGCCGCAAGCACATCGCCCGCGGGCCGGCTTGGGGCGGCCCGGCGCTCGGCCCGCAGTGGAGCGCTCCGGGCGCGCGGGGTCAGCCCTTGCGATGGGCCTTCTTGCCCGACTTCTTGTGCTTGGCCTTGGCGCCGGCCTTCTTGCCGGTCTTGGCGGCCTTGGCCTTGACGGTGGCGCTGGCGTGGGGCTTGTCCTGATGCTTGGCGACGCGAGCCTCCGCGGCCGGGGCGGCCAGGAAGGCGAGGGCAAGGGCGGCGGTGGTGAGCAGGGTCTTCATGGCGGTGTCCTTCACAGATGTGAACAGTATCCCGGCTGAAGCTTGCGCGCGGTCGTCGGGTCGGTGCGAAGCCGGCTTCAGCTGCCTTTGCGGATGGTGTGGCCGTCGTCCGTGCGCTCGTCGTCCTTGAACACGCCTTCCCAGCGGTCGCCGCTGGGCCAGTGGAAGGTGCCCTGGCCGTGCTTGAGGCCGCGGGACCAGGCGCCCTCGTAGCGCTCGCCGCTCTTCCACGCGTACTTGCCCTGGCCGTGTGCCTTGCCCACCTCGAACTCGCCTTCGTAGATGTCGCCGCTGGGGAACACCATGCGGCCCTTGCCATGCGGCAGGCCGGCGCTGAGCTGGCCCTCGTACTGGTTGCCGTTGGCGAAGCGCATCTTGCCCATGCCCTGCGGCTTGTCGTCGACCCAGTCGCCCTCGTAACGCTGGCCGCTGACCCAGGCATAGCTGCCCTTGCCGTGTGGCAGGCCCTTCTTGATCTGGCCGGTGTAGACGTCGCCGGAGGCATAGGTCATCTTGCCCTCGCCCTCGGGCTGCCCCTCCACCAGCAGGCCCTCGAACTGGTTGCCGTTGGCGAAGGCCATCAGGCCGCGGCCGGTGGCGCGGTCGGTCACCCAGTCGCCCTTGTAGCGCTGGCCGTTGGCCCAGCGGATCTCGCCGACGCCGTGGCGCCGGCTGCGCACCAGCGGGCCTTCGTAGACATCGCCGTTCTTCCATTCGACGCGGCCGGTGCCGGTGACGGTGTCGTCGTCCTCGCGCACGAACTGGCCCACGTAGCGGGTGTCGCCGGCCGTGCGGTCGAACAGCTTGGGCTCGGGCGCCGGGGTGGCGGCGGGCGGCGGTGTCAGCGGCGCGATGGGCGTGGCGGCGGCCTGGCGCAGCGGTGCCGTCGCCACGGCAGCCGCTGCGGTGGCCGCTGCGGCGGCGGGTGCCGCCGCCGGCTTGGCCGTGGGGGCCGGCGCGTTGGTGGCCGGCTTGGCCGCGGCGGCCACGGCCGTGGTGGGGGCGGGGGCGGCCTTGGCCAATGGCGGCGCGCCGGGCAGCGGCGTGGACACCCAGGGCGTGCCGCGCTCGCGGGCCAGCGCCAGCGCGTTGTTCATGGCCAGTTCCTGCGCGCCGCCCTTGCACTGCGTGGCGGTGTCGCGCCACAGCGTCTCGCCGATCTGGCTCTGCGTCTGGCGCTCGGCCAGCGGCAGCGCGGCGGCGCTGTTGCGCAGCTTGCCGGAGAACTCGCGCGCCCGCTCGAACGGCGGTGCGCAGAACTCGGCGTTGTGGCCGTCGATCTCGCTCTGCTCGCGGCGGCGTTGCGCGGTCTCCTGCTGGCTGCCGTTGCACTGCTCCACGGCCAGGTCCCACATGCCCTCGGCCTTGCGGTATAGGCTGGCGGCATCGCCGAAGCGGCGCTCGCTGAACGCGGTGCGCGCCAGTTCCTGCAGCGCGCTGGCGTCGCGGTGCGCGCTCTCGCACTGGCTGCCGGCCTGCAGCTTCTCGGCCAGCGCGTCGTGGGCCTTCTGGCTGTCGGCCAGGTTGCGCTGCGCGCGCTCGCGGGCCCGGCCGTCGCAGGTGGCAATGGCCGCGCCCCACTGGGCCACGGCTTCGTCGTAGAGCTTGACCTGGGTCTGCAGCGGCTGGTTCTGCGACTGCGCCGTCGCCGCCTTCAGGTCGGCGGACAGCGCGCGGCTGGTCAGCTGCGCGCAGCTGGGCGGCGGCGGGGCCGGCGCGGGTTCGGGCATGGAGGCCGCGGGTTCGGGCGCCGAAGCGGCCGCGTCGGGCGCGGAGGCCGCCGAAGCCGCCGGCTCGGGCGGTGTCTGCGCGTGGGCGGCGGTGGTGGCCAGCAGGGCCAGGCAGAGCAGGAAGGCGAACTTCATCATTTCCGGCGTGCACCGGACTCGGCCGGCATTTCCAGCATCGCGTCGACCAGGCCGCGCGAGAAGCGGCCGGCGCCGGGGTCATCGGGGCTGTCGAACGAGAAGCTCGTCTGCGTGGACGCCAGCGGCATGGCGCCGATCTCGGCCACCAGCACGTCGGCGCGGAAGCCGCCGAGGATGGCCGTCACCTCGCGCTCGAAGCCGCGCGCGGCGGCCACCTTGTTCAGCGCGGTGAGGCGGTCGGCGTCGAACAGCATCGAGTTCTGTGCCAGGCTGCGCTCGATGAGCTTCTGGTGCAGCGTGAAGCCGGCCAGCGGCGGCGCGCCCAGGGCGGCCATGCGCGTGAAGGCCCAGGCGTCGGCCTTCTCGAACGCGGTGGCCGCGATGCGCGAGATGCCGCCCAGCGACCCGCGGTTGGCGGCCGCGGCCTGCATGACGTTGAGCACCTGCTGGCGCGTCAGCTGCTGGGCGGCGTCCACCAGGCCTTCGCGGATCTTCTGCGCGGCCAGCGCCCGGCCCTGCTCGATGAGCTGCTGCTTCAGGAAGTCGCTGGCCACGTTGGCGGCGGCACTCTTGGCGGCCGAAATGGCCGCGTCGGCCGCCAGCGCGGCCGCCTTGACGCCCGAGGCCAGCGTGGCCAGGTTGTAGAGCGTGCCGGCAATCTTGACCGCGTAGTGGTAGGTCTTCATGCGCGCGCCGCCCTCTTCGGACAGGCCCTGCGTCCACAGCACCATCCACAACGCCTCGTCGGGCGTGGGCTCGGCGCGCGTCACCTCCAGCGGGTGCAGGCTCAGCAGCCAGTGGTAGTCCTGCATCTGCGGCGTGTTGGGCGGCGCGAAGCGCGTGTAGCCGCGGCAGACCTCGAACGGCCGGATCTGCACCGTCTTGCCCGCCGCGGTGCCGACGTTGAAGGGCTTGCCGGCATCGCGCACCTCGGCCAGCCACTCCAGCAGCTTCTCGCCGTCGTCGCTGGCGCGGTCGCCGATGCGGTTGATCCGCGTGCCCATGGGCAGCGGCGAGTCTGCTGTTGCGGCGATGACGGTCAGCCGCTCGTCCACCTGCAGCGAGCGCACCCAGGCGACACGGTCGTTCTCGTCCCAGCCGGCGCTGGTCGCCACCGCGAAGGGCAGCTCCCACTGCTTGTCGCACTCCTTGTCCTTCAGCGCGGCACTGCGGGCGATGGCCGGGCGGATCAGCCGCTCGCCGGCACCGTAGGCGCGCATGCCGGTCAGCAGGTCCTCGTTGACCTTGCGGCCGTCGTCCACTGTGAACTTGGGGCCCGAAGCGCAGCCGGTCAGCAGCGCGAGCAGGCACAGGAGCAGGAGTCGGGTCATGTTGGCGGCGAGCCTAAGCGGTCCGCGTGACAGGCGTCGCCCGTAGTTCTACGGAGTGTGTGAAGCAGGTCTCGGGCCAGGCGCAAAATGTCGGGTTCACGGCGCCACAAGCGCCGCCCGAAGGAGACCGCCATGAACGCTCGAGACCCCAACCTTCCCTTGCAAGCCGACGAAGCCAGCGCGCTCGGCGAGTTCGCCGCCCGCGTGTGGGACGACGAGATCGTTCCCGCGCTGACCGACTACATCGCCATTCCCGCCAAGAGCCCGATGTTCGACGCCGACTGGGCGGCCAACGGCCACATCGAGAAGGTGCTGACCCAGGCCGCCGCGTGGGTGGAGAGCCAGAAGGTCGCGGGCCTGACGCTGGAGGTGGTGCGCATCCCCGGCCGCACGCCGGTCATCTTCTTCGAGGTGCCGGGCACCAAGACGGGCTCGGACGACACCATCGTGCTGTACGGCCACCTGGACAAGCAGCCCGAGTTCAGCGGCTGGCGCAGCGACCTGGGCCCCTGGACGCCCAAGTACGAGAACGGCCTGCTGTACGGCCGCGGCGGCGCCGATGACGGCTACGCGATCTACGCGTCGCTGACGGCCATCATGGCGCTGGACAAGCAGGGCATCCCGCGGCCGCGCTGCGTGGGCCTCATCGAGACCTGCGAGGAATCCGGCTCCTTCGACCTGCCGGCCTACCTGGACGTGCTGCGCCCCCGCCTGGGCAACGTGTCGCTGGTGGTCTGCCTGGACAGCGGCGCCGGCAACTACGAGCAGCTGTGGCTGACGACGTCGCTGCGCGGCATGGTGTCGGGCGTGCTGAAGGTGGAAGTGCTGACCGAAGGTATCCACAGCGGCGACGCGTCGGGCGCCGTGCCGTCGAGCTTCCGCATCCTGCGCCAGGTGCTGGACCGGCTGGAAGACAGCAAGACCGGCCGCCTGCTGCCGGAGAGCTTCCACTGCGAGATCCCCGGCGCGCGGCTGGAGCAGGCGCGCGCCACGGCGGCCATCCTGAAGGACGAGGTCTACAAGCGCATGCCCTGGGCCTGCGGCGCCGACGGCGGCCCGGTGCTGCCGGTGACGACCGACCCGGTGGAGGTGCTGCTGAACCGCACCTGGCGGCCGACGCTGTCGGTGGTCGGCGTTGATGGCTTCCCCGAGCTGAAGAACGCCGGCAACGTGTTGCGCCCGTACACCGCCTTCAAGCTGAGCCTGCGCCTGCCGCCGCTGATCGACGGCAACGCCGCGGCGCTGGAGTTGAAGACGCTGCTGGAAGACAACGCGCCCTACAACGCCAAGGTCACCTTCGTGCCTGACGGCCGTGCCGGCGCCTATGGCGCGACGGGCTGGAACACGCCCGATCTGTCGCCCTGGCTCAGCCGGGCCCTGAACGACGCCAGCCAGGCCCACTTCGGTGCGCCGGTGGGCTACATCGGGCAGGGCGGCACCATCCCGCTGATGAGCATGCTGCAGAAGGGCTTCCCGGCTGCTCAGATGATGGTCTGCGGCGTGCTGGGCCCCAAGAGCAACGCGCACGGCCCCAACGAGTTCCTGCACGTGCCGTACGGCAAGCGGTTGACCGCCGCCGTCGCGCAGGTGATGGCTGCGCACCCCTGAACTGAACGAATGGATCAGCTCCGCGCCATCAAGGTCTTCGTCCGCGTCATCGACGAGGGCAGCTTCGCCGCCGCGGCGCGGGCGCTGGACCTGGCGCCCGCCGTCGTGACCCGGCTGGTGGCCGAGCTGGAGGAGCACCTCGGCACACGGCTGCTGAACCGCACGACGCGGCGGCTGGCGCTGACCGAGATCGGCGAGGCCTACCTGGAGCGCGCCCGCCGCATCCTGGCCGACGTGGACGAGGCGGCGGCGCTGGCGGCCTCCGCCACGCAGGAGGTGCGCGGCCTGCTGCGCGTGCTGTGCCCGCCGGCCATCGCCGTGCACCAGCTCGCCAAGCACCTGCCGCGCTTCCACCGTGACTACCCGGCCGTGACGCTGGAGATCACGTCGCCCGGTCCGGTGGACACGGTGGACGACAGCTACGACCTGACCATCTTCCTGTCCCGCGAGACGCTGGACGGCGACTTCATCGCCCGGCGCCTGGCGCGCAGCGAGTTCATCCTGTGCGCGTCGCCGGACTACCTGGACCAGCGCGGCCGGCCGCAGCACCCGCACGAGCTCAAGCAGCACGACGCGCTGGTGCCGCCGACGCCCACGATGATGCGCGGCCTGACGCTGCAGCGCGGGGACGGTACGGAGGAGATCACGCTGCCCATGTCGCCCAGCCGCGCGACGCTGTCGACGACGCACATGGACACCAACTACGCCGCCGCGCTGCACGGCCTGGGCATCGCGGGCCTGCCCAGCTTCATGGTGGAAGACGCGCTGCTGGAGCAGGCGCTGGAGCGCGTCATGCCGCAGTGGCGTCTGTTCGGCACCACGCTGTGGGCCGGCATGCCCACGCGCAAATACGTGCCGGCGCGCACGCGAGCGTTCCTGGACTTCCTGCTGGAGATCTTCGGCGGCGAGGACAAGGACCCGTGGCTGGTCGCTGCGGGCTGTGCGACCTGTCCTTGATGAGCCCCTCGCCCAGCCTGGCGCTGGCCCGTGGGGCCTCGCGCTGTGCTACCTCAAGCTGAAGCCCAGGTCGAAGAACTCCGGATAGCGCGCTTCCATCGCCCGCTTCAGGAACCCGAGGGCGACATAGCGCGCCGACGTCTTGGCGATGCGCGCCAGCAGCCGGCGCTCCTCCGCATGGCCCTGGCCCAGCAGCACCAGGTGCTGCCGCAGCGCGCTCCATTCCAGCCGCCGCCAGTACTCGCCGAAGTCGGCGGCCAGCTCTTCGTCCAGCTGCTCCGCGGCGCGGCAGGCCTGCCAGTGGCGCACCGCCCAGTCGATCTCCTGCGCCTCGTCCCAGGCCTGCCCGGGCGGGCGCAGCAGCGCGGCGAGGCCGTCGGTGGGGCTGCCCTGCGGCGCGTCGGCCACGAGGCGCTGCAGCACCACGTCCAGCCCGGTATCGGCGATGCGGGCCAGGCCCGCGGCCAGCGCGGCCGGGTCGGGGGGCAGCAGGGCGGGCGGCTGCTCGCGCAGTGCGGCGCAGGCGGTGCGCATGGCCTGGTCGGCGTCGTCGGTCGGGGATGTCATGGCAGGCAAGGAGAAGAGAGAGGAGGGGAGAGGGGCCCTCGTGGATAATCGATTTTAAGAAGCCGGCCCCGGCAATCCCCTCGACTTCGCGCCCCCTCGCCGCCCGTGCCGCGCCCGTCCCGACCTCCCCACCCCGCCCCGCTGCCCACGTTGATCGCCCTGGCCTTGTGCGCCTGGGGGCAGGCGTCCGCCCGGCCTGCTGAAGACGACGCCGTCACGCTGCGCGGCAGCCGCGTGCTGACGGCGCCAGCCAAGTCGCGCGCCAAGCCGGCGCTGGTCATCAGCGCCACCAAGGTCACGGCTCAGGCCGAGCAGCAGGCGTCGGCCGAGGGCGACGTCGAGCTGCGCTACGGCGAGCTGCTGCTGAATGCCGACACGCTGAACTACCGCGTCGTCGACGATTTCGCCCGCGCCGAGGGCAACGTCCGCATCAACCACAACGGCAACGTCTTCACCGGGCCGTTGCTGCAGATGTACGTCAGCCGCTTCGAAGGCGAGTTCCTGACGCCCAGCTTCTTCCTGAAGGCCACCGGCGGCGCCGGCAAGGCGCAGCTGGTCAAGTTCATCGACAGCGACCACCTCAGCGCCACGCAGGGCAGCTACAGCAGCTGCCCGGTCGTCGACAACCAGGAGCCGGCCTGGCAGATCACCGCCAAGCAACTGCGCCTGGACCTGGCCGGCAACGAGGGCCAGGCCGACGGCGCCGTGCTGCGCTTCCTGGGCGTGCCCATCCTGGCCGCGCCGGGCCTGAGCTTCCCGCTGAGCTCGGCCCGCAAGTCCGGCTGGCTGCCGCCCAACATCTTCCTGGACAACCGCTCCGGCCTGGAACTGGGCGTGCCCTACTACTGGAACATCGCGCCGCAGCGCGATGTGACGGTGACGCCGTTCGTCATGACCAAGCGCGGCGCCGGCGTGGACGGCGAGTTCCGCTACCTGGAGCCGGGCCATGCTGGCCGCGTCAACGTCGACCTGCTGCCCAGCGACCGCGTGTTTGGCCACTCGCGCTGGAGCCTCAAGCTCAACGGCGACGGCCTGCTGGGCGACTGGCGCTACAAGCTCAAGAGCGAGCGCGTCTCCGACGACGATTACTGGAAGGACCTGTCCCGCCGCGTCGAGAGCCAGACGCCGCGGCTGCTGGCCAGCGACCTGTCGCTGGGCCGCCACCGCGAGCTGTCCTGGGGCGCCATCGACACCTACGCCCGCGTGCAGCGCTGGCAGACGCTGCAGGGCCTGGACGAGCAGGCCCGCTTCGACTCGCCCTACCAGCGCAGCCCGCAGCTGGGCGTGCGCGTGACGACGGCGGCCGACGAGGCCGTGCTCGACAGCTTCCGCCCCTGGGGCCGCAAGGCGCGGCTGGAGGGCGGGCTGGAGCTGGAGTACAACCGCTTCGACCTGCCCGGCTCGGCGCTGGCGGCGCAGCTCAGCCAGCTGCCCGGCGGCCAGCGCGTGCATGCGCTGGGCCACGTGGCCGCACCGCTGGGTGGCGAGGCCTGGTGGTTCATCCCGCGTCTGTCGTTCAATGCCGCGGCCTACGACCTGGACCGCCCGCTCGCCGACGGCCGCCGCCGCATGAGCCGCGTCATCCCGACGCTGAGCATCGACCACGGCTGGGTGTTCGAGCGCGACACCAAGCTGTTCGGCCGCGCGATGCGCCAGAGCCTGGAGCCGCGCCTGCTGTACGTGAACACGCCGTTCCGCGAGCAGGCCAGCCTGCCCAACTTCGACTCGGCGCCCAAGGACTTCAACTTCGACTCCATCTACACCGACAACCCGTTCTCGGGCGTGGACCGGGTGTCGGACCTGCATTCGCTGAGCTTCGGGGCGACCAGCCGCTGGGTCAGCGCGTCGCAGGGTGAGGAGATCCTGCGCGTGGGCGCCGTGCAGCGCGTGCTGTTCCGCGACCAGCGCATCACGACCGACCCGGACGGCCAGCCCGTCACGCAGCGCTTCTCCGACATGCTGCTGGCCGCCGCCGCCCACCTGGACGAGCGCTGGTGGGTCGAGAGCACGCTGGAGTTCAACCCCGAGACCAACCGCTCGGTGCGCTCCGTCGTGCGCGCGCGCTACTCCCCCGGGCCGTTCAAGACCGTCAGCGTCGCCTACCGGCTGGCGCGGGCGCAGAGCGAGCAGGTCGAGTTCGCGTGGCAGTGGCCGCTGTACGGCCAGCCCGTCACGCAGCGCGGCGCCAACAGCCAGAGCTGCGGCGGCGCCTGGTACGGCGCCGGCCGCGTGCAGTACTCGCTGCGCGACAAGCGCCTGACCGATTCGGTCATGGGCTTTGAGTACGACGCCGGCTGCTGGGTGCTGCGCTTCGGCGTCGAGCGGCTGTCCACCGGCCGCGCCGAGACCAACACGCGCATGATGCTGCAGCTGGAGCTCGTGGGCCTCAGCCAGCTGGGGTCCAATGCCCTGAAGGTCTTGAAGGACAATGTGCCCGGTTACCGCCGGCTGAGTTCCGACCGTTCGCCGAGTTCAGACTTCCTCCCATGATCCATCGCCTCGCTCCCACTTTCCTCGCAGTGACGCTGGCCCTGGCCGCTTTCAGCGCCTCGGCCCAGACCGCGCCTGCGCTGCAGCCGGGGGACTACATCGCCGCCGTCGTCAACCAGGACGTCGTCGCCGCCAGCGAGGTCGTGGCGCGCACCGAGCGGCTGCGCCAGGAGGCGCGCCAGAAGGGCGAGGTCATGCCCGAGACGGCCGGCCTGCGCAAGCAGGCGCTGGACGCGCTGATCGAGGACCGCGTGCTCGTCACCTACGCCCGCGAGAACGGCAACAAGGTCGACGAGGCCGAGCTGGACCGCGTCGTCGCCAACGTCGCCGCACAGAACAAGCTGACCATGGCCCAGCTGCGCGAGCGGCTGAAGGCCGACGGCACCGACTACAAGAGCTTCCGCGAGAACCTGCGCGACCAGATGATGACCGAGCGCGTGCGCGAGCGCGAAGTGCAGGGCCGCATCAAGGTCAGCGACGCCGAGATCGACGCCTACCTCGAGAAGAAGCGCCAGGCGCTAGAGCAGGGCGGCCAGATCAACCTGGCCCAGGTGCTGGTGCCGGTGCCCGAAGGCGCGCCCGAGGCGGTGGTCGCCGAGAAGCGCGCCGTGGCCCAGGCGGCGCTGGCCCGCATCCAGGGCGGCGAGGACTTCGCCAAGGTCGCCCGTGAGGTCTCCGAGGACAGCAACAAGGCCCGCGGCGGCGAGATTGGCATGCGCCCGGCCGACCGCCTGCCCGACATCTTCGTGAACGCCGTGAAGGCCCTGAAGAGCGGCCAGGTCGCGCCCGAGCTGCTGCGCAGCGGCGCGGGCTTCCACGTGCTGAAGGTTGTCGAGCGTCAGGGCGGTGCGTCCATGACGCAGAGCCTGCAGACGCATGCCCGCCACATCCTGCTGCGCCCGTCGGCCCAGCTGACCGCCGAGGTTGCCGCGCGGCGCCTGGCCGAGATGAAGCGCCAGATCGAGGCCGGCCAGGCGCAGTTCGAGTCGCTGGCCAAGGCCAACTCCGAGGACGGCAGTGCCGAAGGCGGCGGTGACCTGGGCTGGATGGGCGCCGGGGGCTTCGTGCCCGAGTTCGAGGAAGCCATGAACGCGCTGCCGCTGAACGGCATCTCCGGCCCCGTCATGTCGCGCTTCGGCGTACACCTGATCCAGGTGCTGGAACGCCGCACCGTGGAGGTGGACCCCAAGGTGCTGCGCGACCAGGCCCGCGGCGCGCTGCGCGAACAGAAGTACGACGAGGTCTACCAGGACTGGGTCAAGGAACTGCGGGCCAAGGCCTTTGTTGAAGTGCGCGAGTGGCTGGACTGACCCACCCCCTACCGGCTTCGCCGGCCCCCTCAAGGGGGCGCTGCCGGCGGTTCGGCAAAGCCGGTTCCGCGGCGGTCACTGGGTGAATTCATGAAATCGCACATTCCAAGGAAGCGTTTCGGGCAGCACTTCCTGACCGACAAGGCGCTGATCGAGGCCATCGTCGACCTCATTGACCCGCAGGCCGGTGAGACGCTCGTCGAGATCGGCCCAGGCCTGGGGGCCATGACGCTGCCGATCCTGGAGCGATACAAGCCGCTGACCGTCATCGAGCTGGACCGCGACCTCGCCGCACGGCTGCGCAAGCGCGACGACGTCGAGGTCATCGAGAGCGACGTGCTCAAGGTCGACTTCAAGGCACTGGCGGCCACGAAGGGCGCGAAGCTGCGCGTCGTCGGTAACCTGCCCTACAACATCTCCACGCCCATCCTGTTCCACCTGCTGGACGCGGTGGACGACGTCGTCGACCAGCATTTCATGCTGCAGAAGGAAGTTGTCGACCGCATGGCCGCGGCCCCCGGCAACAAGGACTACGGGCGGCTCTCGGTGATGCTGCAGTGGCGCTACGACATCGAGTCGGTGCTGGACGTGCCGCCCGAGGCGTTCGACCCGCCGCCGCGCGTGGACTCGGCCATCGTGCGCATGCTGCCGCTCAAGGCGCCGCCGGCGCTGGACCCGAAGCTGCTGGGCGAGTTGGTCGCCAGCGCGTTCTCGCAGCGCCGCAAGCTGCTGCGTCACAGCCTGGGCAAGTGGCTGACCGAACGCGGCTACGCGGGCCACTTCGACCTGCAGCGCCGGGCCGAGGAAGTGCCGGTCGACGAGTTCGTCGCGCTGGCCCTCGAAGTGAAGGCCTGAAACAGAAAACGGGACCCGCGGGTCCCGTTTTTCATCGAGGTATCAGTGCGTCAAGCCGCGCTGAGCCACATCGAGGTGTCGAAGGCACTGCACATCATCGGCATGTTCACGCCGAAGTTGGGGTTGCCTATCGTCGCCTTGGCGCTTTTCGGCGCAGGCTTCTCAATAACCGGGGCCACCTCAGCAGCCCGCTCCCATGACCCGTTTTCTTGGGAGCGGGCTACTGAAAAGAATAGAAACACCGGAAGGCGATCTTCCTGTCGGCCCAGTAGTCGGCCGTGTCGCGGAAGACGTCGAGCAACTGCTCGCGGGCCTCGCGGTCGAAGCGCACGTTGTCGGGCAACTGCTCCAGCACCACGACGAAGCCCGGCTGGCTGCCGGCCTTGTGGACGAGGTCGGTCATGCAGTCATGCAGGGCGTCCAGGTTCTTGCCGAAGTGAGCAGGGAAGAGGAAGGCCTGCGCGATGCCGTCCAGCACGTCCTGCTTGGACTGCGCCTCCGACAGATTGGCATACAGGAAATGCTGGCCTGCCTCTTGAGCGGCCTGCATCAAGTCCTCGACCCGGTAGGCCCGTATGGCCTGCACGATATTGGGACGGACGGTCTGCAAAAGCATGGTCGCGTTCCTCCTTTCAAGTCACAAAACTGCCAAAACTCGTCTCAACCGGCCTCACCGCGCCGCGCCGGCGCGGATGCGCTGGAAGCTGGCATAGTGATCGCCGGTGTAGTAACAGACCTCGGGCGACGTGGGGGGCTTGCCGCCACAAACAAGGCGACGAGCGCCTCGGTTACGTGCGCCAGGGGTCTTGACCGTGTATTCGCGATAGAAGCCGCGTGCCTTGGGAGGCAGCAGCCGTTCGCGATTGCCGAACACCACGCCGTCCTTGCTGTAGGGAAATGGACCGCCGGCCAAGACGAGCCGATGGGTTTCCTGTGCCTGGGCGGGCAGCTCGCTCAGCGAAATTTCAGCCAGAGCGGGCGCGGTGGTGGGTGCTGCTTCCTTGGCTTGCGCGCTGCCGGCCAGGCCGGAAAGCAGCAGGGCGGTGGTCACCGCCGAGGCGCCAGAGCGCGCCAGCCACGAGAGCAAAGACACGGGTTTACCCTTGATTCGAAACCGATATGGTACCGAAGCGACCCCAAAAGCTCAAGCCGGACCCAGGCACCGGAGTCCGGTCAAGGGTCATGTAAGCCTGTGCTCACATGCGTGCAAGTCGTTGATTTTGCTGATGTCGTGACGGCATCGTGACAGGTTTTCTCGAACGAAAACTTCTGTCAATTGGGGGAGTCCGGGCGCGTTTGCCCGGGGCTCCCGGCCGTGGCGACGCCGCTCAGGTGCGTGCGGCGTTGGCGTCGGCGACGGTCAGCGCCGTCATGTTGACGATGCGCCGCACGGTGGCCGACGGCGTCAGGATGTGCACCGGCTTGGCCGCGCCCAGCAGCACCGGGCCGATGGCGATGCCGCCGCCGGCGGCCGTCTTCAGCAGGTTGTAGGAGATGTTGGCAGCGTCGATGTTGGGCAGCACCAGCAGGTTGGCTTCGCCGGTCAGCGGGCTGTGCGGCATCAACTGCTTGCGGTAGCTCGCATCCAGCGCGGTGTCGCCGTGCATCTCGCCGTCGACCTCCAGCCAGGGCGCCAGCTGCTGGATCAGCGCCAGCGTGTCGCGCATCTTGATGGCCGAGGGCTTGTCGCTGGTGCCGAAGTTGCTGTGCGACAGCAGCGCGGCCTTCGGCGTCAGGCCGAAGCGGCACATCTCCTGCGCGGCCATGATGGTGATCTCGGCCAGCTGCTCGGCGGTCGGGTCGTAGTTGACGTGGGTGTCGACCAGCATGACCTGGCGGCCCGGCAGGATCAGCCCGTTCATGCAGGCGTAGGTCTTGACGCCCGCGCGCCGGCCGATGACCTGGTCGATGTAGGCCAGGTGGGTGGCGGTGGTGCCCCAGGTGCCGCACAGCATGCCGTCGACCTCGCCCTTGTGCAGCAGCATCGCGCTGATCAGCGTCAGGCGGCGACGCATCTCGATCTTGGCGAGCTGCTGCGTGACGCCCTTGCGCTCGGTCATGCGCAGATAGGTCTGCCAGTAGTCGCGGTAGCGGTCGTCGTGCTCGACGTTGACGACGTCGTAGTCGCGGCCCTGCTGCAGGCGCAGGCCGAAGCGCTCGGCGCGTTCGGCGATGACGCCGGGCCGGCCCACCAGCGTCGGGCGCGCCAGGCCTTCGTCGACGACGACCTGCGCGGCGCGCAGCACGCGCTCTTCCTCACCCTCGGCGTAGGCCACGCGCTTGTTGGGCGCGCGCTTGGCGGCGGTGAAGATGGGCTTCATCGTGTTGCCCGACGCGTAGACGAAGCTCTGCAGCTTCTCGCGGTAGGCGTCCCAGTCCTTGATGGGACGGGCGGCAACGCCGGAGTCCTCGGCCGCCTTGGCCACGGCCGGCGCGATGCGCATCATCAGCCGCGGGTCGAACGGCTTGGGGATCAGGTACTCGGGGCCGAAGGAGAGCGTCGCGCCGACGTAGGCCGCGGCGACGACTTCGCTCTGCTCGGCCTGGGCCAGCTCGGCGATGGCCTGCACGGCGGCGATTTCCATCTCGACGTTGATCGTCGTCGCGCCCGAGTCCAGCGCGCCGCGGAAGATGTACGGGAAGCACAGGACGTTGTTGACCTGGTTCGGGTAGTCCGTGCGGCCGGTGGCCATGATGGCGTCGTCGCGCACCACCTTGACCTCCTCCGGCAGGATCTCGGGCGTCGGGTTGGCCAGCGCGAAGATCAGCGGCTGGGCGGCCATCGTGGCCACCATGTCGGCCTTCAGCACGCCGCCGGCGGACAGGCCCAGGAACACGTCGGCGCCCTGGATGACATCACGCAGCGAGCGCAGGTCGGTCTTCTGCGCGTACTCGGCCTTGTCCGGGTCCATCAGCTCGGTGCGGCCCTCGTAGACGACGCCGGCCAGGTCCGTCACCCAGATGTTTTCCTTGGGCAGGCCCAGCTTGACGAGCAGCGAGATGCAGGCGAGCGCGGCCGCGCCGGCGCCCGACGTGACCAGCTTGACCTGCTTGATGTCCTTGCCGACGACCTTCAGGCCGTTCAGGAAGGCCGCGCCGACGACGATGGCGGTGCCGTGCTGGTCGTCGTGGAAGACGGGGATCTTCATGCGCTTGCGCAGCTCGCGCTCGACGTAGAAGCAGTCCGGCGCCTTGATGTCTTCCAGGTTGATGCCGCCGAACGTCGGCTCCAGCGCGGCGATGCAGTCGACGAGCTTGTCGAGGTCGTTCTCGGCCACTTCGAGGTCGAAGACGTCGATGCCGGCGAACTTCTTGAACAGGACGCCCTTGCCCTCCATGACGGGCTTGGATGCCAGCGGGCCGATGTTGCCCAGGCCCAGCACGGCCGTGCCGTTGGAGATGACGGCGACGAGATTGCCGCGCGACGTGTAGCGGAACGCGTTGGCCGGGTCGGCGACGATTTCCTCGCAGGCTGCGGCCACGCCGGGCGAGTAGGCCAGCGCCAGGTCGCGCTGGTTCACCAGCGACTTGGTGGCCGCGATGGCGATCTTGCCCGGCGTCGGGAACTCGTGATATTCGAGGGCGGCCTGGCGGAGTTGGGCGCGTTTTTCTTCGGGGTTCTTCATGGACGTGGAACAAGCAAAGGCGCCGGCCGGCGGGGTGGGAATCATGCCACCGCAGCCCGGGCATGGCCGCTGCGGATGTCCACATGGAGACAATCGCGGCCATGGGTGAATTCGATCTGATCCGGCGCTACTTCCAGCGCCCCGCCACGGCGGGCGTCGACGTCGGCGTCGGCGACGACTGTGCGGTGCTGGTGCCGACGCCGGGCGCGCGCTGGCTGGTGTCCAGCGACATGCTGGTGGAGGGCCGGCACTTTCTGTCCACGGTGGACCCGGCGCGCCTGGGCCACAAGGCGCTGGCCGTCAACCTCAGCGACCTGGCGGCCTGCGGCGCCGCGCCGCGAGGCTTCACGTTGGCGCTGGCGCTGCCGCGCGTTGACGAAGCCTGGCTGGCCGGCTTCTCGCGCGGGCTGCTCGCGCTGGCCGATGCGCACGGCTGCCCGCTGGTGGGCGGCGACACGACGCAGGGCCCGCTGAACCTGTGCATCACCGTGTTCGGCGAGGCGCCGGCCGGCCAGGCGCTGCTGCGCAGCGGTGCGCGGGTGGGTGACGAGATCTGGGTGTCGGGCGCGCTGGGCGACGCGCGGCTGGCGCTGGAGGTGTTCCGCGGCACGGTGGTGCTGCCGGGAGACGGCTTCGAGGCCGTGCGCGCGGCGATGGAATGCCCAGCGCCGCGCGTCGCGCTGGGCCAGGCGCTGCGCGGTGTCGCGACGGCGGCGCTGGACCTCTCCGACGGCCTGCTGGGCGACCTGGGCCACATCCTGGCCGCGTCGGGCGTCGGCGCCTGCATCGACGTCGACGCGCTGCCGCGCAGCGCCGTGCTGGCCGCGCAGCCAGCCGCGCTGCAGCGCACTTGCGTGCTGGCGGGCGGCGACGACTACGAGCTGGTGTTCACCGCGCCGCCGGGCGCCCGCCTGCCCGACGTGGGCGTGCCGCTGACGCGCGTCGGCGTCATCGAGGCCGAGCCGGGGCTGCGCGTCGTCGATGGCCGGGGCGATGCCGTCGAGCATGGTCTGCGGTCGTTCGACCACTTCGCGGCATGACCGGCGCCCCCATCCGCCCCACCGGGGCCTTCATGCTGCGCCACCCGGCGCGCTGGATCGCGCTGGGCTTCGGCAGCGGCCTGAGCCCGAAGGCACCCGGCACCGTCGGCACGCTGTGGGCCTGGATCGCCTTCTGGGCGATGGCGCCGTGGCTGAGCGACGTCGGCTGGGCGCTGGTCATCGGCGTCGGCACCGCCGTCGGCTGGTGGGCCTGCACGCGCTGCGCGCAGCACCTGAACACGCCCGACCCGGGCAGCATCGTCTGGGACGAGGTGCTGGCCTTCTGGCTGGTGCTGTGGCTGATCGCGCCCAGCAGCTTCATCGGCCAGGCCGTCGCGTTCGGGCTGTTCCGCTTCTTCGATGCCGCCAAGCCCGGCCCGGTGGGCTGGGCGGACCGGCTGTTCAAGACCGAGCGCGGCGCGCCCATCGGCTGGGCGCAGGGGCTGGGCATCCTGGTGGACGACTTTGTCGCCGCCGGCTGTACGCTCGTCGTCATCGCGCTGGGCCGCTACTTCATGGGGTGATGCCATGTTTCACGACAACGCCGAGCTGATCGACCGCATCGCCGTGGCGCTGATCCGGCGCCGCGAGCGCATCGGCACGGCCGAGAGCTGCACCGGCGGCCTCATCGCGGCGGCCTGCACGGACATCGCCGGCTCCAGCCAGTGGTTCGAGCGCGGCGTCGTCAGCTACAGCAACGAGGCCAAGGCCGAGCTGCTGGGCGTGCCCAAGGGCCTGATCGCGCTGCACGGCGCCGTCAGCGCCGAGGTGGCCGAGCACATGGCGCGCGGGCTGCTGGCGCATGCGCCCATCGACTGGGCGCTGTCGGTCACCGGCATCGCCGGCCCCACGGGCGGCAGCGAGGCCAAGCCGGTGGGCACCGTGTGGCTGGCGCTGGTGCACGCCGGCCGGCCGGCACGGGTCTGGCGCGAGCACTTCAGCGGCGACCGCCGTGCGGTGCGCGCGCAGACGGTGGTGGCGGGCCTGACGGCGCTGTGCGAGGCGCTGGAGGATGGCGACAACTGACGGCGATCAGCCGAGTTTGGCCATCACGCTTTCCGCGGTGAGCGTCACGCCTTCGGGCGGCTGCCAGTCCTGCGCCCACGCGATGAACTGCTCCTGCGGCATGGGCTTGCTGATGAAGTAGCCCTGGCCCTCGTCGCAGCCCAGCCGGCTCAGCATGCCCCAGGCCTTGGCCGTCTCCAGGCCCTCGGCCACGACGGTCAGGCCCAGGTTGTGCGCCAGCTCGATGGTGGAGCGCACGATGCGCGCGTCGTCCAGGTCGCGCTCCATGGCCATGACGAAGCTCTTGTCGATCTTCAGCTCGTCCACCGGCAGCCGCTTCAGGTAGGCCAGCGACGAGTAGCCGGTGCCGAAGTCGTCGATGGACAGCTTGAAGCCCATCGCGTGCAGGTGCTCCAGCGTGGACAGCGCCCGCTCGGGGTCGTCCATGATGGCGCTCTCGGTGATCTCCAGGCAGATGGCCGACGCCGGCACCTGGCGCGGCGTGATGAGCGCCTCGATCTTGGCCGGCAGCTCCTGATCCATCAGGTCGCGGGTGGACAGGTTGACCGACAGCCGCAGCGCCAGCCCCGCGTCCTGCGCCTCGCGTGCGAACTTGGCCGCGCCGCTCAGCACCCAGGCGCTGAGCATGCGGATGAAGCCGGTCTGCTCGGCGAATGGGATGAACTGCATCGGCGGCACCAGGCCGCGCGTGGGGTGCTGCCAGCGCACCAGCGCCTCGGCGCCGATGACGCGCCCGGTCTGCAGGTCGATCTTGGGCTGCAGGAACAGTCGCAGCTCCTCGTTCTCGACGGCGCGGCGCATCTCCGACAGCAGCGACAGCGACTCCTGGCTGCCGATGTCCAGCTGTGCGTGGTAGATCAGGCTGCCGCACTGGCGCGTCTTGGCGGCGTACATGGCCAGCTCGGCACGGCCCAGCAGCAGGTTGACGTCGACGCCGTGCTCCGGGAACAGCGCGATGCCGATGCCGGCGCCCAGGTCGATGGTCTCGTTGTCGATGTGCAGCGGGCGCTCGAAGTCCTTCAGGATGGCCAGCGCCGCCTCGCTGGCCATGCGCGCGTCGGTGTGGGCCAGCAGGATGACGAACTCGTCGCCCGACAGCCGCGCCAGCACCGAATGCGCCGGCGCGCACAGCGCCTGCAGCCGCTCGGCCACGCTCTGCAGCAGGCGGTCGCCGACGTCGTGGCCCAGCACGTCGTTGACGTGCTTGAAGCGGTCCAGGTCCAGCATCAGCACCGCGCCGGGCGTGTCGCTGTGCAGCAGGTGGTGCTGCAGGAACTCGGCGAAGCGCGCGCGGTTGGGCAGCAGCGTCAGCGGGTCCACGTAGGCGAGGTTGTTGACGAGCGCGTCGCGGCGGCGGATGCCCTCGCGCATGCTCTCCAGCGCCAGCGCCAGCTTGCGCACCTCGTCCAGCTGCGAGGCGGCCGGCACCGGCGTGTCGTAGTCGCCTTCCTCCAGCCGCCGCGCGGACGTCGACAGCGCCGTGATGGGGTTGCTGATGCCGCGTGCCAGCACCACGCTGACCAGCGCGAACACCGCCACGCCCAGCAGCGTGATGCCCAGCAGGATGAGCTGCAGCTGCCGGTAGGGCGCCAGCGCGGCGTCCAGCGAGCGCAGCAGCAGCACGCCCAGGCGCGGCTCGCCGGCCAGCAGCGGCACGAAGCGCGCGCGCAGCCGCTCGCCGGACAGCTCCATGACGCCACCGGCCGGCGCCGCGCTGCCCAGCGCCTGCCGCAGCGCGGCGGCGGGCTCGGGCGGCAGGTTGTCGACGATGCCCTGCCAATGCCCGCCGGCCGGCTGCAGCAGCACGGCGCTGTCCAGCTCCGACAGCGCCTTCAGGTCGTCCAGCACCTCGCGGTCCAGCTCGAAGCCCATCAGCACCCAGCCCACCGGCGCCGGTGTGCGCACCTGCACGGCGACGACCTGGTAGACGTGGCTGCCCTGCACCGCCAGCGCGGTGCCGTCCTTGCTGTTGACGATCTGCTGCAGCGCCGCGCCGAAGGACGCCGCGCCGTCGCGCGTGGCGGCCACCAGCTGCAGCTGCACGTCGAAGTACGCGACGACCGATGCGCCGACGCGTTCGCCCTGGTTGGACAGCGCGTCCCGGATGGTCTCGACCGTGCCGGCCTCGGCCAGCGACAGACCGATGGTGGTGCGAAAGCCGTAGTCCTTGGCCAGCAGCTCGGCCGCGTCGTGCAGCTTGCCGGCGCGCTGCTCCAGCAGCCGGCGCAGCACGCGCTCGCCGGTCTGCAGCTCGGCGGCCAGCGAGTCCTCGGCGTTGTGCGTGATGCCGGCGTGCAGCGCGCCGAAGCTCACCAGCTGCACCACCAGCAGCAGCGCCAGGAACAGGCCGGCGATGCGGCCCTCCAGGCGTCGCGGGTTCAGCCAGGCCGGCATCGCTACTCGGCCAGCGTCAGCGTGCTGGCGCCGCCGGCCGGCGCCACGGTCAGCCGCAGGCTTTGCAGCGTGGGCGACTTCTGGTCCGCATGCCAGGCCTTCACGGCATGCTCGCCGGGCGGCAGGTCGAACTGGGCCTGGCCCTTGTCGTCGGTACGGGCGAAGGTGGCGGTGTCGACGACGACGATGTGGGCGCTCATGCGGTCGTGGATGTTGCAGCCCAGGGCGGCGACGCCGGGCTTGTCGAACACGACGGGCTCGGCCGGCGTGCCCGAGTAGAGCTTGATGTCCATCACCTTGATCGGCGAGATCGAGTAGACGTGATGCCGCACGGTGTCGAAGTTCGGGAAGCTGACGGCCGTGCCGGTCTGCACGATGAGCAGCTGCGGCGTGAACTGGCGGTCACGCTGGCCCATCTCGGCCTTGGCGGCGGTTGTCTTGGGCGGGCGGCCCTTCACCTCGACGGCGACGGCCGCGCCGGCCAGCGGCTGGCCCGCCGGGCCGCGCAGCTGCACGGTGACGGGCACGGCCAGCGCCGCGAGCGGGCTCAGCACGAGGGACAGGACGGCGAGGCGGCGAAGAGTCGTCATGGGGGCAGGCTCCGCCCTCGACGATAGCCCAATCGCGCTCAGCGGACCGTGAGAACTGCCCCGGATTTGCCGGTCGCGGTTTCGGCCAGCATCAGCGCCAGCCGGCGCAGCGCGGCCCAGGGGTCGCCGGGCCAGTCGGGGTGGCGCAGGCCCTTGACGAGGCCATCGCACACCTGCGCGGCCTGCACCAGCGCGCCGGCCTGGGCGCTCTCCAGCCGCGGCGCGATGCGCTCGATGAGGCGCTCCTTGGCGCCCCACACGCGCGCCTCGCGCATGGCCATGGGCAGCGGCCGGCCGGCGTCCAGCGCGGCGCGCACGCGGGCCAGCGCGCGGGCGTCCTCGGCCAGGTTCCAGTGCACCAGCACGGCGGCCTCGCCCTCGGCCTCCAGGCCGTCCAGCATGCGCAGCAGCCGCGGCACGTTGCCGGACAGCACGGCCTCGCTGAGCTTGAAGACGTCGAAGCGCGCCACGTCCAGCACGGCGGCCTCGATGTGGCCAAGAGTCAGCTCGCCTTTCGGGTGCAGCAGCGCCAGCTTCTGCAGCTCCTGGTGGGCGGCCAGCAGGTTGCCCTCCACGCGGTCGGCGAAGAACGACAGCGCGCGCTGGCCGTCCTCGCCCTCGGGCACCGACTGGCCCTGCGCCTTCAGCCGCTGCGCCAGCCAGGCCGGCAGCAGGCGGCGCTCGACGGGCTCGACGCGGATGGACACGCCGTGGCCGTCCAGCGCCGTGAACCAGGCGCTGCTCAGCTGGGTCTTGTCCAGCCGTGGCAGCGTCACCAGCGTCAGCACGTCGTCGGGCGCGGCCTCGGCGTAGCGCTGCAGCGCCTCGGAGCCGTCCTTGCCGGGCTTGCCGCCCGGGATGCGGATCTCGATGAACTGGCGGTCGGCGAACAGGCTCATCGCCTGCGCGGCGGCCAGCACGGGCGCCCAGTCGAAGTAGGCGCCGGAGACGATGAAGATCTGCCGCTCGCCGAAGCCCTGCGCGCGGGCGGCGGCGCGGATCTGGTCGCCCGCCTCCTGCGCCAGCAGCGGCTCGTCGCCGTGCACGGTGTAGATGCGGGCCAGGCCCTTGCTCAGATGGGGCCCCAGGGCCTCGGCACGCAGCTGCATCAGCTCTGCACTTTGACGGCGGCCAGGCGGCGCATGACCTGCGCGATCGCGTCGGAATGCATCGCGCCGTACAGGTTGGCGGCTTCCTGCTCCTTGGCCAGCGCCGTGGTCTCGGTGTAATTCATGTCGCGCGCCAGGCGCAGCTCCACCTTGGGCACCAGCAGTTCGCCGTCGGCGGTGCGGATCAGGTAGTCGAAGTTCAGCCGCAGCTGCCATTCGCGCACCTGGCCCACGCTGGTGGAGGCGACGACGGTGCGGTCGCGGTGCTCGTGCAGGACCTCCAGCACGACCTGCGCGCGCGCCGGGTCTTCCAGCAGCTGCACCGGCGTGCGCTTGACCTGGCGCCGCAGCCCGGCCGCCAGCGGCGAGTCGGGCTGGAAGCCGATCAGCGCCAGCGTCTTGAACGGCAGCTCGGGCTCACGGCGCAGCTCGAAGCCGCAGCCGGCGAGGGCCGTCAGGCCGAGGAGCAGGAAGCGCCTGTTCATCACACGACGATGTTGACGAGACGGCCCGGCACGATGACGACCTTCTTCGGCGCCTTGCCTTCGCTGAACTTGGCGAACTCGGGGTTGGCCAGCGCAGCCGCCTCGATGGCGGCCTTGTCGGCGCCGGCCGGCACCTTGACGGACCCGCGCAGTTTGCCGTTGACCTGCAGCATCAGCTCGATCTCGTCCTGCACCAGCGCGGCCTCGTCGACCGTGGGCCAGGGCGCGTCGAGCAGGTCGCCGAGTTCGGCCGCAAAGCCCAGGTCTTGCCACAGCGTGTGGCTGATGTGCGGCGTGGCGGGGTAGAGCACGCGCAGCAGCACCGAGAAGCCGTCGCGCACGGCGGCCGCCTGGCCTTCCGCCTTGAAGCCTTCCAGCGCATTCAGCAGCTTCATCGCGCCGGAGACGACGGTGTTGTACTGCATGCGCTCGTAGTCGTAGCTGACCTGCTTCAGCACGTTGTGCACCTCGCGGCGCAGCGCCTTGCCGTCGCCGTTCAGCGCGGCGTAGTCGGTGCCACCGGTCTTGATGGCGTCGGCATTGCGCACGCCGAAGTTCCACACGCGCTTCAGGAAGCGGTGCGCGCCTTCCACGGCCGCGTCGTTCCACTCCAGCGTCTGCTCCGGGGGGCTGGCGAACATGACGAACAGGCGGGCCGTGTCGGCGCCGTACTGGTCGATCAGCGCCTGCGGGTCCACGCCGTTGTTCTTGGACTTGGACATGGTCGTCATCTCGTACTCGAGACGCGTGCCGTCCTTCTTCAGCGTGGCGCCGGCGATGCCGCCCTTGTCGTCATGGATGACGTCGATCTCGTGGTCCCAGTAGTAGTCCTTGCCGCCGCCCTCGGGCTTGTGGAAGAACGCGCCCTTCAAGACCATGCCCTGCGTCAGCAGCTTCTCGAACGGCTCGGACACGTCCACCAGCTTCAGGTCGCGCATGACCTTGGTCCAGAAGCGCGCGTACAGCAGGTGCAGGATGGCGTGCTCGATGCCGCCGATGTACTGGTTCATCGGCATCCAGTACTTCGTGCCGGCGCCGACCATCGCTTGGTCGTTGGTCGGGTCGCAGTAGCGCATGAAGTACCACGACGAGTCCACGAACGTGTCCATCGTGTCCGTCTCGCGGCGCGCCGGTTTGCCGCACTTGGGGCAGCCGACGTTCAGGAAGGCCGCGTGCTTGTTCAGCGGGTTGCCGCTGCCGTCGGGGATGAGGTCGTCCGGCAGCACGACGGGCAGGTCCTTCTCGGGCACCGGCACGACGCCGCAGTCATCGCAGTGGATGATGGGGATGGGCGTGCCCCAGTAGCGCTGGCGGCTGACGCCCCAGTCGCGCAGGCGCCAGGTGGTCTTCTTCTCGCCCAGGCCTTGCGCGGCGAGCAGGTCGGCGACCTTGTTGACCGCTTCCACGTGCGACAGGCCATCCAGCGCGCCGGAGTTGATGCAGCGGGCCTTGGACTTGTCGCCGTAGGACTCGCGCCAGGTCTTGTCGTCATAGGCCCCGTCGTCGACGGCGATGACCTGCTTGATGGGCAGGCCGTACTTGTTCGCGAACGCGAAGTCGCGCTCGTCGTGCGCCGGCACGCCCATCACGGCGCCGTCGCCGTAGCTCATCAGCACATAGTTGCCGACCCAGACCTCGACCTGCGCGCCCGTGATCGGGTGCGTGACGAACAGGCCCGTGGGCACGCCCTTCTTGTCCTGGGTAGCCAGCTCGGCCTCGGTGGTGCCGCCGGCCTTGCATTCCTCGATGAAAGCCGCCACTTCGGGCCTGGTCTTCGCGGCGATGGTGGCCAGCGGATGCTCCGGCGCTACCGCGCAGAAGGTCACGCCCATGATGGTGTCGGCGCGGGTCGTGAACACCCACAGCCGCCCACCGCCGCCTTCGATGCTGTGCGGGAACGCGAAGCGCACGCCCTGGCTCTTGCCGATCCAGTTCTCCTGCATCAGCCGCACGCGCTCGGGCCAGCCGCTCAGGTAGTTCGGGTCTTCCGGGTTGGCGACCGCCGACAGCAGCTCCTCGGCGTACTGCGTGATCTTCAGGTAGTAGCCCGGGATCTCGCGCTTCTCCACCAGCGCGCCCGAGCGCCAGCCGCGGCCGTCGATGACCTGCTCGTTGGCCAGCACGGTCTGGTCCACCGGGTCCCAGTTGACGACCTGCGTGCGGCGCTCGGCGATGCCGGCCTCCAGCATCTTCAGGAACAGCCACTGGTTCCACTTGTAGTAGCTGGGCTGGCAGGTCGCGACCTCGCGGCTCCAGTCGATGGCCAGGCCCATGGCCCGCATCTGGCCCTTCATGTGGGCGATGTTCGAGTAGGTCCACTGCGCGGGCGGCACCTTGCCCTTCATCGCGGCGTTCTCGGCCGGCAGGCCGAAGGCGTCCCAGCCCATCGGCATGAGGACGTTGTAGCCCTTCATGCGCAGTTGGCGGGCCAGCATGTCGTTGATCGTGTAGTTGCGCACATGGCCCATGTGCAGCTTGCCCGAGGGGTAGGGCAGCATGGAGCAGGCGTAGAAGTGCGGCTTGCTGGCGTCCTCGGTGACGCGGTAGGCGTCGCGCTCCGTCCAGTAGGCACGGGCGGCGGCTTCGATCTCGTTCGGGTTGTAGCTGGGCGCTTCGGTCTTGGCGTTCATGCGCCAAATTGTAGGTGGCGCCTTCCGCTCAACCCTTCGCTCAGGGTGCCGACGCGGCGGCTTGCGCGACGAAGGCGATGCGGTTCAGCCCCGCGGCCTGCACCCAGCCGATCAGCTCGGCCACGCGGCCATAGGGCACGGCTTGGTCGGCGCGCAGCTGCACTTCCATCTGCGCATTGGCACGGCCCAGTTCCGAGATGCGCTGCTGGAAGGCCTTGGCGTCGAGTTCGTCATCGCCCAGGTGCAGCTTGCCGTCGGGGGTGATCGCCACGGCGATGAAACTGGGCGCGTCGCTGGGCGTCGCCGCCTCGCTCTTGGGCAGGTCCAGCCGCAGGGACGCCGTCATCAGCGGCGCGGTGATCATGAAGATGACCAGCAGCACCAGCATGACGTCGATGAGCGGCGTCATGTTGATGTCGCTCATGGGGCGAGCGGTGTCGGGGCGTTCGAGCCGGCCGAAAGCCATGATCAGGCGTCGTGGTCGAGGAGCTCGCGCAGGTCGTGCGCAAAGCCTTCGAGGTCGGCCTCGCAGGCCGCCACCATCTTGCCGAAGACGTTGTAGGCCAGCACGGCGGGAATCGCGACCGCGAGGCCCGCGGCCGTCATGATCAGCGCCTCGCCGACCGGGCCCGAGATCTTCTCGATGGTGATGTTGCCGCTGGCCGAGATGCTGACCAGCGCGTGGTAGATGCCCCAGACGGTGCCGAACAGGCCCACGAACGGCGCCGTGGCGCCCACGGAGGCCAGCAGCACCTGGCCGAACTGCAGCTTGGCCAGCACGCCGTGCAGCGCGTCGCGCAGGCGGCGGGTCAGGCGGGACTCGCGCTTGGCCGAGGCGTCCAGCGTGGCCGCCCGCGTTTCAGCCGTGGCGGCGTCCAGCAGCGGCAGCAGCAGCTGTTCGGTGTCGAAGCTCTGCAGCGCGCTGCGGCCTTCGGTCACGCCGGCCGCCGACCAGAACGCCGGCACGGCGCGCACCAGGCCCTTGCGGGCGCGGCGCAGCAGCCAGGTCTTCCACAGGATCAGCGCCCAGGCGCTGACCGACATCAGCAGCAGCAGCAGCGCGACGCCGCGGCCGACGAGATCGCTCTGGGCCCAGAAGGTGGTGAACATGTCAGCGGGTGAAGCCCAGCACGTCGTTCATGCCGAACAGACCGGTCGTCTTGCCGCCGGCCAGGAAGCGCGCGCAGCGCAGGCTGCCCTGCGCGTAGATGCTGCGGTTGGTGGCTTTGTGGCTGACCTCGATGCGCTCGCCGATGCCGGCGAACAGCACGGTGTGGTCGCCGATGATGTCGCCGCCGCGCACGGTGGCGAAGCCGATGGTCGACGGGTCGCGCGCGCCGGTGACGCCTTCGCGGCCGTACACGGCGCATTCCTTCAGGTCACGGCCGACCGCATCCGCGACGACCTGGCCCATCTGCAGCGCGGTGCCGCTGGGCGCGTCCACCTTCATGCGGTGGTGGGCCTCGACGATCTCGATGTCGTAGCCCTCGGCCAGCGCGCGGGCGGCCATGTCCAGCAGCTTGAGCACCACGTTGACGCCCACGCTCATGTTGGGCGCGAAGACGACGGCGGTGCGCTCGGCGAACTTCGCGAGCTCGGCCTTCTGCGCCTCGTCGAAGCCGGTGGTGCCGACGACCGCCTTCACGCCCAGGTCGGCGCAGGCGGCCAGGTGGGCCAGCGTCGCCTCGGGGCGGGTGAAGTCGATCATCACGTCGGCGCCGGCCAGACCGGTGCGCACGTCGTCGCCCTTGTCCAGCGCGACATGCAGCGTGCAGTCGTCGGCGGCCTGCACGGCCTCGATCAGCATCTTGCCCATGCGCCCGGAGGCGCCCATCACCGCGACCTTGATCACGAGCCCGACCCCGTCTTGGCGTCCAGCGGCGGGTACACGCGGCCCGGTGCGGGGCCTTCGGCGGCGGCCGTGGGCGCGGCTTCTGCGCTCTTCTTGGGCGGCGGCAACGCGGCGCGCTCGGCCTCGCTCAGCTCCAGCTTGGGCTGCTTGCCGCTGGGCTTGAAGGTGTTGATGGCCGTGACGAATTCGTTCTCGGTCGGCAGGTCGTCGGGCACCGTCAGCGTCTTGAGCTTGTCACCGTCGAACTCGGCAATGACCAGGCGCTGCTGCTCCGGCGCGCCCTGGCGGCGGATCGTGAACGGGTAGTCCCAGCGCGACTCGTGGAAGACGTCGGCCAGCAGCGGCGAGCCCAGCAGGTCACGCACCTGGGCCTTGGGCATGCCGGGCTTGACGCGCGCGACCATCTCCTTGGTCAGCACATTGCCCTGCACCACCTCGACGCGGTAGGGCGTCACGAAGCCCAGCACCTTCTCGCCGGTGACGGAGGGCAGCGTGGCCCACGAGGGCAGGTTGGAGCAGCCGCCAAGCAGCGCAAGCAGCGGGAGAGAGGCAAGCAGGGGACGCATGAGGCGGCTGGCTGGAGGGCGGCAAGGGGACGGAAGTGCCCGCCGAAAGCTCGGCTGGCTATGATCGCGCGGATTCTAGCGGGGCCACTTCAGCGCCCCGGCCCCCCGCGCCATGCCCTCTTCCCCCAAGACCCAGACCAGCGACATCAAGAACAGCGGCCTCAAGGCGACGCTGCCGCGCATCAAGATCCTCGAGATCTTCCAGCGCTCGGCGCAGCGACACATGACCGCCGAAGATGTTTACAAGGCTTTGCTTGGCGAAGGGGCCGACATCGGCCTGGCGACCGTCTACCGCGTGCTGCAGCAGTTCGAGCAGGCGGGCCTGCTGAGCCGCAACCATTTCGAGACCGGCAAGGCCGTCTACGAGCTGAACGAAGGCCATCACCACGACCACCTGGTGTGCCTGAACTGCGGCAAGGTCGAGGAGTTCTACGACGCCGGCATCGAGTCCCGCCAGCACGCCATCGCCAGCGAGCGGGGCTTCCAGCTGCAGGAGCATTCGCTGGCGTTGTACGCGACCTGCACCAAGGTCGACTGCCCGAACAAGGACTGAGCGCCTCCGGCGGGCCAAGCGCCGGGCCGCCCCAAGCCGGCACGCGCTGGCGATGTGCGAGCGGCTTGATGCCGCGAGCATCGCCGTCCCCTCGGGCGAGGGGCTGTCAATCCAGCGAACCGCTGTCGATGGCGCGCTGGTGGCGCTCGACGAATTCCTTGTAGGTGTCGATGCCGCGCAGTTGCAGGATGGTGTTGCGCACGGCGGCCTCCACGAGCACGGCCAGGTTGCGGCCGGCGTCCACCGCGATGACGACCTTGCGCACCGGCATGCCCAGCACGTCCTCGTGCAGTGGCTCGTAGGGCAGACGCTCGAAGTCGCGCTCCATCGTCTCCTTGCGCACCAGGTGGACGATGAGCTTGAGGCGCATCTTGCGGCGCACGGCCGTCTCGCCAAAGATGGCCTTGATGTCCAGCAGGCCGATGCCGCGCACCTCCAGCAGGTTCAGCAGCAGCTCGGGGCAGCGGCCCTCGATGGCGGTCTGGGCGATGCGGAAGAAATCGACCGCGTCGTCGGCCACCAGGCCGTGGCCGCGCGAGATCAGTTCCAGCCCCAGCTCGCTCTTGCCCAGGCCCGATTCGCCGGTCAGCAGCACGCCCAGGCCCAGGATGTCCATGAACACGCCGTGGCGCGTCGTGCGGTTGGCAAACAGCTGCGACAGGTAGCCGCGCACCAGGTCGATGACGTGGCCGGCGGATTCCGTGGTGCGGAACAGCGGGATCTCGGCGCGGTCGCACATGGCCACCAGGCGCGGCGGCGGCACGGAGTCGTCGGCAATGATGATGACCGGCGGCTCCAGCGTGACGATGCGCGAGATGCGGCGGTCCTGGACCTCGGGCGTTTCCTGGCTCAGGTAGGCCACCTCGCGCCTGCCGACGATCTGCACCCGATACGGGTGGATGTAGTTCAGGTAGCCCACCAGGTCGGCCGCGCTCTGCGCGTCGCGCACGGCGGCCTCGTCGAAGCGGCGCTCAGGATGGCCGTGGCCGGCAATCCACTCCCAGAGGAGGGCCTCACGGTGCTCTTCGAAAAGCCGCTCGGCGCTGATCGAGGTGGGTTTCAAGTCGGACGGTGAAGCACTAAGGGTTTACGCGAAGCGCCGATTGGCGGCTCAGGCGACGGACTTCAGCGGCTCCCAGGCCGCGATGAGCTTGTGCAGCGTGGCGGCCTCGGCCTCGGTCTTGAGCTGCTCGCGCAGTTCGCGGTCAGACAGCATCTCGGCGATCTCGGACAGGATCTCCAGGTGCCGCTGCGTGGCCGCCTCGGGTACCAGCAGGAAGATCAGCAGGCCGACAGGCTCGTCGTCCGGCGCGTCGAACGCGATGGGCTGCTGCAGGCGCAGCACCGCGGCCAGCGGGTTCTTCAGCCCCTTGACGCGGCCATGCGGGATGGCCACGCCATGACCCAGGCCGGTGGAGCCCAGGCGCTCGCGCGCGAAGAGGTTGTCGGTGACCAGCGCCCGGGCCATCTGGTGGTGGTTCTCGAACAGCAGACCTGCATGTTCAAAGGCGCGTTTCTTGCTGGACGCATCCACGTTCACCAACACGTTGTCGGCGGGCAGGATGGCGGCGAGACGGTTCATGGGCTGGGGCCGAGCGTCGGGGGCGCCTGGTGGGCGCGGCCGGAGCCGGGCGGGTGGGTCAATCAGAGTCGCAGATTATGGAACTGCGCGCCGTTTTGGGGAGGGAGGTCGATCCCGCGGGCGTGGAAAAGGCCCTTCGCGACCCCCGAATGCGGGTTTTTGCGGCACTGCAGCAACAACCGTTTGCCGCCGATTGCGCATCGCGCAAAACAAAAGCGGCCCGCAGGCCGCTTGAGGACGGATCGCCCGGCGTTCAGCGGGCGGGCACCTCAAGGCGCTTGGCCGAGGCGTGGTGGTGGTCTTGCACCTTGTCCTTGTGCCGGCAGACCTGGCGGTCCAGCTTGTCCATCAACTGGTCGATGGCGGCGTACAGGTCTTCGTGGGACTGCTCGACAAAGATGTCGCGGCCCTTCACGTGCAGCGTGACTTCAGCGCGCTGGCGGCGTTCCTTCTCCTTTTGCTTCTCTACGGTCAGCAGGACGTTGATATCAACAACCTGGTCGAAGTGGCGAGTCACACGGTCCAGCTTGGTGAGCACGTATTCGCGCAGCGCCGGGGTGACTTCGAGGTGATGGCCACTGATCGTCAGATTCATAAAGCCTCCTTTCAGAGGAATGGGTCGGAAAAACGGAACCAGAAAACAGGGGAAGGGGGAGGGAGGAGGAGGGTCTTTCGGGTAGCGGAGGTGGGTGGGAGTGGGGGAATCGACAAGCCCAGTCTGCGCGCAAAGCGGCTGCGTGACAAGAGGATGACGGTGAGCTTTTGTCGCAGCTCAGGCCTTGTTTTCGCGTCTTCTTTCACGGCTTGTGCGGGTGCAATAATCCGCGGCTATTTCCCCTACGGAGCCCTTCTTGGACAGCGATCACCCTCGGTGACCGTCCACTCCCGCCGGCGGCCCTGAGCAGGCCGCGCCCGCCCGGAGTGAGACGGTTGACTGACCCCGCCACCCCGGACGGCGCCAGGCGTCGTCCTTTGCCAGCGCTGCTGGAGACGATGCATGCTGAATGTGTTCACGCTGGACAATGGCCGCCTGAAGGGCGGGCTGTTCCAGGAAGAAATTGAGACCGCCGAAGACCTGGCGCTGTCGCGACCGATCTGGGTCGACCTGGAGAGCCCCAGCGTCGAGGAAAAGGGCTGGATCCGCGACCGCTTCGGGCTGACCATCCCCGAGGACATCGTCGACGAGGACCTGGAAGAGTCGGCGCGCTTTTACGAGGAAGACAACGGCGAGCTGCACATCCGCTCCGACTTCCTCATCGAGGGCGATGAAGGCCCCGATGGCAAGTCGGCCCGCAACGTGCGGGTGGCCTTCATCCTGTTCAACAACGTGCTGTTCTCCGTGCACAACGAGGACTTGCCGGTGTTCCGCCTGCTGCGGCTGCGGGCGCGGCGCATCCCGGCGCTGATCGAGGATGCCAAGGACGTGCTGCTGAAGCTCTACGACGCCGACGCCGAATACTCGGCCGATGTGCTGGAGGGCATCTACGACAAGCTGGAGGCGGTGAGCGCCCGCGTGCTGAAGAGCGACGTGACCGACGCCGAGGCCGGCGAGGTGCTGGGCTCCATCGCCCGAGAGGAAGACTTGAACGGCCGCATCCGCCGCAACGTGATGGACACGCGCCGCGCGGTCAGCTTCATGATGCGCAGCCGCATGCTGAATGCGGAGCAGTTCGAGGAGTCGCGCCAGATCCTGCGCGACATCGACTCGCTGGACTCGCACACGGCCTTCCTGTTCGACAAGATCAACTTCCTGATGGACGCCACGGTCGGCTTCATCAACATCAACCAGAACAAGATCATCAAGATCTTCTCGGTGGCCAGCGTCGCGCTGCTGCCGCCCACGCTGATCGCGTCCATCTACGGCATGAACTTCAAGCACATGCCGGAACTGGAGTCGGACTGGGGCTACCCGTTCGCGCTGGTGCTGATGCTGCTGTCGGTCGCCGCGCCTTTCATCTACTTCCGCCGCAAAGGCTGGTTGAAATAGACCACCCCTACGCGCTGCGCGCGCCCCTCTAGGGGCACTGCAGATGGACCGGCAAAGCCGGATCCATCGCAGTCGCTCGGCAAGGCACGCCGGCGCCTCGACTCGGCCAATGAAAAGGGTCTGTGTCGAGCTGACACAGACCCGGTCATAAAAGTGGCCGCAGAACGCCTCGAAGCCAACGAGGGAGGGAGGGAGGAGGAGGAGAACGGCTCCGAGATTGCTGCTCTGTCCAGAGAGGTTGAGCGGCCAAAATTCCGTGGGGTGGGGCTCCTCCGTTCGAGCTTTCCGCTCGGGTTTTCACCATGTGTAGCTGTAGAGCCGCCCACCAGCACGAAGTTACGCGGCGCTGTCCCGCATTCGGGCGACGATTGTTGTCGGCATCGCGGGCTGTCGTGGCACCGCCTTGTTGATCGGGCACGATTGCAAACAGTCACGTTCAAGGGGCAAAAGGCCGTCGACGGCGTGCCGACGTGGCGGCTTCCACAAACTTTTAGAATCCCGCCTCTAAACGAGGACCGACCATGCTTTACCCCGAACTGTTCAAGCAACTTGAAGCCGTGCGCTGGAACATGGACAGCGACATTCCCTGGGACAAGTTCGATGCCAGCCTGCTCACCGACGAGCAGGCCCAGACGATCAAGATGAACGCCATCACGGAATGGTCGGCGCTGCCGGCCACCGAGATGTTCCTGCGCGACAACCGCGAGGACAGCGACTTCTCGGCCTTCATGTCGGTCTGGTTCTTCGAAGAGCAGAAGCACAGCCTGGTGCTGATGGAATACCTGAAGCGCTTCCGCCCCGACCTCGTGCCGACGGAGGAAGAGCTGCACGAGGTGCGCTTCGACTTCGACCCGGCCCCGGCGCTGGAAACGCTGATGCTGCACTTCTGCGGTGAGATCCGCCTGAACCACTGGTACCGCCGTGCCGCCGAGTGGCACACCGAGCCGGTCATCAAGGCCATCTACGAGACGCTGTCGCGCGACGAGGCTCGCCACGGTGGCGCCTACCTGCGCTACATGAAGCGCGCCATGACCAAGTTCGGCGACGAGGCGCGTGCCGCGTTCGCCAAGGTGGGCGTGCTGATGGCCAGCGCCCGCCGCACGGCGCAGGCGCTGCACCCCACCAACCTGCACGTGAACGCCAAGCTGTTCCCGCGCGACACCATCCAGAGCCGCCTGCCCGACCCCGAGTGGCTGGAGCGCTGGTTGGACAAGCAGATCCAGTTCGACTCCGTGTGGGAGAACAAGGTCGTCGAGCGCATCCTGCACAACATGAGCCTGCTGATGGACCGCAGCTTCGCGACCGTGCAGGAGCTCAACCGCTTTCGCAAGGAAATGTCCGGCCGCCTGGCGCCGCCGGCCGCCGGCACCGCGACGGCCTGAGCGCCGCGGCAACGACAACGGGGCCCTCTGGCCCCGTTTTTCATTCAGCGCCGAGCGAGCTCAGCCGCCGCGCGAGCGCTTCAGCACCACCAGCGCGAAGCCCGCGGCCGCCACGGCCATCCAGCCCAGGAACTGCAGCGAGGCCAGTTCCGCCAGTGCGTTGCCCAGGTCGCTCACGGCCCAGGTGACCAGGTCGCTGCCGTTCTTCAGCGCGTCCTGCAGGCTGCGGCCGTCGTGCACCAGCGTGTGGTTGATCTGGTCGTTCAGCCCCTGCAGCACCTCCAGCGGCCAGTTGATGTCGTAGGCCTTGCTCAGCACGGCCACCGCCACGCCACCGCCCACCAGCACCACCGGCACGCCCAGGCGCTTGAGCCAGGCTGACGCCGCCATCAGCGTGAGGATCACCGGCAGCAGCCACAGCACCATGGGCACCGTGCCGGCCAGGCCGCGCAGCAGCAGCGGTGTGGAGGCCAGCGCCACATCGCCCCAGTTCACGTGCATCGCGTCGGCCAGGCCCATCTTGCTGGCCAGCACGCTCAGCGCGATCGGCATGCCGAGCAGCGCGCCGATGACGGCGGCGCCCAGCGGCGCCAGCCAGGCGTGGGCCATCACCGTTGCGGCGATGCTCTCGCTGGGCCGGCCCGGCAGCGACAGCCAGAACTCGATGGAGCGGTCCTGCACGTCGCGCCGCGCCAGGCCCGGCAGCTGGAACACCGCCACCAGCAGGCTGATCACGTAGACCACGCAGGCGGTGAGCAGCGTCATACCGATGGCCATCAACTCCAGATGCTTGGTGGGCAGGGCCTGGAACTGGCCGAACGGCAGCACGGCCACGAACAGCAGCGGCGGCGCCAGCGCCGCGATCAGCCAGCCGCGCTTGTGCTGCATCCATTCGCGTTGCAGCAGGGTGGGGATGTGGTTGTTCATGACGGTCTTCCTCAGGCTTGCTTGCTGTTGAGCGCCGGGTTGCGGGTCAGCGCCATGAAAAGGTCCACCAGGCTGGGCCGCACGCGCTGGCCCAGGCTGGTGATGTGCTCGGGCGGGGTGCCGTCGAACAGCGACGTCGTGCGGCCCTGCTCGCGGTAGCGCAGCAGTGGGTGGGCTGCGGCCATCGCGTCGGCGGCGGCCGGGTCGTGGTTCAGCGCGACGAAGCGGCGGTCGATGTCCTCCAGGCTGATCGACAGCGCCACGCGGCCCTCGTCCAGCATGATCACGTCGCTCAGCAGCGCCTCCACCTCCTCAACTTGGTGCGTCGAGATCAGCACGCTGCGCTCGCCGTCGCACCACTCGTCGATCAGCATCTCGTAGAAGCTCTTGCGCGACACCACGTCCAGCCCCAGCGTCGGCTCGTCCAGGATCATCAGCTTCGCGTCGATGGCGGCGATCAGCGCCAGGTGCGTCTGCGCCACCATGCCCTTGGACAGGCTCTTCACCTTGTCGCTCTCGCTGACGCTGGTGCGCTTGAGCAGCGCGCGGGCGCGCTCGGCCGAGAACTTGGGCTGCAGCTTGCTCATCAGCGTGATGAGCTCGTGCACGCGGGCCCAGCGCGGCAGCACCGCCACGTCGGGGATGTAGCTCAGCTGCTCCAGCAGCTTCTGGCGGTCGTGCGTGGGCTTGAGGCCCAGCACTGTCAGCTCGCCCTGCACCGGCAGCAGGCCGACGAGCGCCTTCATCAGCGACGTCTTGCCCGCGCCGTTGTGGCCCAGCAGGCCCACGACGCGGCCCTTCGGCACGGTCACGGACACATCGTTCAGCGCCGTCTTCTTGCCGTAGCTCAGCGAGACGTTCTTCACTTCAATCAGGTTGGTGTTCATGTCGACTCCCAGTTCAGATCCTTGGCGGTCAGCCCCAGCCGCTTGAGCTTGGCGCGCAGCGCCGGCCAGTCCTTGTGCAGGAACTGCTCGCGTTCCTGGCGCAGCAGCCGCTCCCGCGCGCCGGCCGTGACGAACATCCCCAGGCCGCGGCGCGATTCCACCAGGCCGTGGTCGGCCAGCGCCTGCAGCGCCCGCGTGACGGTCAGCGGATTGATGACGTACTGGCTCGCGAGGGCGCGCACCGAGGGCAGGGCCTCGCCCTCCGGGGGGCTGCCGTCCAGCAGCTGCACGGCCAGTCGGTCGGCCAGCTGCTGGTAGATCGGTGCCTGGTCTGTCCAGGTGGGAGTCATGGGAGCTCCGGGGTGTGTTGCTGATGTAGCACACCATATCTCCCAGGCCCGGGCGGGCCCAAGCGGCGGGCGACAGACTGCAGATTTGGCGGGATAGGCCGCAAACCGACACAAACCGCCGCGCACCGGTAAGGCTTTGTGCGCTCCCGTTAACGACGGCGGCCTTGCTCACAGCTCGGTACGTTTGCGCCGGCGGTCTTCCTAGAGTCGCGGTTCTCTGCTTTTCCATGAGTTCACGATGACGAGACTGTCCCCCCTGATCGTCGCCAGCAGCGTGCTGTTGCTGAGCGCTTGTGCCACCAAGGATTTCGTCAAGGAGACCGTCGAGCCGGTGCAGACCCGCGTGGATGGCCTCGGCACCCGCGTGCAGGCGCACGACGACGGCCTCAAGGCGCTGGATGGCCGGCTGCAGGGCAGCGAGGCGCGCATCCAGGCGCTGCAGCAGGAAGCCGCGGCGCGGGCCCAGGCGGCCAAGAACCTGCCGGCGCCGCCCGGGCTGCTGATGAGCACCGTGCTGACCGACGACAAGATCCGGTTCAGCTCGGGCCGCGCGATGCTGACGTCCGAGGCCGGCCAGGAGCTCGACCAGCTCGTCGCCAAGCTCAAGGCCGACAACCAGCCGGTGTTCGTCGAGATCCAGGGCCACACCGACGCCACCGGCAGCGACGCGCTCAACCACCAGCTAGGCCTGCAGCGCGCCGAAGCCGTGCGGCTGTACCTGGCCCGCGCCGGCCTGCCGCTGGTGCGCATGGCCACCATCAGCTACGGCGAAACCGCGCCGCTGGCCGACAACAACACCCGCGAAGGCCGCAGCACCAACCGGCGGGTGCAGCTGATCGTCATGCGCTGAGCCGGCGGGTGTGCCGGCCCGGGGGCGCCGCTCGCGCACCCGGTGCTTGACTCTGGGGCCGCTCCAGGGTTTGCAATGGCGGCATGAAAGACACCCTCCCACCCCCGTCCTCCGCCTGCGGTGGCGGCGCCTGCGGTTCCTGTGCCGGGGCCGCGCCGCCGGCCGCGGCGGCCGCCCCCGGCCCGGGCCGGACGTTCCGCATCCCGACGATGGACTGCTCGGCCGAGGAGTCCGAGATCCGCCAGGCGCTGGCGTCCATCGACGGCATCCGGTCGCTGGGCTTCCAGCTGGGTGCGCGGCGGCTGACGATCTCGGCGCCGGACGCGGTGCTGCCGCAGGCGCTGGACGCGATCCGCGCGGCCGGCTTCCGGCCCGAGCCCATCGAGCCCGCCGCGGCCGGCCCGGCGGACGGTCACGCGCATGGGCATGCCCACAGCCACGATCACGACCATGGCATCGGCCCCGGCGTGGCCCGGCTGGGCGTGGCGCTGCTGGTGGCGCTGGCGGCCGAGGGCGTGGCCCTGGTGATGCCCGAGGGGCCGGCAAGCGAGCTGGTCGGCATGGCGCTGGCTGTCGTGGCCATCGCGCTGGCCGGCGTCGACACCTACACCAAGGGTCTCGCGGCGTTGCGCCGCTTCAAGCTCAACATCAATGCGCTGATGACGGTGGCCGTCACCGGCGCCTTCCTGATCGGCCAGTGGCCGGAGGCGGCCATGGTGATGGCGCTCTACGCCATCGCGGAGCTCATCGAGGCCCGCTCGGTGGACCGTGCGCGCAACGCCATCCAGGGCCTGATTGCGATGGCGCCGGAGACCGCGCTGGTGCTGCAGCCCGACGGCAGCGGCGTGGCAACGCCGGTGGGCCAGGTCGCGCTGGGCAGCGCGGTGCGCATCCGCCCCGGCGAGCGCGTGCCGCTGGACGGTGTCGTCACGCGCGGCAGCAGCGCCATCAACCAGGCGCCGGTGACGGGCGAGAGCATCCCGGTCGACAAGGCCGTGGGCGACGCGGTCTTCGCCGGCACCATCAACACCAGCGGCGAGCTGGAGGTGCGCGTGACGGCCGCCGCGTCGGACTCCACGCTGGCCCGCATCATCCATGCCGTCGAGCAGGCGCAGGGCTCGCGTGCGCCCACGCAGCGCTTCGTCGACCGCTTCGCGGCGGTCTACACGCCGGCCGTGTTCGCGCTGGCCGTGGCGGTGGCCGTGCTGCTGCCGGTGCTGACGGACGCGACCTGGCTGCAGGGCGTCTACAAGGCGCTGGTGCTGCTGGTCATCGCCTGCCCCTGCGCGCTGGTCATCGCCACGCCGGTCAGCGTCGTCAGCGCGCTGGCGGCGGCGGCGCGGCGCGGCATCCTCATCAAGGGCGGCACCTACCTCGAAGACGCCCGCCGGCTGAAGGTGCTGGCGCTGGACAAGACCGGCACCGTCACCGAGGGCCGCCCGCGGCTGGTGGACCACGTGGTGCTGCGCGGCGACGCCGCCGTGGCGCGCCAGTGGGCGGCCAGCCTGGCGGGGCGGTCGGACCACCCGGTCTCGCGCGCGATTGCCGACGGCCTGGGCCTGCCGCCCGCGCCGGTGGACGACTTCCAGGCGCTGGCCGGCCGCGGCGTGCAGGGGCTCATCGCCGGCACGGCGCTGGTGCTGGGCAACCGCCGCCTCATCGACGAGCGTGGCCAGCGCAGCGCCGACGTGGACGCCGCGCTGGCCCGCCACGAGGCCGCGGGCCACACCGTCACGCTGCTGGCTGACGGGCAGGGCGTCGTCGCGCTGTTCGCGGTGGCCGATGCGATCAAGCCGTCGTCGCGGGCGGCGGTGGCCGAGCTGGTGGCGCTGGGCGTCACGCCCGTGCTGCTGACGGGCGACAACGAGGCCACCGCGCAGAGCATCGCGGCCCAGGCCGGCATTGCCGAGGCGCGCGGCAACCTGCTGCCGCAGGACAAGCTCGATGCGGTGCAGGCGCTGCAGCAGCGGCTGGGCCCCACGGGCATGGCTGGCGACGGCATCAACGACGCGCCGGCGCTGGCCCGGGCCGACATCGGCATCGCAATGGGCGCGGCCGGCACGGACACGGCGATGGAGGCGGCCGACGTGGTCATCATGAACGACGACCTGCGCCGCATCCCGGCCGTCATCCGGCTGTCGCGCCGCACGCACGCGGTGCTGTGGCAGAACATCGTGTTCGCGCTGGGCGTGAAGGCCGTGTTCTTCCTGCTCGCCGTGTTCGGCAGCGCGACGATGTGGATGGCCGTGTTCGCCGACATGGGCGCCAGCCTGCTGGTGGTGGCCAACGGGCTGCGCCTGCTGAAGGCGGACCTGGACCCGCCGCGTTGATGGCGTGCGCTGATGCCGTGCGCTAACGCACCCGCAGCTGGGCGCCGTCGGCCCCGGCGGCGCTGACGCCGCCGATCTCGGCCGCCGCGGCAAAGCCGTGGCGGTGGAACACGGCCAGCACCTCGTCCACGGCCGCCGCGTCACAGGACACCAGCAGCCCGCCGCTGGTCTGCGGGTCGCTCAGCAGCGCCTGGTCCACCGCCGCGAAGCCGTCGGGCAGCCGCACGCTGTCGCCATAGCCGGCCCAGTTGCGGCCCGATGCGCCGGTCACGAAGCCGCGCCCGGCCAGCTCGCGCACGCCCGGCAGCAGCGGCACGCGCGCCCAGTCGAGGTCGATGGCTGCGCCCGCGCCGCGCGCCAGCTCCAGCGCATGGCCGGCCAGGCCGAAGCCGGTTACGTCGGTCATCGCATGCACGCCGGCCAGCGCGGCGAGGTCGGGGCCCGGCGTGTTGAGCTGCGTCGTCGTCGCCACCATCTGCGCATAGCCGTCAGCGGACAGCGCCTCCTTCTTCAGCGCGGCCGACAGCACGCCCACGCCCAACGGCTTGCCCAGCACGAGGCGGTCGCCCGGACGGGCGTCGGCGTTGCGCTTGACGCGCTTGGGGTGCACCACGCCCAGCGCGACGAGGCCGTAGATGGGCTCGACCGAGTCGATGGTGTGGCCGCCCGCGATCGGGATGCCGGCCGCCGCGCAGACCGACTCGCCGCCCGCGAGGATGCGGCCGATGACGTCCACGGGCAGCACGCTGATGGGCATGCCCACCAGCGCCAGCGCCAGGATGGGCTTGCCGCCCATCGCGTAGACGTCGCTGATCGCGTTGGTGGCGGCGATGCGGCCGAAGTCGAACGGGTCGTCGACGATGGGCATGAAGAAGTCGGTCGTCGCGATCAGCGCGATGTCGTCGGTGAGCTGGTAGACGGCGGCGTCGTCCGACGTCTCGATGCCCACCAGCAGCTCGGGCGGCACCGGCAGCTGGCGCGTGTTCTTCAGGATCTCGCTGAGCACGCCGGGCGCGATCTTGCAGCCGCAGCCGCCACCGTGGGAGAGCGAGGTCAGGCGCGGAAGGGGGGCAGTGGACATGGGATTCAGGTCAGTGAGGCAATGCGGCCGGCCAGGGACAGGATGCCGGCGTCGGACAGATCGTCGCATTCCACGCGCGCGGCGTTCGGCAGCCCGGCCAGGTGGCGGCCCTGCGAGCGGGCGTAGAGCGGGTCGTAGTGGCGGGCCATCAGCGCCTCGAACAGCGGCGGCAGCGCGCCTTCGAGCGCCCAGGCCTGCCACTGCGCCAGCACGTCGCGCGGCAGCAGCTCGCGCAGCGTGCCGAGCTTGTCGGCCAGCCCCTGCGGGTCGTCGCCCAGCCAGGCGTAGTCGCGCAGCAGGTAGGCCAGCCGCGCGGCGGGCGTGGCGGCGATCTCGACGACCGGACTGTCGCGCAGCCGCTGCAGCAGCGGCTCGGGCACGGTGAGGCGGCCGATGCGCCGGCTCTCGGCCTCCACCCACACGCGGCGCGACGGGTCCAGCGCGGCCAGGTGGTGCATCAGCTGCGTCTCGAAGGCCTTCTGCGACGGCTGCGGCCGGCCCGGCACGGCGCCCAGCACCGAGCCGCGGTGGGCGGCCAGGTCTTCCAGGTCCAGCACCTGCTCGCCGCCGTCGGCCAGCGCCTGCAGCACGCGTGTCTTGGCGCTGCCGGTGGGGCCGCACAGCACGCGCAGGTCCAGCGTGGGGGCGCGCAGTGCGATCTGCTCGATGACGTGGCCGCGCCAGGCCTTGTAGCCGCCCTTGAGCTGCTGCGCGTCCCAGCCCACCAGCCGCAGCCAGTTGACGAAGCTGCCGCTGCGCATGCCGCCGCGCCAGCAGTAGATCAGCGGCCGCCAGTCCTTGGGCTTGTCGCGGAACAGCTCGTCCAGGTGGCGGGCGATGTTGCGCGCCACCATGGCGCCGCCGATCTTGCGCGCCTCGAAGGCCGAGGTCTGCACGTAGGTGGTGCCGACGATGCGGCGCTCCTCGTCGTCCAGCACCGGGCAGTTGATGGCGCCGGGGATGTGGTCCAGCGCGTACTCGGCCGGCGAGCGCGCGTCGATGAGGACGCTGAACTCGCCCAGGTCGTTCACGGTGGTGGGCTTGTGGCTCATGGGCGCCAAGCGTACACGGCGCTGTTGAGCGCGCCGCCCCAACCCCGGCCTAACCCCGGCCTAATGCGAGCCGCGAGCGGCGCACCTAGCATCGCGCGGTGCCCGTCGCCCCTGCTCCTGCCCTGTCTCTCGCCCAGAAGCCGCCTGTTCGCCCCACGGGGCGCGGCGGGTGACGGCGTTTCCTGCCCGCCCGAGCCGCCGCCGCGCCGTGGCCGCCTCGGCCGTGTGCCTGGGGCATGTGCTGGTGCTGCTGGCCGTCTGGGAGCTGCGGCAGGCAGCGCCGCGCGGCGTGGCCGACAAGGCGCGCCCGGTGGTGATCCGGCTGCTGCCCGAGCGCCGCCAGCGCGCGCCCCGCGCCGAGCCAGCGGCGCCAGCGGCCCGGGCCCAGCCGCCGCGGCTGCCGCTTCTCGAAGCCGTGATGCCCGTGGAGCCGGCGCGCGTGAGCAGCACGCTGGTGCCCGTTGCTGCGGCGGCGTCCGCAGCGGCGGGGGACGCCGCCGGCCAAGCTGGTGCCGTGGCGGCAGCGTCCGGTGCCGGCTCCGCGCCGCTGTCCCTGAAGCCGTCGCGCGAGGTGCTGCTGGGCTCGCTGGGGTCCAACCCGGCCGTCACCGACCCGCGCAGCAACACGCCCAAGCCGACGTTCGAGGAGCGCCTGGCGATGGGCCTGAACCCCGCGCTGTGCGTGAAGCTGGAGCGGCTGCCCGACGGCAGCATCCGGCGTTCGATGGGGCGCCTGAGCGGCGCGCTGACCTCCGCCCAGGCCACGGGGCTGACCACCGGTGGCGGCGCCGGGGGCGCCGGCGCGGGCCAGGGCGGGCCGGGTGGGCCCAGCGGCGCCAGCATCCTGGCACCGGGCGGTGGGGGTGGTGGCGGGGTCAGGACCTGCGTCTGAGACTGGGGCATATTGCGGGCCATGACTGCACCGCTCACCCCCACTCCCGGCGACGACCTGCCCGCCGTTGTCGACGCCCTGCGCGGCGCGCGCCTGCGCTGGCGCGAGGCGCACCGCCGCGGCGGTGACGGCCGCGAGCTGCCGTCGCGAGAACTGCTGGCCGGCATGGTGCAGTGCCTGTCCGGCGCGCTGTTCCCGATGCGGCTGGGCCCGCCCACGCTGCGGCCCGAGAACGAGGACTTCTACGTCGGCCACACGCTGGGCGCGGCGATGGTGACGCTGCGCCAGCAGATGGCGCTGGAGCTGCGCCACGACGCCCGCCAGCGGGGCGACGCGGCGCCCGCGGCCGATGCCGAGGCGCTGGCCGCGCGCTTCCTGCGCACGCTGCCGGCCGTGCGCGAGCTGCTGGACAGCGACGTGCTGGCCGCCTACCAGGGCGACCCCGCGGCGCGCAGCGTCGACGAGGTGCTGCTGTGCTACCCGGGCCTGCGCGCGCTCATGAGCCACCGCCTCGCGCACGAGCTCTACCGCCTTGGCCTGCCGCTGATCGCGCGCGTCATCGCCGAGCTGGCGCATGCCGACACCGGCATCGACATCCATCCCGGCGCCACCATCGGCGCGGGCTGCTTCATCGACCATGGCACCGGCGTCGTCATCGGCGAGACGGCCGTGCTGGGCCGGCGCGTGCGCATCTACCAGAACGTCACGCTGGGGGCCAAGAGCTTCCCCACCGATGGCGACGGCAACCTGCTGAAGGGCCAGCCGCGCCACCCGGTCGTGGAAGACGAGGTGGTCATCTACGCCGGGGCGACGGTGCTGGGCCGCATCACGCTGGGGCGCGGCGCCGTCATCGGCGGCAACGTGTGGCTGACGCGCAGCGTGGCGCCGGGCAGCGTCATCACGCAGGCAGACGCCAGCACGGCGCGCGAAGCCGAATAAGCATCTGCGCAAACAGGCGTTCACGCCGCGGGAGGGCCTGCCTAGAGTGACAGGCAATGACCCGCCTGCTCACCTTCCCCGACTCCCAGCACCAGGTCCTGTCCATCCGGGCCAAGGCGCTGGTGTTCGACGACCCCGCGTCGCGCGCGCTGCTGGCCCAGGCCGAGCGCGTCGCGGCCAGTGACGCGACCGTCCTCATCATCGGCGAGACCGGCACCGGCAAGGAGCTGATCGCCCGCCACATCCACTCCTGCAGCGGCCGGCGCGGCCCGTTCCTGGCCGTCAACTGCGGCGCGTTCACCGAGCAGCTGGTGGAGGCCGAGCTGTTCGGCCATGAGGCCGGCGCCTACACCGGCGCCACGAGCGCGCGGGCCGGCTGGTTCGAGGCCGCGGCCGACGGCACGCTGTTCCTGGACGAGGCGGGCGACCTGCCGCTGTCGGTGCAGGTCAAGCTGCTGCGCGTGCTGCAGGAGCGCCAGGTCGTGCGCCTGGGCTCGCGCAAGCCCATCGATGTGCGCGTGCGCCTCGTGGCGGCCACCAACGTGCGGCTGGAGCAGGCCGTGGCCGCCGGCCACTTCCGCGCCGACCTGTACTACCGCTTGAGCGTCGCCACGCTGCAGCTCAGCAACCTGGCGCAGCGGCCCGGCGACATCCTGGCGCTGGCCGAGCACTTCATCGGCGTCTACAGCCGCCGCCTCGGACTGACCGACGTGCGCCTGGCCCCCGACGCGCGCGACGCGCTGCTGGGCTACGCGTGGCCCGGCAACATCCGCGAGCTGGAGAACGTCATCCACTACGCGCTCATCATCTGCCGCGATGGCCGCATTGCCCGCGAGGACCTGCAGCTGCACGCCATTGCGCGGCCGGGTGCGGTGGTGGCGGCCGCGCCCGCCGCGGTGGCGGACGACGAGGAGGTGCTGGAGCGCGTCTTCGAGCGCCTGTTCGACGAAGCCCCGCAGGCGCTGCACGCGCGCGTCGAGTCGGCCCTCATCCGCGCCGCCTACCGCCACTGCCACCACAACCAGGTGCACACCGCGGCGCTGCTGGGCATCACGCGCAACGTGCTGCGCACGCACCTGAAGCGGCTGGACCTGCTGCCGCCCGCGCGCGCGGCGCTGCCGCAGATCACGCACGAGCCGCACCGCGTGGACGAGCGCCTCCACGCGGCTGCATGAGCTAACGCGAAAAGCTTAGTTCGCCGCCCACCGCCGGCTGCGCAAACTGCGGCGCAGCCTCCCTGACTCTTCTTGCAACACGCCGATGAACACCTCTTCCCTCGCCCGCCGCGCCGCTGCCGCGTCCGCCCTGTTCCTCGTTGCCGGGGCCGCCCACGCACAGGGCGGCGGCGACAACCCCTACGGCCTCGCGTCTGTCTGGGCCAACAGCGACGCCGTCACCAAGGCCGTGCTGTTCACGCTCGTCGCGATGAGCGCGGGCAGCTGGTACGTCATCATCACCAAGCTGCTGCAGCAGGCCCGTCTGGGCGCGCAGTCGCGCGCTGCGCAGAAGGACTTCTGGAGCGCCGGCACCGTCAAGGCGGGCGCCGAGAAGCTGTCGCCCAACAGCCCCTACCGCTACATCGCCGAGGCCAGCCTGGAGGCCACGCAGCGCCACGTGGGCCTGCGCGCCAAGGTGGACTTCGCCGACTGGGTGGACCTGTCGCTGCACCGCGCCACCGAGCGCGTGCAGCGCCAGCTCACCACCGGCCTGAGCCTGCTGGCCACCGTCGGGTCCACGTCGCCGTTCGTCGGCCTGCTGGGCACGGTGTGGGGCATCTATCACGCGCTGTCCAACATCGGCATCGCCGGCCAGGCGTCCATCGACAAGGTGGCCGGCCCGGTGGGCGAGGCACTCATCATGACGGCCATCGGCCTGTTCGTCGCCGTGCCCGCGGTGCTGGGCTACAACGCGCTGCTGCGCCGCAACGCGCTGGTGCTGGACGACGTGCGCGACTTCTCCGGCGAGCTGCACTCCGTGCTGCTGGGTTCGGGTCATGAAGAGCCCGCTGCCGCCGAGCCGCAACCCGCCGGCCTGACGCCCGCGCTGGCCTGAGCCCGCTGCCATGGCCATCCAGCTTGCCCAAGGGCCCGACGAGGCCGTCTCGGCCATCAACACGACGCCGCTCGTCGACGTCATGCTGGTGCTGCTCATCATCTTCCTCATCACCATCCCGGTCGTGAACTTCTCGGTGCCCGTGGAACTGCCCAAGCAGCGCAACGAGGTGCGCGAGAGCGAGCCCAAGGACGTCGTCATCACCGTGGCGCGCGACGGCAAGCTGTACTGGTTCGACGCGCCCGTGGCTGGCAAGGACGCGCTGTTCGAGCGGCTCAAGGGCATCGCCCGGCAGCAGCCCCAGCCCGAGGTGCATGTTCGTGGTGACGCGGGCAGCGACTACGCGCCCGTGGGCCGCGTGCTGCTGGCCGCGCAGCGCGCCGGCATCGCCAAGGTGGGCTTCATCACCGAACCGCCGGCGAGGGCGCTATGAGCGTTGGGCCCCTGAAGAAAGCGGCCCGCGCGCGCCGCCAGGTCACGTCGGCATTGCCGGTGCCCGACATCAACACCACGCCGCTGATCGACGTGATGCTGGTGCTGCTGGTGATGCTGATCATCACCATCCCGGTGCAGCTGCACAGCGTCAAGCTCAACCTGCCCATCGCGCCGGCCAGCGCGCCGCCACCCACGCCGCCCGAGGTCGTGCGGCTGGACATCCCGCCCGGCGGCGTCGTGCTGTGGAACGGCGAGGCCATCGCCGACGCGGCCACGCTGCGCGAGCGCCTCAGCGCCGCCGGCCGCCAGGACACGCAGCCGGAGATCCACGTGCGGCCGCAGCCCGGCGCCACCTACGACAGCTTCGCCACGGTCATGACGGCCGTGCACCAGGCCGGCCTGAGCAAGCTCGGCGTGACGGGCAGCGAGCAGTTTCTCGACCAGGAGTAGTCCATGAGTGCAGTTCTCTTGCCCGGCGGCCTGACGCTGGACGACGCCCGCCCCGCGCCGCGCCGGCCCGTGCCGCCGGCCCCGCAGCCACTGGCCGCGGCGGCGCCGCTGCGCTCGCAGCTCAAGCCGCCGGCCAGTGCCAACCGCGGCACCGGCATTGCCGTCGTCGTCGGCCTGCATATCGTGCTGGGCTGGGCGCTGACGTCGGGCCTCGCGACCCAGGCCGTCCAGGCGCTCAAGAAGCCCATCGAGCTGGCGCTGCTGCCCGAGGTGCTGCCGCCGCCTCCGCCACCCCCGCCGCCGCCCAAGGTCGTCAAGATCGAGCCGGTGCAGAAGGTGGTGCCGCCGCCGGCCTACGTGCCGCCGCCGGAGGTCGTGCCCGTCGTCGCGCCGCCGCCGCCCATCCAGGCCGTGCAGACCCAGGTGCCCAAGGAGCCGCCGCCCGTCGTGGCCGCTGCACCGGCGCCGGTCGTCGCCCCGGCGCCGCCTGCACCGCCGCCCGTCGTCAAGCGCGAGATCAGCCTCGCCTGCCCCGGCTACGAGGCCGTGCTGGCCAGCGCGCTGGAGGAAGCCATCGAGCGCGTGGGCCTGAAGGGCACCGTGCAGACGCTGATCAAGATCCGCGGCAACCAGGTCGTCGACGTCGCGACGCTGTCGGGCCCGAAGGAATATCACAAGTACGTGCAGGCCGCCGTCAAGCGCATGCGCTGCGCGGCCGGTGGTGCCGACGAAGTGCAGGTCTCCCTCCCCGTGATCTTCTCCTGACCCGATGACCTCGCCATCCCGACGCGGCCTGCTGCAGGGCCTGGGCGCCCTCGCGCTGCTGCCGGCCACGGCCCGGGCGGCCGATGTGCCGCCCAACATCATCTTCATCCTGGCCGACGACATGGGCTACGCCGACCTCGGCGTCTACGGCCAGCGCGACTTCGCGACGCCGAATCTGGACCGCCTCGCGGCCCAGGGCATCCGCTTCACGCAGGGCTATGCCAACTCGGCCGTCTGCTCGGCCACGCGCTTCGGCCTCATCACCGGGCGCTACCAGTACCGGCTGCGTGGCGGGCTGGAGGAGCCCATCGGCGGCAACGCGCTGGGCCTGCCGCCGGAGCACCCCACGCTGCCGTCGCTGCTGCAGGCGCGCGGCTACCGCACGGCGCTGTTCGGCAAGTGGCACCTCGGCGCGCTGCCCAGGTACGGCCCGCTGAAGAGCGGCTACGACGAGTTCTTCGGCAACACCGGCGGCGCGGTGGACTACTTCACGCACCGGGCCGGCGTGGGCAAGGATCTGCCCTCGGACCTGTTCGAAGGCGAGGTGCGCGTCGACAAGGCCGGCTACTACACCGACCTCATCGCCGAGCACGGCCAGGCCTTCCTGCGCAGGCAGAGCGCGGACAAGCCCTTCCTGCTGAGTCTGCACTTCACCGCGCCGCACTGGCCGTGGGAAGGGCCGGGCGACGAGCCGGTGTCGCGCCAGCTCAAGAGCCTGAACCACACCGACGGCGGCAGCCTGAAGAAGTACGGCGAGATCGTCGGCGCGCTGGACGCCGCCGTGGGCCGCGTGCTGGCCACGCTGGAGGCGCAGGGCCTGGCGCAGAACACCCTCGTCGTGTTCACCAGCGACAACGGCGGCGAACGCTTCAGCAACACCTGGCCCTTCAGCGGGCAGAAGTCCGAGCTGCTGGAAGGCGGCATCCGCGTGCCGCTGCTGTTGCGCTGGCCGGCGCGCGTGAAGGGCGGGCAGGTCAGCGAGCAGGTCGCCATCAGCATGGACTGGCTGCCCACGCTGCTCGCCGCGGCCGGCGCCGCGCCGCATGCGGACTACCCCAGCGACGGCGTCAACCTGTTGCCGCAGATCCTGGGCCAGGCGCCGGCGGTGGAGCGCCGGCTGTTCTGGCGCTACAAGGCCATGGCGCAGCGCGCGCTGCGCGACGGCGACTGGAAGTACCTGCAGATCAACGGCAACGAGTTCCTGTTCAACCTGGCGCAGGACCCGCGCGAACGCGCCAACCAGGCGGAGCGCGAGCCCGCTCGCCTGGCCCGGCTGCGCAGCGACTGGGAGGCGTGGAACGCGGGCATGCTGCCCATCACCGAGGACGTGCGCAGCAACCGCATCAACCCCAAGGTGCAGGCCGACCGGCCCGGCGCTGGCTGACCAGGCAGCCGAGTTCGGCGAGGCCCGTGCCGGTCCGGCCCGCGGGCGGCTTCAGCCGCCGGTCCCGCCGATGGGTGTCGTGTTGACGTGCCGGAAGCGGCGCGCGCCGTCCTCCAGGTCCCACCGTTCGACGCGCGCGCCCGCGCCGGCGTGGATCACGTTGACCGAGTTGGAGAGGCCGCCGCGCAGCCGGTGGCTCAGCGCGGTGCCCGCCTGCACGGCCCACAGGGGGCGCGGCAGGCCGGGCAGGCGCAGCACGTAGGGCAGGTGGATGTGGCCGCCGACGATGGCGTCCGCACCGGCCTGGGCCCAGCGCTGCACGGCCAGCCGGTGGCCGCGCAGCAGGTTCTCGATGTCACCGTCTTCCGTCACGGCCACCGGCTGGTGCACGGCCACCAGGCGCAGCTGCCCCGGGCGGGCACGCGCTAGCCGGTCGGCGACGCGTTCCACCTGCGCGGGCGAGACCTCGCCGTGGCGGTGCCGCCAGCGTCGCGTCGTGTTGACGCTGATGACCAGCAGGTCGTCGCGCTCGAACTCGCCTTCCAGCGCCGGGCCGAACGCGTGCGCGTAGCGGCTGTAGGGCTTGAAGGCACGCGTGAACACGTCGAACAGCGGGATGTCGTGGTTGCCCGGCAGCAGCAGCCGGGCCGGCGTGCCAAGCCGGTCGAAGAACCCGCGGGCGGCGGCGAACTCGGCCGGGCGCGCGCGCTGCGTGATGTCGCCGGTGACCAGCAGCAGGTCCGGCTGCAGCACCTGGCAGAAGGCCTGCAGCGCGTCCATGGCCAGCCGGCGCTCGGTGCCGAAGTGCGGGTCCGACAGCTGCAGCACCGTCGTCACGCGCCCGGCTCCGCAGCCGCCGCGGCGTGGGCTTGTGCCTGCGCGCGTTCCTGCGCCAGGCCCGGTGGCCGGATCAGCGCCAGCGCGTCCGGCGCCACGTCGAAGCGCAGCGGCAGCGGCATCCAGAGCACCTCGCCATCGGTCGCGACCTTGATGCGGCCGGCGCCGAAGGCTCGTGCCGCCACGGTGAGGCGGTCGAAGCCGAAGTGCAGCACCTGGTCGGCCGCGCCCAGCTGGCCGAAGGCACCGCGTGCCAGCAGCGCCAGCAGCGTGCCGCGGCCCACCGGCTTGAGCATGACGCCCGCCAGCCGGCCGGCGTCGATGGCCGGCGCCTGCGGCACCCCCACCTGCTCCATCTGCAGCGCGTTGTTGCCGACGAACAGCGTCGGCGTGCGCACCTCGCGCTGCTGGCCGCCCAGCTCGATGGCCAGGCGCAGGCTGCGATGGCCGCGCAGCAGCGTCTTGATGCCGGCGGCCAGCGCCACGAGGCGGCTGCGGCCGAACTGCTGCTTCCACGCCTCGCGCTCCTCCAGCAGCTCGGGGTAGAGGCCCAGGCTGGCGTTGACGAGGAAGATGCGGTCGTTGAGCCGGCCGACGTGCACGTCCACGGCGTCCTCGGTCAGCAGCACGTGCAGCGCGCCGTCCAGGTCGGGCGGGATGCCGTGCGTGCGCGCGAAGTAGTTGAACGTGCCGCGCGGCAGCACGCCGAACCGGCAGCCGCTGCCCAGCACGGCCTGGGCGACGCAGTTGATGGTGCCGTCGCCGCCGGCGGCGACGACGATGCCCTGCGCCCGCTGCGCCTCGCGCACGGCGTCACGCGCGATGGCGGTGAGCCGCCCGGGCTGCTCGACCGGGAACAGCCGGCAGGCGCGCCCCGCCGCCGCGCAGGCGGCCTCGACGGCGGGGCCCAGCTCGTCGCGGTTGCCGCGGCCCGAGGCACGGTTGAAGACGACGTAGAGCGGGGCAGTCATGGGCGCCGACGATAGCCGCGCGGCGCTGGCCCGGTCCACCGCGCGGCGCACAACGCGCGCTTGTCTGACAGGCGCGGCGGTGTTCAGGACGGCGTGCGCGCCGCCGGGCAGGTCAGCGCGTCGAGTTGATCTGGCGGATGAGCGCCGCGTGGCTGGGCAGGTCCACCAGGGCGCGGTCGGCGAAGCGCTGGATCTTGGCGAACAGCTTGTCGGCCTCGGCCGCTTGCGTGAAGTCGGCGCGGCCGGCGCCGAGGTCGGTGCGGAAGCCCATGCCGTACAGGATGTACTGGTAGTTGAAGAACGCGAAGGTCTCGGTGTCCAGCACGAAGTCGAAGCGGCCCGGCGGGCGCAGCTGCCATTGCTCCAGCAGGTCGGCCAGCCGGTGGGGGATGGTGGCCGGGTCGGCGTTGTCGCGCCAGAACGGCTCGTCGCGCTTGCTGAGGCAGTAATGCAGCTTCAGGAAGTTGATGATGTTCTCGAAGCGCAGCGCCATCAGCTCGTTGAAGCGCCGCGCGGGGGCATCGATCGGGCCGCTGTGCGGCAGCATCTCGGCAATCATGCCGACAGCCGCCTCGACGAGCACCAGGCCGGTGGCCTCCAGCGGCTCCAGGAAGCCGGCGGACAGGCCCACCGCGACGCAGTTCTTCACCCACTGCTGCTCGCGGTACCCGGGCGCGAACGGGATGCTGCGCATCGTCACGTCCTCCGTGCCGCAGTGGGCGCGCAGCACCTCGGCGGCGCGCTCGTCGCTCATGTGGCTGCTGGAGTACACGCAGCCGACGCCGCGCGAGCCGTTCAGGCCGATGTCCCACAGCCAGCCGGCCTCGTGCGCGGTGGCGATGGTGCAGCTCTCCATGTCGGGGCCGTCCAGTGGTAGCTTGCAGGCCAGCGCGCGGTCGGCGAACAGCTGGCCGCGGCAGGACTTGAACGGGCTGCCCAGCGCGCCGCCGATGAGTTCGGCGCGGAAGCCCGTGCAGTCGACGAAGAGGTCGGCCTCGAAGCGGCCCAGCGGCGTGTCCAGGTGCGCGATGGCGCCGCGCGCATCCAGCTGAACGTTCGTCACGGTGCCCTGCACGTGCCGCACGCCCAGCTGCCGCGCGTGGTTGGCCAGCAGCTGGGCGAGCTTGATCGCGTCGAAGTGGTAGGCGTAGTTCAGCGGCGCGGTGTAGGGCGCCTCGCCGGCGCGCTTGGGTGCGCGCTGCGCCTGGGCCACGCGGGACTGCAGCGTCATGGCCTGCGCGAACGGCGGGCGGGTGGCTTCGTCCTGCAGCAGCCAGTAGGGCACGAGGTTGATGTCCTCGGCGTAGAACGGCGCCTCGAACGGGTGGAAGAACTGCTGGTGCCGGCCCGCCGCGGGCGTGCGGGCCCAGTCGACGAAGCGGATGCCCTGCTTCATCGTCGCCGACGTCTCGCGGATGAACTCGGCCTCGGGGATGCCCAGGAACTGCAGCGTCGCGCGGATGGTGGGGAAGGTGCCTTCGCCCACGCCGACGGTGCCGATGTCGGGCGACTCCAGCACGGTCACTTCCAGGTGCGGCCGCTCGGCCAGGCGCAAGGCCTTGGCCAGGTAGGCGGCCGTCAGCCAGCCGGCGGTGCCGCCGCCGACGATGAGGATGCGTCGCTTGGCAGTCATGCTCTCGTATAAAGATTCTTCAGCCACTGGTGACCGGTCTGGGCGCCCTGGCTCCAGTCCTCGTCGTCCTCGGTGGGCTGGGCAATGTAGCCGGACGGGTTGAGCAGCTTCACGCGGCCCGTGCGGAAGGCCGACACGCGGTGCGTCACGAAGGTCAGCCCGTGCTCCAGCGCCGTGGCGGCCAGCAGGCCGTCGCGCGTGTTGGCGTAGGGCAGCTGCGCCCGGCGGCGCACGACGGCGGCGTCCACCGGCAGCACGCGGCCCTCGAACGCGGGCATCACGCGCTGGTCGATCCAGTCGCGCAGCACCAGCCCGGCGGCGCGGTCCTTGCGGCCCAGCCGCGCGGCGGCGCTCTCGATCTCCAGCAGGTTCAGCGCCGAGATGAACAGCTTCTGCCGCGGGATGCCGCCGGCCCAGGCCATCAGCCCGGCGTCGGACTGTGCGGCCCGCGCCTTGCGCAGCTCCAGCACGATGCCGGTGTCCAGCAGGAACATCAGAGCGGCTCCCGGTGGTCCCAGGCGCCGTCGGAGGCCAGGTCGGCCGCGTCGACGGCCACCGTGTCGGGCAGGGCCAGCAGCTCCAGGATGCTGTCGCCCTCGCCGGTCAGCCGCCGGTACTCGCCGATGCTCAGCAGCACATGCGTGGGCTGGCCGCGGTCGGTGATGAGCACCGGCTCCACCTGGGCGGCGCGCTTGGCGAGGCTGACATCGCGGTTGAACTCGCGGCTGGACAGGAGCTTCATCGTGGCGGCAGATTGTGCCTACGTACCTTCACTCGTGCAAAGGTGATGTAGGTACGTAGGTTCGCTTCTGTTCGACCCGATGGACACCTGAAAGCCCGCTGGCACAGTGCACAGCGGTCGGTCACCTGGTGGTGGTTTGACCTGAGACAACGTTGTCGCAAATCGCCCGGCCGCCGGGCAGGCGGCGGCAGGCACAGCAAAAGAGTCCACGAGGAACCCCATGCAATTCGATCTCCTGGCCATGTTGGGCGACGTGTTCGCCAAGCACGGCGGCCCGGCCCCCGCGGCGGCGCAGACCTACTCGCCCACCGACTTCAGCGTCCACTTCTTCCTGCAGCTGGCCCTCATCATCCTGGCCTGCCGCGTGGTGGGCTGGCTGGGCTCCAGGTTCCTCGCGCAGCCGCAGGTGGTGGGCGAGATGATCGCGGGCGTCGTCCTCGGCCCGTCGCTGCTGGGCCTGTTCGTGCCCGACATCCAGTCGGCCATCTTCCCCAAGGAGATGAAGAACGTCCTGTATTGCGGCGCGCAGCTGGGCGTGGGGCTGTACATGTTCCTCGTCGGCACGACGCTGCGGCTGGACCATTTCGCCACCAAGGCCAGGAGCGCCATCGGCGTGTCCATCTCGGGCATCGCGGCGCCGTTCTTCATCGCGTTCCTGATCACGCCCATGCTGCTGCAGGTGCCGGGGCTGTTCGCCGAGGGCATCTCGCCGGCGAACGCGACGCTGTTCATGGGCGCCTGCATCGCGCTGACGGCCTTCCCCATGCTGGCCCGCATCATCAACGAGCGCGGCCTGGCGCACACGTCGCTGGGCACGCTGTCGCTGACGGCCGGTGCCTTCGACGATGCCGTCTCCTGGTGCGTGCTGGCGCTGGTGCTGGCCGCCTTTGGTGCCGGCCCGGGCGTGGCGGTGCTGGCCATCGGCGGCGGCGTCATCTGGGCGGCCTTCGTGATGCTGTTCGGCCGCCGGCTGCTGGCGCCGCTGGGCCGCAGGGTGGAGCGCGAGGGCCACATGAGCAACACGGTGCTGGGCATCACGCTGATCGCGTTCTGCACGTCGGCCTTCGTCATGGACGCCGTCGGCATCCATGCCATCTTCGGCGGCTTCATCCTCGGCGCCGTCATGCCGCGCGGCCTGTTCGCCAGCGAGCTCAAGAAGAAGGTCGAGCCGCTGACGGTCATCCTGCTGCTGCCCATGTTCTTCACCTACTCGGGTCTGAACACGCGGCTGGACATGATCAATTCCTGGCAGCTGCTGCTGATCGCGCTGGGCGTGCTGGTCGCGTCCGTGCTGGCCAAGTTCGGCGCCTGCTACCTGGCCGCCCGCCTGGCCGGCGAGGACAACCGCACCGCGTTGGGTATCGGCGCGCTGATGAACTCCCGCGGGCTGATGGAGCTCATCATCATCAACATCGGCCTGCAGAAAGGCATCATCGGCCCGGCGCTGTTCTCGATGCTGGTGCTGATGGCCGTCATCACCACCATGATGGCCAGCCCGGTGTTCGAGCTGGTCTACGGCAAGAAGGCACGCGAGTCGGGCGAGCTGGGCGCCGTGCCCGGCAGCCACCCGGCCAGCAGCGCGGCCTGAAACTTGCAAGGCTGAACCCAGTCTCTTTGCGCCGCCGTCCGGAGGTGTTCGGCGGCCTTCAAGGGGTGCGGCCCGTGGGCTCACCCCTCTTTTCATGTCCCCCGTTGCCGAGGCCTTGCAGCCATGACCGACATCGCGCCAGGCGGCCTGGCCCGCACCGTTGCGAACCGGGCGCCCGGGAGCGCCTACCCGCCGCCCGCCGCGCTGGCCCAGGCCGCCATCACGCGCCGCGAGGGGCCGCCGCGCTTCACGCCGGTGGCGGGCGTCTTCGCCTGCCTGGGCGTGTTCACCGTCATCGCCGTGCTGGCCTACAGCTCGTTCAACCTCGGCGTGCTGCTGGCGCTGGGCTCGTTCGGCTCCACGGCGGTGATGATGTTCACCTTCCCCGAGATCCACTTCTCGCAGCCGCGCAGCGTCGTCGGCGGGCACTTCATCTGCACGGCGGTGGGCCTGGCGGCGCTGGCGCTGTGGGGCCCGGCCTGGTGGGCGCTGGCAACGGCGGCGGCGGTGTCGGTCGCGCTGATGATGCTGGCCCGCTGCATGCACCCGCCGGCGGGGTCCAACCCCATCATCGTGTTCCTGGTGGCGCCGAAGTGGAGCTTCCTGTTCTTCCCGACGCTGGCCGGCGCGCTGACCATGGTGGCCGTGGCGGTGCTGTATCACCGCGCCTGCCGGCGCGAGTACCCGGTGTACTGGTACTGAGCGCGCCGCGCCGCCTCAGGGCGGCAGCAGGCCGGCCGTCGTCAGCGCCAGACCCAGCCCGGCGCACAGCGCCAGCAGCGGCATCACGCCCAGCTTGAAGCGGAACAGCGCGATGCCCGCGCCCACGGCGATCAGCGCCGCGATCCCGTCGAACCGCCCGCCGAAGCCCTGCGGCCACAGCACATGCCCGGCGAAGAACAGCGCCAGGTTCAGGATGACGCCGACGACCGCCGCCGTGATGGCCGTCAGCGGCGCCGTGAAGCGCAGCTGGCCGTGCGTGGACTCGATGATCGGCCCGCCGGCCAGGATGAACACGAACGACGGCAGGAAGGTGAAGAACGTGACGACGCCCGCGGCCGCCGCGCCGGCGAGGAACAGCGCGTCGGGCCCGAACAGCTGCTTCGTCCAGCCGCCGACGAAGCCGACGAAGGCCACCACCATGATGAGCGGCCCCGGCGTCGTTTCGCCCAAGGCAAGGCCGTCGATCATCTGCGCGCCGGTCAGCCACTGGTGCTGCTCCACGGCGCCCTGGTAGACATAGGGCAGCACCGCGTAGGCGCCACCGAAGGTCAGCAGCGCGGCCTTCGTGAAGAACCCGCCCATCTGCGTCAGCGCGCCCTGCACGCCGTGCGCGAGCACGAGGCCGGCCATCGCCGCGCCCCACAGGCCGATGCCGACGGCGAGCACGCGCGCCAGCCGGCGGCGCGAGAAGCGCGCATGGGGCGGCGTGGGCGTGTCGTCGTCGATCAGCGCCGGCCCGTAGCCGGCCTGGGCCGCGCCATGGCCGCCGCCGGGCGTGAAGACCTGCGGCGCGACACGCCCGCCGACATGGCCGATGAGCGCGGCGCCCAGCACGATGAGCGGGAAGGGCGCATCCAGCGCGAACAGCGCGACGAAGGCCGCCGCCGCGATGCCCCACAGCCAGCCGTTCTTCAGCGCGCGCGTGCCGATGCGGTGTGCCGCGTGCACCACCAGCGCCGTCACCGCCGGCTTCAGGCCGTAGAACAGCCCGGCCACCGCGGGCAGCGTGCCGTGCGCGAGATAGACCCACGACAGCGCGATGAGGATGGCCAGCGACGGCAGCACGAACAGCGCACCGGCCACGAGGCCGCCGGCCGTGCGGTGCATCAGCCAGCCGATGTAGGTGGCCAGCTGCTGCGCCTCGGGGCCGGGCAGCAGCATGCAGTAGTTCAGCGCGTGCAGGAAGCGCTTCTCGCTGATCCAGCGGCGCCGCTCCACCAGCTCGGTATGCATGATGGCGATCTGCCCGGCGGGCCCGCCGAAGCTGATGAAGCCCAGCTTGAGCCAGAAGCGCAGCGCCTGTCCGAAGCCCACGGGCGCGGGGGGCGCTGGAAGCAGGGGGGAGCGGTCGGACATGGTGGCGGGGTGGTGGGCGGCGGGCAGGCCGCAATGTAGCCAGGCTCGGCGGCGCTGATGCCCGGCGTTCAGCGCGCCCGAACGCGTGCAGATCTCGCGCTTGCCGGTTGCACGAGGGGTTCACTCGCGAACTTGATTGCTTGGGCGCGTGGATCGGCGATAACGTTGCGTCTTGTTTGTTTGTCTCCTCCACCCGCACAGGTGGATTCAACCCTTCGAGCCGGCGCTGCCGACCGAAGGGTTTTTTTCTGGCTGCGCGCGGCGACAAAAAAGGGCGCCCGCGGCGCCCCTTGTGTCTGGCCAGGCCCGACGATCAGGCCGCCACGACGCGAACCATCTCCAGCACCTTGTTCGAGTAGCCCCACTCGTTGTCGTACCAGGACACCAGCTTCACGAAGGTGCCGTCCAGCGCGATACCGGCTTCGGCGTCGAAGATGGAGGTGCGGGCGTCACCGCGGAAGTCGGTCGCGACGACCTTGTCTTCCGTGTAGCCCAGCACGCCCTTCAGCGCGCCCTGGCTCTGGGCCTTGAACTCGGCGCAGATGTCGGCGTAGCTGGCTTCGTTGTTCAGCTCGACGGTCAGGTCGACGACCGACACGTCGCTGGTGGGCACGCGGAAGGCCATGCCGGTCAGCTTCTTGTTCAGCTCAGGGATGACCTTGCCGACGGCCTTGGCGGCGCCGGTGCTGCTGGGGATGATGTTCTCCAGGATGCCACGGCCGCCGCGCCAGTCCTTGTTGCTCGGGCCGTCCACGGTCTTCTGCGTGGCGGTGGCCGCATGCACGGTGGTCATCAGGCCGCGCTTGATGCCCCACTTGTCGTTCAGCACCTTGGCCAGCGGGGCCAGGCAGTTCGTCGTGCAAGACGCGTTGGAGATGATGGCTTCGCCGGCGTACTTGGTGTGGTTCACGCCGAAGACGAACATCGGCGTCTCGTCCTTGGACGGTGCCGAGAAGATGACCTTCTTCGCGCCCGCGGCCAGGTGCTTCTCGCCGCCGGCCTTGTCCAGGAAGATGCCGGTGGATTCGATGACGATGTCGGCGCCGGCCTCGGCCCACTTCAGTTCCGTCGGGTCCTTGATGGCGGTCAGGCGGATGGACTTGCCGTTCACGACCAGCGTGTTGCCCTCGACGGCGACGTCACCCTCGAACTTGCCGTGCACGCTGTCGTACTTGAGCATGTAGGCGAGGTAGTCGGGTTCCAGCAGGTCGTTGATCGCGACGACCTCGATGTCCTTGAAGTTCGCGACAGCGGCACGGAACACCATGCGTCCGATGCGGCCGAAGCCGTTGATGCCGATCTTGATGGTCATTGGAAAGTCTCCAGAGCAAAAGAAATTGGGTTCGCGCAGGGCCGCTGATTCTCGGCCATCTGCCGGCGAGGGGGTTTCAGGGCGATTTCAGTCCTGATGAAGCCCGGGATCGCGCATCGCGGCGGGCGAGGGCCGACAGTATGCGGCGTGCAAAGGCCGCCAGCAGCGCGGCGGCCAGTGCGCTGGTGCCGGCCCATAGCGCCAGGCGCCAGCGCCGGTGCTGCCAGGCGTCCTCGAACTCCCGGTAGCCCAGCAGCTCGCCGTCGGCCGAGGCGATGCGCACGACCTGCTTGTCCAGCAACGTCACCGTCCACGCCAGGCCGCCTCGGTTCAGCGAGCGCTGGCGCATGGTGCCCAGCTGCAGGTCGTCATGGATGCGTAGCGCCCAGTGGCCATCCTCCAGCGGCACCCGGGCGGCCGCCAGCGCCGGCGGGGCCGACTCGCTGTACGGCAGCACCAGCGCCTCGCCCTGCGCGACAGGCTCGGTGGCATAGGTGCCGGTGCGTTGTGTGTGCAGCGTGGCGACGCCCAGCGGCACCACCTCGAAACTCGGCAGCTCGGTCCAGCGCGGCGCGCTGCGCCCGGCCTGCACGCCGCAGGCCAGCGCCACCACCGCCAGGATGCCGACGCAGGCCCACAGCGCCGGCGCCCGCGTGCCGGCTAGCGCATCGGGTGCGAGCACCAGTTGGCCGTGGATCTCCATGGACGACCGTCAGCCCAGCTTGATCGTGCCGCAGGGCACGTCGATGAACATCGACGCGCGCAGCAGGCTTTCGAACTGTTCCCGCTTGAGGTTCAACTCCAGCTCCTCCATCCACGCGATGAAGCTGCGCCGGTTGGGGTTGGTCTCGCCCACCTCGGTGACGCGGTTGCGCAGCGCCGGCCGGCCCAGTTCGAACTTCACCCGGAATGGGCAGGCCATGGTGTCAAGGCTGAAGTTGACAGGCGTGGCCTCGGCGTTTTTGACCATGCGCAGGAAGCCGACCAGACCCACGTCCTTGAAGGAGTAGCTGGGGCTGTTCTCGCTGAACGTCAGGTGCAGCGTCTGCTCCATGACGAAGCGCTCGCCGGGCTTCAGGCAGGGCACGCGGTAGGTGCTGACATGGTCCAGCCAGTCATCGCGGTGTTCGCGGTGCGTGGAGGCGTAGAGCACCTTCGCCTGCGGCGGCTGGTCTGGTGCCGTGAAGGTCAGCTCCATGACGACGTTGCCGGTCGTCGGCCCGGGCTTGAAGCCACTGGCGAACGTGCTTGCCCCGGCCGTGCCGCCGAAGTTGGGCGGTTGCGGCGGCATGATCAGGCAGGCCTTGTGCTGCGCGCTCGGGGGCAAGGGCAGGTTCATGGGCTGCGGTGTCTGCACGCCGCCGGCATCGACGGCCTTGAAGGCGATCTCCTGCAGCGCCGAGACCTTGCGGCCTGCGGGCAGGCAGGGCAGCCGGAATTGCCGCGCGTAAGCCTCCGCCACCTCGCGCAGTTCGTCCCCTCCGCTGCTGTAGACGACGTTGACGTCGGGTGGGCTTTGGGCGTCGCGAAAGTTCAGCTCCACGCGGTACAGGCCGTTCATGCGCGCGGCCAGCGCATTGGCAGGGTACTTCGGTGGCTGCGCCGGCCGCACCAGGCAGGTCAGGATGTCCTCGCCGCTGCTGTCCGCAACGGCAGTGCCTTGTGCATGAGCGCCCAGGGCGCACGCCCCCAGGGCCCAGGCGATGAGCAACTGGCGCATGTCGAGGTTCCTCATTTCAGGTCCACCACCTGGCAGGGCACGTTGATCGTCACCTTCTCGTAGAACAGCGCCGCCTCTTCGTCCGGCGGCAGGTCCAGCCGCAGCCGCTCCAGCCAGCTCAGGAAGGCATGGCGATTGGCGTCCCGAGAGCCCGCCACGGACGCCTGGTTGTTCCTGGCCGGCTGGTACATCTGCAGGCTGACCTGGAAGGGGCAGTTCATCGTGCGGGTGTCGAACCGGATGCGCAGGGCCTTGGCATCCTTGACCCGCCCGAGGAACTCGTCCAGCTCGAACGCCCTGGGCTGAGGGCGCACGGCGCCAGGCGGCGTGGCCTCGAAGATCTGTTCGTGCCAGGCGCCCAGCTTCGTCCGGCCATCGGCGCAGGCCTGGTATCGGCGGACGTAGCGCCGCGTGTCCATCGCGAAGATCGCTGCGCCCGTGCGGTGCTCGATCTCCACCTCGGGAGGCTCGCCGGCCTGCATGAAGCGGAACTTGAACAGCACCTTGGAGGGGGCCGGGGGCTGCTGGCTCACGGGCAGGCCGCCGGCCGGCTTCACGTAGCAGAGCGGCTCATCGGGCGCCTGCCGTTTCGCCCACAACGGCCAGGCCTCGCCAGCCGTCAGCGCGCCCGTGCCGGGCGTCCACCAGAACTCCTGCACCACGCCCTGCCGGGCCGGGCTTTCGAGGCAGGGCATGCGCGATGCGCGCAGCGCCGACGTCAGCAAGTCGGCCGTGGTGTCATCGCCCTTCCACAGCCAGGTGACCGTGGGCGCGGCATCGGCGGCCGTGAAGACCAGCCGGGCCCGCAGCAGCCGCGGTTCGCCGTCGGCGGGCGCCGCGGCGTTCAGCACCGCCGGCACCTGCACTTTCAGACAGGCCAGGTGTTCCGCCGATTTGTCGACCGGCCGAAGACCTGGCGCCGCCGCGTCATCTGCATGAGCAGCTCCGCTGCCGAAGAGCGCCAGACCAGCGCAAGAAGCGGTCAACGACCGCCGGATGCTGATGTGCATCTTGATTCCTCCCGGCCCGCATGATGGCAGGCTCCGGGAGGCTTCAGGCCGCTGATGCAGTGAGTTAGTTACTTCTTCTTCAGCACGGCCTTCACGGTCGCCGCGACGTTCTCGGGCGTGAAGCCGAAGTGCTTGAACAGCACCGGTGCCGGGGCCGATTCGCCGAAGGTGTCGATGCCGACGACGGCGTCCACGCCGTACTTCCACCAGAAGTCGCTGACGCCCATCTCCACCGCCACGCGCGGCAGGCCCTTGGGCAGCACGCTCTTCTTGTAGTCCTTGTCCTGGCGGTCGAACACGTTGGTGGACGGCATCGAGACGACGCGCACCTTCACGCCCTCGTCGGCCAGCAGCTTCTGCGCGGCCAGCGCCAGCTGCACTTCCGAGCCGGTGGCGATGATGACGGCCTTGGCCTTGCCCTTGGCCGGCTCGGCCAGCACGTAGGCGCCCTTGGCGATCTCGTCGACGTTGGTCTTGGGCGAGTAGGCCAGGTTCTGGCGCGACAGCGCCAGCAGGCTGGGGCGCTGCGCGTTGCCCAGCGCCATGGTCCAGGCGACGACGGTCTCGGTCGTGTCGGCCGGGCGCCAGACGTCCAGGCCCGGGATCAGGCGCAGGCTGGCGACATGCTCGATGGACTGGTGCGTCGGGCCGTCTTCGCCCAGGCCGATGGAGTCGTGCGTCATCACGTGGATGACGCGCGTCTTCATCAGCGCGGCCATGCGGATGGCGTTGCGGCTGTAGTCGCTGAAGGTCAGGAAGGTGCCGCCGTAGGGGATGAAGCCGCCGTGCAGGGCCACGCCGTTCATGATCGCGGCCATGCCGAACTCGCGCACGCCGTAGTTGATGTGGCGGCCGTTGTTGGGCTTGCCGTCAGCGTCGAAGCGCAGGTTGGGCGTCGAGCTGGTGTTGGTCAGGTTGGAGCCGGTCAGGTCGGCGCTGCCGCCCAGCATCTCGGGCAGCTTGGCGGTGAAGGCCTCCAGCGCGATCTGGCTGGCCTTGCGGCTGGCGACGGTCTGCGCGTCGGCGTGGGCCTTGACGACGGCGTCCACGGCGATCTGCGCAAAGTCGGCGGGCAGCACGCCGGCCATGCGGCGCTGGAACTCGGCGGCCAGCTCGGGGTGGGCTTCGGCGTAGGCGTCGAAGCGCACGTCCCACTCGCTCTCGACGCGGTCGCCGGCGGACTTGTGGTCCCACGCTGTGTAGACCTCGGGCGGCACGACGAAGGGCTCGTGCGTCCAGCCCAGCGCCTCGCGGGTCAGCTTGATTTCCTCGGCGCCCAGCGGCTCGCCGTGCGCCTTGCTGGTGTTGGCGCGGTTGGGCGAGCCCTTGCCGATATGGGTCTTGGCGATGACGAGCGTCGGCTTGTCGGTGCTCTGCTTGGCCTTGCCGATGGCGTCGTCCACGGCGTCCACGTCATGGCCGTCCACCGGGCCGACGACGTTCCAGCCGTAGGCCTGGAAGCGCTTGGCGGTGTCGTCCACGAACCAGGGCGCGACCTGTCCGTCGATGGAGATGCCGTTGTCGTCGTAGATGGCGATCAGCTTGTTCAGCTTCCAGGCGCCGGCCAGCGCGGCGGCTTCGTGGGAGATGCCTTCCATCAGGCAGCCGTCGCCCAGGAAGGCGTAGGTGTGGTGGTTGACGATCTCGTGGCCGTCGCGGTTGAAGTCGCGGGCCAGCAGCTTCTCGGCCAGCGCCAGGCCCACGGCGTTCGTGATGCCCTGGCCCAGCGGGCCGGTGGTCGTCTCGACGCCGGCGGTGATGCCCACCTCGGGGTGGCCGGGCGTCTTGCTGTGCAGTTGGCGGAAGGCCTTCAGCTCCTCGATGGGCAGCTCGTAGCCCGTCAGGTGCAGCAGCGCGTAGATCAGCATGGAACCGTGGCCGTTGGACAGCACGAAGCGGTCACGGTCGGCCCAGTGCGGGTTGGCCGGGTTGTGCTTGAGGTGGCGGGCCCACAGCGCGACGGCGATGTCCGCCATGCCCATGGGGGCGCCCGGGTGGCCCGAGTTGGCGGCCTGCACGGCGTCCATCGCCAGCGCGCGGATCGCGTTGGCCATGAGGGTGGGGGAGGCGGTCGATGCGGTCATGGCCGGGGCTTTCTTGAGCAGGTGGAGCAAAACACGGGATTTTACGGGGGTGACTTTCGGCGCCTTGATCCAACGCAAGGCCGCGGCGTCGCTGCGGAGCGACGCTTGCGCCATGCTGCCCTCGCCCATGCCCCTGGCCGTGCGCGTCATCCGCGCCGAGCACGACGCCCTCGCGGCCATGCTGCGCACGGTGCCGCTGCTGCTGGAGGCGCAGCGCCACGCCGGCGCCGCGCCGGACTTCGGCGCGCTGCGGGCCATGCTGTTCTATGTCGACGAATTCCCTGAACGCCTGCATCACAAAAAGGAAAGCGAGCTGCTGTTCCCGCGGCTGCGCGCGCTGGCGCCGGCGCTGCGCGACACGCTGGACGACCTGGAGGCCGACCACGCCCAGGGCGAGCGCGCCATCCGCGCGCTGCAGCACAGCCTGCTGGCCTGGGAGCAGATGGGCGAGAGCCGGCGCGACAAGTTCACCGAGCAGTTGCGCGTGTACTCGGCGCGCTACCTGCGCCACATGAAGCGCGAGGAGACCGAGATCCTGCCGCGCGCCGCCGAGGTGTTCGGCGCCGACGACTGGGCCGAGCTGGACGAGGCCTTCGGCAGCCACCAGGACCCGCTCGCGCCGCGCCCCGGCCAGGCGGTGGACGCCGCCTACGCGCCGCTGCGCGAGCGCATCCTGGCAGCGCTGCCGGCGCCGTTCGGGTGGGGGCCGCCTATCGCTGCGAGCGTGCGCTCCTGAGCACGCGCAGCCGTTCGCTGGCCAGCCACTCCACGGGTGGGCGGCCCAGCAGCTCGCGCAGCGCGTCGGCGTCCAGGCCGGGGTCGGCGCTGACGACGCCCACCCAGCGGTCGCGGCCGCTGCGCTTGGCCTCGTAGAGCGCGCCGTCGGCCACGTCGATGAGGGTGCCCCAGTCCAGCGCCTGCGGGTGGGCGGGCGCCAGCGGGAAGCAGGCGAAGCCGATGGAGCAGCTGCGCGTCACCGTCTGGCCGTCGGGCAGCACGAAGGGACGGCCGGAAACGGCGCGGCGCATGCGCTCGGCCAGGTCGGCCGCGTGCTCGCGCGAGCCGTCGCGGGCCACGACGAGGAACTCCTCGCCGCCCCAGCGCACGACGTGGTCGCTGTCGCGGCACACCTCGCGCAGCCGCTCGCGCATCTGCACCAGCACGGCGTCGCCGGCCGAATGGCCGTGGCGGTCGTTGACGAGCTTGAAGTGGTCCACGTCCACCAGCATGAAGACGAGGTCGCCGTTGTCCGACGGCGCGCCGCCGGCGGCATGGCGGCGCAGCGCCACCGCGATGTCGGCGTCGATGTGCTGGGTCAGGTAGCGGCGGTTGTGCAGGCCGGTCAGCGGGTCGCTGAGGCTGGATTCCTTCAGCACCTCCGACAGCGCCTCCAGCTCGGCGGTGCGCTCCTGCACGCGCCGCTCCAGCTCGGCCTGGCGGCGTTCCAGCGCGCGCGTGCGCCACTGCACCAGGCCGTAGACACCCAGCACGGCCAGCAGCCCGCCCAGCAGCCGGGCCCACCAGGTCTGCCACCAGGCGGGCTGCACTTCCACGTCGATCAGCAGCGGCTGGTCGGTCCAGTCGCCCAGGCGGTTGCTGCCCTGCACCTGCAGCGTGTAGCGGCCGGGGGAGAGGTTGGCGTAGCTGGCCAGGCGCAGCTCGGCGCCGGTGGTGATCCAGTCGTCGTCGTAGCCCAGCAGCCGGTAGCGGTAGACGTTCTGGGCCGGCGCGCTGTAGTCCAGCGCTGCGAACTCCACCGAGAACGCGCGTTGCCGCGAGGTCAGCGTCAGCCCCTCGCGCAGCAGCCCCAGTGGCCGGCGGCGGCTGTCGATGCGCAGCTCGGTCGCGACGATGGGCGGCTGGAAGTCCCAGCGCCTGAAATGACCCGGCTCCACCACCAGCAGCCCGGTGCTGCCGCCGAACAGCATGCGGCCGTCGGCCAACTGGCCGTAGGCGCGGAACCAGCCGGTGCCGATGTCCACGCCGTCGATCCTGCCGAACTCGGTGTAGAGGTCGGTGGCGGGGTCGACCATGCCGCGGTGCGTCCAGATGCGGCCCTGCGTGTCGGCCAGCAGGTTGGCGCCGAAGCTGCGCTCCTGCGTGCCGCGGTGCAGGTCCACGCGTTCGAACGCCGCCCCAGGCGGGCGGCGGAACAGGCCGGCGCTGGTGTCCACCCACAGCGTGTCGCGGGCGTCCATCAGCAGGCCCAGCACGCCCTCCTGCGGCAGGCCGGCGCCGGCCGGCTGCAGCTCGCCGCCGACGAGCCGGAACAGCCCGGCCTCGGCACCCACCCACAGCTGGCCGTCGGCGCTCTCGATCATCGCGTTGACGTTGCCGCCCAGGCGCTTGCCGCCGGCCAGCGGCAGGCGGTCCAGCTCGGCGGCGCCGGCGGCCAGGCGATGCAGGCCGTCCGCCGTGCCCACCCACAGCGTGCCGTCGCGGCCGGCCAGCAGCCGGCGCACGCGTGCCTGGCCGGTGGAGCGCACCTCGCGCAGGCGGCGCTGCGCGTCGAAGCGGAACAGCTGGCCGCTCTCGGTGCCGGCCCAGACGCTGCCGTCGCCCGCCTGCGCCAGCGCGGCGACGAGGCCGTTGAAGCGGGCGTCGGGCCGGATCGCGCCGGTCAGGTGCAGCTGCGGGTCCAGCACGGCGATGCCGCGCTCCAGCGTGCCCAGCCAGATCTCGCCGCTGCCCAGCTGCAGCACGCTGCGCACGTCGGTGTCGGCCAGCGGGCTGGTGGGGTCGTCGTCCTGGCGGCGCACCCACAGGGCCTGGTTCTCGGGGTCGTAGCGCTGCAGGCCGCCGCCGTAGCCGCCCACCCATAGCGTGCCGGCGCGGTCGCGCAGCAGCGCGTGGAAGTCGGTGCCGCCCAGCGTCCACGGGCGGCGCTGGTTGCGCTTGAGCAGCTGCAGCAGCCGGCCGTCGGTGGCGCGCAGCTCCACGCCCGTGACGCGGCCCACCCACACCTCGCCCTCGCCCACGCTCAGCAGGCTCAGCACCGGCGAGGGGCGGGCGCCGTCGCCGGCCGCCAGCGGCTGCGGCGGCGCGTGGCCGTCGCGGTCCAGCCGCAGCAGCCGGCCGTCGCGCGTGCCGACCCAGATGTGGCCGTCGCCGGCCTGGGCCAGCGCGTTGACGGCCCAGTCGCCCGGCACCGGCTCGAAACGCTGGGCGCCGGCGCGCAGCCGCGCCAGGCCGCGCCAGGTGCCCACCCAGAGGTCGCCGTCGCGGTCCACCAGCAGCGCGCCGATGCGGTCGTCCGGCAGGCCGCTGGCGGCGCCGGCGCGGAAATGCTCGAAGCGGCCGGTGGCCGGGTCCAGCCGGTCCAGGCCGCCCAGCAGGCCCACCCAGATGCGGCCGTCCTGTGCGCGCGCCAGCCGCAGCACGCTGCCGGGCGAGATGGAGTGGGGCACGGCGGGGTCGTGCTGCAGGAAGGTCCAGCGCTCGGCCTGCGAGTCGAAGCGGGCCAGGCCCTCGCTGGCGCTGCCGGCCCACAGCACGCCGCCGCGGTCGGCCAGCAGCGCACGCAGGAAGCGGTTGGCGCGGCTGCCGGGCCGGGCCTCGTCGGTCATCGGGTAGGTCTTGGTCTGGTAGCCGTCGTAGCGCACCAGGCCCACGCTGGTGCCCACCCAGATCAGGCCGCCCTCGTCCTGGGCCAGCGCGGCGACGATGCCGTCGACGATGCCCGCCGTGCCGCCGGCCGTCACGAAGCGCGGTTCCGACATGGGGTCCCGCCCGGCGGTGGCCGGCGGCGGGGCCAGGCAGCAGATCAGCAGCAGGAGCAGGGCGAGCGGCAGGCGCATCGACGCGGTCATCGTTCCAGGGGGCGGCGAGCGTAGCAGGCCCGCCCGGCCGCGGGCCGCGTCAGACCCGCTTGAGCCGCTCGGCCACGGAGGTGGCGAGCTTCAGCCGCCCCGTCGCGGCCCATTCGTCCAGGCGGCGGCGGGCGTCTTCCAGCAGCTGGGCCGTGTCGGCCGCCTCGGCGTCCACCAGGCCCACCCAGGCGTTGCGGCCCACGTCCTTGGCCTCGTACAGCGCCGCGTCGGCGAGGTCGATGGCGGCATGCCAGTCCAGCGCGGCGGGCAGCCGCGTGCACAGCGGGAAGGCGCTGAAGCCCACCGAGCAGGTCAGCGTCAGCCGGAAGTCGCCCTCCACCTCGAAGGGCTGGGCGGCGATGGCCTGGCGGGCGCGCTCGGCCAGCTCGGCGGCGCGGCCGCGCGGCGTGCCGCGGGCGACGATGAGGAACTCCTCGCCGCCCCAGCGCACCAGGTAGTCCGTCGCGCGGAACACCTGCTCCAGCCGGCCGCGCATCTGCGTCAGCACGGCGTCGCCGGCCATGTGGCCGTGGGCGTCGTTGATGCGCTTGAAGTGGTCGATGTCGACGAGGAAGAACAGCAGGTCCTGCTCGCTGCCGCCGGGGCTGGGGATGTGCGCGATGGGCTCGTAGTGGCGCTGCGCCAGCGCCACGTCGGCGGGCATCTGGCGGTCCAGGAAGCGGCGGTTGCGCAGGCCGGTCAGCGGGTCGGTGAGGCTGGCTTCCTCCAGCTCGATGGACTTGGCGGTCAGCGCGGCGGTGGCGGCCTCCAGCGCCTCGGTGCGCTCGTGCACGCGCGCCTCCAGCACGCGCTGGCGGCGCAGCAGCCAGCGCGTGCGCATGCGCACGATGCCGGCCACGGCGGCGAGTGCCGCCAGCACGGCCAGCGCACGCGCCCACAGCGTCTGCCACCAGGCGGCGCGCACGTGCACCTCCAGCTGCAGCTCGTCGGGCCCCCAGACGCCGTCGCGGTTGCTGCCCTGCACGTGCAGCCGGTAGTGGCCGGGCGACAGGTTGGTGTAGGTGGCCGTGCGGCCCAGGCTGCCGTCCACCCAGCCGTCGTCCAGCCCCTGCAGCCGGTAGCGGTAGCGGTTGCGGCCGGGCTGGCTGTAGTCCAGCGCGGCGAAGGCCAGGCTGAACGCGCGCTCGCCCGGCGCCAGCACCAGCTTGGCGCCGCCGGTGGGCAGCGGTCGCTCCTCGCCGTCCACGCGCAGCTCTGCCGCCACCAGCGGCGGCTTGTAGGCCCACGGCGAGAAGCGGTCGGGCGCGATGACCAGCAGCCCGCGTGCGCCGCCGAACAGCATGCGGCCGTCGTCCAGCTTCTCGTAGGCCCGGAACCAGCCGGTGCCCAGGTCGGCGCCGTCGGCGGCGCCCAGCTCGCGGCGCTCGCCGCTGCGCGGGTCGAACATGTTGCGCTGCGACCAGATGCGGCCCTGCTTGTCGAACAGCAGGTTGGCGCCGAACGCGCCGCCGGCGTCGGACGCGGCCACGGCCTCGAAGCGCGCCTGCGCGCCCTTGTTGTCCACCATGCGGTGCAGGCCGGTGCCGGTGTCCACCCACAGGCGGCCGGCCAGGTCCACGGCCATGCCCAGCACGGTCTGGCCGGTCAGGCCCTTGGTCTCCACCCATTCGGCGATGGGCTCCTCGTCGCCGGGGCGGGCGATGCGGAACAGCCCCGCCGCGCCGCCGGCCCACAGGCTGCCGTCGGGCAGCCGCGCGAACGCGTTGACCTCGCCGGTGCCGCCCACCAGCCCGGCGGTGGGGATGGGGCGCATCTGCGGCTGGCGCGGCGACCAGCGCAGCAGGCCGTCCAGCGTGGCGATCCACAGCGCGCCGTCGTCGGTGGCGTGGAAGCGCCGCGGCACCGCGTTGCCGCTGCGCAGCGTCTCTTTCCAGCGGCCCTGCTCGTCGAAGCGCAGCAGCTGCGTGTCGATGGCCACCCAGACCGAGCCGTCCTGCGTCTGCGCCATCGCGTTGACGCGCCCGGCCGGCAGGCCCGCGGTGCCCGGGATGATGTGGGCCAGCGGCTGCAGCTCGCGGTCGCGGCGCTCGATGCCGCCGGCCAGCGTGCCCAGCCAGATCTCGCCGCTCTTGAGCTGCAGGATGCTGCGCACGTCCAGCGCGGCGGGGCCCATGGCCTCGCGCACCATGGACAGGCCCGGCAGCGACGGCACGTGCCGCATCAGACCGCCGCCGTAGCTGCCGGCCCAGATGGTGCCGGAGGGGTCGCGCAGCAGCGCGCGCACGTCGCTGCGCGGCGCGGTGGCGGGCAGGCGCTCGATGAGGGCGCCGTCGAGCGCGCGGCGGCGCGACAGGCCCGACGCGTCGCCGAACCACAGCTCGTCGGGGTCGGGTTGCGCCATCGCCATGACGGGCCAGACGCTGGCGCCGTCGGCCTGCGCGCCGGCGCTGAAGGGCAGCAGCTGGCCGGCGGTGGACAGCGCGCGCAGCCGGCCCTGGGCCGTGCCGGCGATGATGCGGCCGTCCAGCGTCTCGGCCAGCAGCGTGACGAGCTGGTCGGACAGGCCCACGTCCAGCGTCTCGATGGGGCCGTCGGGCGCCTTGCGGGCGAGGCCGCGCCAGGTGCCTATCCACAGCGTGCCCTGGCGGTCCACCAGCAGCGTCTGCACGCGCGGGTCGGGCAGGCCGTCCTCCTTGCCGCGGTGGTGGGTGAAGCGCTCGCGCTTGACGTCGAAGCGGTCCAGCCCGCCGCTGCCGCCCAGCCACAGCGTGCCGTCTTTCTCCAGCGCCAGCGTGCGCACGGTGTTGGCGGCGGGGGCGGTTTCGTCGGCGGAGCTGCCGTCGCGGGCCCAGCGGGCCCACTGGCCGGTGGCCATGTCCATGCGCACCAGGCCGCTGTTGCCGGCGGCCACCCACATCCAGCCGCGCGGGTCGGGCAGCATGGCGCGCACGAACTGCTCGGGCAGCAGCGTGCCGTCCGGCGCCGCCAGCGCGTGGTGCTTGAAGGTGTAGCCGTCGAAGCGCAGCAGGCCCTCGGGCGAGCCCGCCCACAGCAGGCCGCGGGCGTCCAGCGCCAGCGCGGAGACGACGTTGTCCCGCACCGCGCCCGATTCGCCGATGGGCTCGAAGCGCGGCACCACGGCCTGGGCGGTCGCCAGGCCCAGCAGCAACAGCAGGCTTGTGGCCCCTCTCTTTATGGACACCCTCATGGCGCGGCATTCTCTGCGACGTCGCCGGCATGCCGTGCCGGCACAAGCCCGCAGGGGAAAACTCCCGTTCGGGCCGGCGCGGCCCCCGGCACCCCCTGCCGTGCCGTGAATTAAATCGCGGGCATGGGCGCTTCTATCAATTGAGATGAATCGTTTTTATCAAATTTAGGCAAACTAGCGTCCAGCCCGGCGCGCTCCCGTTGAGTCCGCAGGGCCAAGGAGTTCGCCATGGAAGCCCCGCTCGCCCCCGCCTCCCCGACCGCTGCCGCGCCCCCCGCCGAACCGCGGGTGTGCACGCTGCTGTTCGTCGACGACGAGCCGGCCATCCTCAGCGCCCTGCGCCGGCTGTTCCGGCCGCTGGGCCACCGGCTGCTGCTGGCCGAGAGCGGCGAGGCGGCGCTGCAGGTGCTGGCGCAAGAGAAGGTGGATCTGGTGCTGTCGGACATGCGCATGCCGGGCATGGACGGCGCGCAGCTGCTGCAGTCGGTGTGCCAGGGCTGGCCCGACGTTGCACGGCTGCTGCTGACGGGCTATGCCGACATCGGCTCCATCGTCGCGGCCATCAACCAGGGCGAGATCCAGCGCTACATCGCCAAGCCCTGGGATGACCAGGAGCTGCTGCTGGCGGTGCGCGAGGGCCTGGAGCGGGTGCAGCTGCGCGCGGAGAACCGCCGGCTGCAGGCGCTCACGCAGGCGCACAACGCCGAGCTGGAGCGGCGCGTGGCCGCCCGCACGGCCGAGCTGTCCCAGGTGAACGACATGCTGGAGCGCGCCTTCGCCGAGCTGCGCGAGAACTTCCTGCTGTCTGTCAAGGTGTTCGCCAGCCTGATGGAGCTGCGCGCGGCCGGCCAGGCCGGCCATGCCGAGCGGGTGGGGCAGCTGGCCCGGCGCCTCGCGGCCGAGCTGGGCCTGTCAACGGCCGAGCAGCAGGACTGCTACGCGGCCGGCCTGCTGCACGAGGTGGGCAAGATCGGCCTGCCCGATGCGCTGCTGCGCAAGCCGGTGTCGATGATGCGCGGCGAGGAGCTGGTGCTGTACCGCCGCTACCCGCTGCTGGGCGAGGCGGCGCTGATGCCGCTGACGGGCCTGCGCGGCGCGGCGCACCTGGTGCGCGCCCACCAGGAACGCATCGACGGCCTGGGCTTTCCCGATGGCCTGGCCGGCGCCGAGCTGCCGCTGGCGGCCCAGGTCGTGGGCCTGGCCGCGGCCTTCGAAGGCCTGCAGGCCGGCCGCCTGTCCGAGCGCCGGCATGACGAGGCCCGCGCCCGCGCCGTTATCCACGGCGCGGCCGGCACGCATTTCGCCCCCGCCGTCGTGGCGGCCTTCGAGCGCCTGTTGAACACCGCGCCCGCCCCCGCGCCGAACGAGCTGGCGCTCTCCGCCGGCGAGCTCAAGCCCGGCATGGTGATGGCGTCCGACCTGCTCAGCCCGCAAGGCACGCTGCTGCTCGCCGCGGGCTTCGTGTTCGATGCCGTGGTCATCACCACGCTGCGCGACCTGGTCGCGCGCGAGGGCCTGGGCACCGTCTTCCGCATCCGCGACACCCGCCCCGACACCGCTTCCGCCTCGTCCTGACCCACCGCCCTTTCGAAAGCACCCCATGCCCACCCCAGCGACCGCCTCCACTCCCCAGCACGTGCTGCTCGTCGACGACGAGCCGGCCATCCTCCACGCGCTGGTGCGTACGCTGCGCCGCGGCGCCGCCGACGGCCTCTGGCAGCCGCTGCGCACCGAGGCCTTCACCGACCCCGCGGCCGCGCTGGCCCGCGCGCGGGAGCAGAGCTTCGCGCTGGCGATCAGCGACTTCCGCATGCCCGGCATGAACGGCGCCCAGTTCCTGGCCGGCCTGCGCGAGTGCCAGCCCGACTGCCGGCGCGTCATCCTGTCGGCCCATGCCGACTTCGAGGGGCTGACCGACGCCATCAACTCCGCGCGCATCTCCCTGTTCCTGTCCAAGCCCTGGAACGAGCCCGAACTGCTGGCCGCCGTGCATGAGCAGCTGGAAGACCATCGCCGAGTCGTCGAGACCGAACTGCTCGCCGAGCGCCAGCGCCTGACGCTGGGCCAGCTGAGCGCGCAGGAGGTGGAGCGCCGCCGCCTGGAGCGCATGGAGCCCGGCATCACACAGGTGTGCTGGAGCAGCGACGGCGCCTATGTGCTGGACCCTGTGGGCAGCGTGAGCTTCTGATGCCATGAGCGCCGCCCGCCAGCCCTGCGATGTGCCGGTCCTGCCTGACAGCCTGCGCGCAGCGCTGGAAGCGGTGAGCGCCGCGCTGCTGGCGCACGACGGCGAGCACACCGTCTTCGCCAACGACGCCATGCTGCGCCTGCTGGGCCGCACGGCCGACGAACTGCCGCAGCTGGCCCCCGAAGCCTGGGCCGCGCCGGCCCAGCAGGCCGAGCTGCGCGAGTACGGCCGCCGCTGTCTGGACAGCGAGGGTGCGCTGCCGGCCATGGAGATCGAGGCCGTCAGCGCAAGCGGCACGCGCCGCCACCTGGAGATCGCCGCGCGCCGCCTGGCCACCGAGGCCGCGCCGCTGGTGCTGCTGACCTGCCAGGACCTGAGCGACATGCGGCACGTGCAGAACAGCCTGCTCGAGGTCGGCCGCGTGATGTACCAGATCGTCGAAAACGGGCCGGTGGCCAGCTACGTCATCGATGGCAGCCACCGCGTCACGCACTGGAACGCGGCCTGCGCGCAGCTGACCGGCCGCACGGCCGGCCAGATGCTGGGCGGCGACGAGACCTGGCGCGCCTTCCACGAGCATGTGCGGCCCACGCTCGCGGAGCTCATCGTGGACGGCCGGCTGCAGGAAGACGGGCCGCTGTACTACGGCGATGCGCTGCAGCGCTCACCGCTGCTGGCCGACAGCTACAGCTACGAGGGCTTCTTCCCGACGCTCGGCCCGGCGGGGCGCTGGCTGTGCGTGACGGCCGCGCCGCTGCGCGGCATCGACGGCCAGGTCATGGGCGCCATCGAGACGCTGCAGGACGTGACGACCCGCCACCAGGCCGAGGAGCAGCTGCGCCGCCACCAGGCGGAGCTGGAGTCCACCGTCGCGCAGCGCACCGCCGAGCTGCGCCTGACGCACCGCGAGCTGGAGGCTTTTCTGGAGAACGCGTCGGTGGGCATCATCGCCACGCGCGAGCTGCAGATCGCGCGCACCAACAAGAAGTTCGCCGAGATCCTGGAGCTGCCCGCCGACGTGTCGCCGGCCGAGCTGGCGCCGCGCCGCTTCTTCCTGGACAACGCCGATTTCCACGACCTCGGCCGCCTGGCGACGAATGCGCTGCGGGCCGGCACCTCGCTCGTGCACGAGATGTGGCTGCGGACCTGGACCGGCCGGCGCATCTGGGTGCAGCTGATCGCCTACGCGTCCAACCCCGCCGGCGGCACGTCGGGCATGTGGTGGCTGCTGCAGGACCACAGCGAAGTCATGCGCGCGCAGGAGGAACTGGTCAGCAACTTCCGCAACATGCAGGTGACGAATGCGCGGCTGGAGGAGGCGCAGAACCAGCTGCTGCAGTCCGAGAAGATGGCCTCCATTGGCCAGCTCGCGGCCGGCGTGGCCCACGAGATCAACAACCCCATCGGCTTCGTCAACTCCAACCTCGGCACGCTGCGGCGCTACGCCGAGCAGCTGCTGGCGCTGACGCAGGCCTACGTCGCCCGTGAGCGCGGGCCGGTGGACGCCGAGCTGGCCGCGCTCAAGCAGGCGGCGGACCTGGAGTTCATCGTCGAGGACCTGCCCTCGCTGCTCGACGACAGCGAGGACGGCCTGTCGCGCGTGCGCAAGATCGTGCAGGACCTGAAGGACTTCTCGCGCGTGGACCATGCCGACTGGCAGGACGCCGACCTCAACGCCGGGCTGGAGTCCACGCTCAACGTCGTCATGAACGAGGTCAAGTACCGCGCCGACGTGCGGCGCCAGTACGGCCAGCTGCCGCCGGTGCGCTGCCTGGCGGGGCAGCTCAACCAGGTGTTCCTGAACCTGATCGTGAACGCCGCGCATGCCATGCCGGCCGAGCGGCGCGGCGTCATCACGCTGGCCACCGGCGTGGCGGTGCAGGAGGACCGCGACTGGGCCTGGATTGAGGTGGCCGACGACGGCTGCGGCATGACGCCGGAGGTGCAGCGCCGCATCTTCGAGCCCTTCTACACCACCAAGCCGGTGGGCAAGGGCACGGGCCTGGGGCTGTCGCTGTCGTTCTCCATCGTGCAGAAGCACGGTGGCCGCATCGAGCTGCAGTCCGCCCCCGGCGAGGGCACCCGCTTTCGCGTCTGGGTGCCCGTGGCCGGCCCGGCGGCCTGACGCTCAGCGCGCCAGCGGCGCCGTGGCGGCCTCGATGCGGGCCAGCACCTCGGGCGTGAGCTTGGGCACCACGGCCAGCGCACCGAGGTTGTCGCGCAGCTGCTCGATGCGGCTGGCGCCCAGGATGACCGTGGACACGCGCGGGTTGCGGTTGATCCACGCGATGGCCAGCTGCGCCGGCGTGCAGCTCAGCTCGGCGGCGATGTCGACCAACTGGCCGACGGCGTCGTTGCGCGCCTTGTCCTGCAGCTGCTCGCGCAGCCAGCCCATGCTCTCCAGCGCGCCGCGGCTGCCGTCGGGAATGCCGCCGCGGTACTTGCCCGTCAGCAGGCCCGAGGCCAGCGGGCTCCAGGTGGTGAGGCCCAGGCCGATGTCGTCATAGAGACGGGCGAACTCCTGCTCGACCTTGCGGCGGTGGAACAGGTGGTACTGCGGCTGCTCCACGACGGGCTTGTGCAGGTGATGGCGGTCGGCGATGTCCCAGGCCGCGCGGATGTCGGCCGCTGACCACTCGCTGGTGCCCCAGTACAGCGCCTTGCCCTGGCGGATGATGTCGCTCATCGCCCACACGGTCTCCTCGATGGGCGTGTGCGGGTCGGGGCGGTGGCAGTAGATCAGGTCGATGTGGTCCAGCTGCAGGCGCTTCAGCGAGCCGTCCACGGCCTGCATCAGGTACTTGCGGTTCAGCGTGTCCTTGCGGTTGGTCGTCGTGACGCCGTCGCGCGCCAGCCCCCAGAAGAACTTGCTGGAGACGATGTAGTCCAGCCGGTTCCAGCCCAGCGCCTTGAAGGCCTGGCCCATGACGACCTCGCTCTCGCCCTGGGCGTAGACCTCGGCGTTGTCGAAGAAGTTGATGCCGGCGTCGAAGGCCGCGGCCAGCATCTCGGTGGCGGCCTTGGTGTCGACCTGGTTGTGGTACGTGACCCAGGAGCCGAGCGAGAGTTCGGAGACCTGGAGGCCGGCGCGGCCGAGGCGGCGGTATTGCATGGGCAGATCCTGTGGGGGGCTGGGGAAAGCGCGGCAGCTTACGCGGGCCGGCCCGGGCCTGTCCCGCGGGCGGGTATCGTTGCGGTCATGAACCTCGCCGTCATCGGCGCGGGCCCCGCCGGCCTCGCGCTCGCCCTGCTGGCCGCCGAGCGCCTGCCGGCCGCCCAGATCTACCTCTTCGACACCCGCCCGCTGGACCGCGACGTCCGCGGCGACGCGCGCACGCTGGCGCTCAACCTCGGCAGCATCCGGCTGCTGCAGCGGCTGCACGCCTGGCACCCGGCCGCGGCCCAGGCCATCCAGACCGTGCACGTCAGCCAGGCGCCGCCGTCGCCTTTTTCAGGTCCGGCGGGCGAGGTGCGCATCCGCGCCGCCGACCTCGGCGTGCCGCAGCTGGGCGCCGTGCTGCCGTACGGCGCGCTGGTGGCGCCGCTGCAGCAGCGCTGGCTGGACGTGGCCGCCACCGCGCCGCAGCGGCTGTTCACGCGCTTCGGCACGCCCGTGCACGCGATCCGCTCCGACGCCGACGGCGTGGAACTGGACAGCGGCGACGGCCCGCTGGTGGAGCGCTTCGACCTCGCCGTCGTTGCCGAGGGCGGCGTGTTCGCCGAGCAGGAGCGCAAGCGCATCAGCAGCGACTACCACCAGAACGCGTGGGTCGGCACCGTGCGGCTGGCGTCGCCCGGCCTGCAGGGCCTGGCGGTGGAGCGCTTCACGCGCAACGGGCCGCTGGCGCTGCTGCCGCTGCCCGACGACGCGCAGGGCCCGCGCGCCGCGCTGGTGTGGTGCCTGCCGCAGGCCGAGGACGACATCGCCGCGCTCAGCGATGCGCAGCGCCTCGTCGTCATCCAGCAGCAGCTGCCCGAGGCCGCCGGCCGGCTCACCGGCATCTCGGCGCTGAAGTGCTTCCCGCTGGGCCTGAACGCCGAGACGCGGCTGCTGCAGGGCCGCACGCTGCGCATCGGCAACGCGGCGCAGACGCTGCACCCGGTGGCCGGCCAGGGCCTCAACCTCGGCCTGCGCGACGCGCAGGCGCTGATGGACGCGCTGCGTGAGTCTGCCGAGACCGGCCTGGGCCTGGGCCTGGACGCCGCGCTGGCCGGCATCGACCGCCAGCGTGCGCCCGACCGCTGGCCCATGATCGCCGCCACCGACTTCCTCGCCCGCAGCTTCGCGTGGCGGCTGCCCGGCCTGCCGGGCCTGCGCGGCCTGGCGCTGGCCGGGCTGGAGCTGGCGACGCCGCTGAAGACGGCCGTGGCAAGGCGAATGATGTTCGGCGGCTGACATGCAGATCCGCGCCATCCAACCCGACGAGATCGAGGCCGCGCGCCAGCTGCTGGTCGACAACCACTGGGGCCCCCGCGTGGAAGATCCGGCCGTGTTCCGGCAGCTGCTCGCCCAGTCGCAGCTGACGCTGGTGGCGCTGGATGAAGGCCGCGTCGTCGGCTTCCTGCGGGCGATCACCGACGGTCTCTTCAATGGCTATATCTCCATGGTCGTGGTCGCCGCGTCGCATCGCGGTCGCGGCATTGGCAGTGCGCTGGTGCGGGCCGCGATGGGCAGCAACGACCGCATGACGTGGGTGCTGCGAGCAGGGCGTGACGGTGTGTCGGCCTTCTACGAGAAGCTGGGTTTTCGCTTGTCCGAGGTCACCATGGAGCGGCCGGGGCAGCGCAGATGAACAGGAACTACACGATGCGCTACGCGCTCGCCCTTGCCGCCCTGCTGGCGGCGGCCCCGTCGGCCCGCGCGCAGACCGCGCCGCTGATCCCGCCCACCAAGCCCATCGCCGGCGCGTCGCAGGAGGAATGGTCCAAGCGCTGGTGGCGCTGGGCGCTGTCCTTCGACGACGAGGACAGCCCCGTCGCCGACCGCGACGGCCGCCTGTGCGCCGAGGGCCAGAGCGGGCCCGTGTGGTTCCTGGCCGGCACCTATGGCACCGCGCGCACCGTGCGCAGCTGCCGCGTGCCGGCGGGCAAGACGCTGTTCTTCCCGCTCATCAACTACGTCACCTTCGAGCCCGACGACGCCGACGAGTCCTGCGCCTCGCTCAAGAAACGCGCCGCCGAGCTGACGCCCGCGCCCGACGCGCTGGTGCTGGAGGTCAACGGCAAGCGCTTCAGCGGCCTGGCCGCGCACCGCCAGGCCACGCGGCGCTGCTTCCACATCGCCGACGATGACGACACCTTGGCCGCCGGCAACGGCTTCTACGTGGCGCTGGGGCCGTTGAAGAAGGGCCGCTACACGCTGAACTTCGGCGGCATCCTGCCGGGCATGTCGCAGGCGGTCACGTACACGCTCGACGTGGACTAAGGCTCCCTCGGGCCCTGACGAAGCGCCGCAGGGGCGCCCTTTGGGACAATCACGCCCATGAGCCTGCCCGCCTACATGGACGACCTCGGCCGCGCCGCCCGCGCCGCCGCCACGACGATGGCCGCCGCCTCCACGGCCGCCAAGAACACCGCGCTGCTGGCGCTGGCCCGCCACCTGCGCGAGGCCGGCCCGGCGCTGGCCGAGGCCAACGCGCGCGACCTGGCCGGCGCCGCCGACCTCAGCGGCCCGCTGCGCGACCGCCTCAAGCTCGATGCCAAGACGCTGGCCACCGTGGCCGAAGGCTGCGAGCAGATCGCCGCCATGCCCGACCCCATCGGCGAGATCACCGGCGTGAAGCGCCGCCCCACCGGCATCAGCGTCGGCCAGATGCGCGTGCCGCTGGGCGTGTTCGGCATGATCTACGAGAGCCGCCCCAACGTGACCATCGAGGCCGCGTCGCTCGCCATCAAGAGCGGCAACGCCTGCATCCTGCGCGGCGGCTCGGAGGCCATCCACTCCAACCTCGCGTTGGCCGAGCTGGTGGCCGCGTCGCTGGAGGAAGCCGGCCTGCCGCGCGCCGCCGTGCAGCTCGTCAACACGACCGACCGCGCCGCGGTGGGCCTGCTGATCTCGCAGCCGCAGTGGGTGGACGTCATCATCCCGCGCGGCGGCAAGGGGCTGATCGAGCGCATCTCGGCGGAAGCCAAGGTGCCCGTCATCAAACACCTGGACGGCAACTGCCACAGCTACGTGGACGAGCAGGTCGACCTGGACCTGGCCGTGAAGGTGGTGGACAACGCCAAGACGCAGAAGTACAGCCCCTGCAACGCGACCGAGTCACTGCTGGTGCATGCGGCGCAGGCCGCGGCCTTCCTGCCGCGCATCGCGGCCGTCTTCAAGGCCAAGGGCGTGGAGATGCGCGGCTGCCTGCGCACGCTGGCCCTGGTGCCCGGCGCCGTGGCGGCTGTCGAGGAGGACTGGGCGACCGAGTACCTGGCGCCCGTCATCAGCATCAAGGTGGTGGACTCGCTGGACGAGGCCATCGCGCACATCAACCGCTACGGGTCGCATCACACGGATGCGATCCTGACGACCAACCATCCCAACGCGATGCGCTTCCTGCGCGAGGTGGATTCGGCCAGCGTCATGGTCAACGCCAGCACGCGGTTTGCCGATGGCTTCGAGTACGGCCTGGGCGCCGAGATCGGCATCTCCACCGACAAGTTCCACGCCCGCGGGCCGGTGGGGTTGGAGGGGCTGACGTCGATGAAGTGGGTGGTGTTGGGGCAGGGGGAGGTGAGGGGTTGATTGCAGGCATCCAGCATTCGGGGCGCGGTGGCCGGCACCTCAGGTGCGTATGCATCGCCGCAGGCCTGGTTTCGTTCACGCTGGGCGCTGCAGGAGAACCCTCCAAGCGACAGTTGCAGACCCTGCAAGTGCCGGCGTTGCTGCCGCCCAAGGGCATGCCGTTGGAATCGCAGCTGTCGAACCTCAAAGAATGCACGGCACTTAGCCTTGGTGAAGAGATCGTGCTAACGGCCAAAGAAGCTGCTTCACTGCAAGGGACGGAGACGCCCGCGTTCTTTGTCCGCGGTCAACCCCTCATCGCAGAGTCGTGGTTCCCGGCTGCTTTGGTGGGCGCTGAAGTTGCCCCAACGGACGTAACCCGGCGGCGGGCGGACGCGTTCGCCGCTTGTTTCCTCAGGCGCGGGTATAGGCTGGGTACTTACGCGCAACAGCTCCGTAGCTCGGTAGCTCGGTAGCTCGGTAAGTTGGAGTGAGCTTGCGAACTCCAACATCGCCCGGTTGCTGATTTGTCTTGCCGGCTATTGGCTTCCGCGAGCTCGGTAGGTTGGGGTGAATGAAATGAACCCCAACGATGCCCTGTCGGTGGCTTGCCTTCGTGGCCGTTGGTTTCCGCGTGAGGCCCAGCCGTGACGTCGCCCCGGCGGGCGACCTTCTTTTTGAGCGACCAAAAAGAAGGCAGAAAGTCGCCGCCATCCGCCCGGCCCTTTGCTGCGCAGCGGGCTTGACTGCGGTGCTCAGCCTTCGAGCCCCGCGCCGAACTCGCGCCGCGAGTCAGTGCTTGAAGTTTGCTGCGCGAACGGGCCTGAAGGCCTGCGCTCCTCGGCGGTCTCCAAGGGGGCATGGAGAACAGCCGCGACTGCACGGCTTGCGCGCTTGGCTGCGGTCTATCGCAACCCCGTCACCTGCGCTTCCTTCGGCGCACTGATCACATAGTCCGCCGTGAACCGCTGGCTGGCGCCCGCCGCCAGCGGCTGTTCCCACAACACCCAGCCGGGCTGCTTGCGCCAGGCCTGCGTCGTGGGCGCGGGGCTGTATTGGGCCTGCACCTTGATGTCCTCGTGCTGCGAGACGGGCGCGGCTTCGACGACCTGCAGCGTCAGGGCCCCGGCGCGGCGGTTCTCGACGACCCAGGCGCGGCCGTACCTGTGCTCGGCCCGCGTGCCGATGAAGCCGGTGTTGCCGGCGTTGCGCTGCTCGGGCTCCACCTGCACGCGCACGCTGTCGTCGCGGCCGAAGGGCAGTTCCAGCGTGTCCGCGCTCATCGCGACGTTCAGGGCCGTGCTGCCCACCAGCGCGCCGTCTCGCAGCAATTGCAGCGTGCCCGCGGGCCAGGAGCCGGCGGGCTTGGCCACGTCGGCGACGAGGTAGGCGGCGGCCTCGCTCTGGGGCTGCACGCGCGCGATGAGTCGGGCTTGCAGCTTCTCGCCGCCCAGCGCGAGGCTGGCGCGCTGCGTGCTGCTGTCAATGTTGACGCGCAGCGGCAGCACGAACTCGGCGGCGTGGCTGCCCTGGAACACGCTGAGGTCAAAGCGGTCCGGCTCGGGCTCGGCGGGAGCGCCGCGCTTGGTGGACACGGCGCTTTGCAGCGCGGGGGGCGCTGGCGGCGGCGGTGCCGGGTAGGCGCGAACCTCGGCAGCCATGGGTGGGGACGGCGGCTGCAGGGACAGCAGCCAAGGCCGGGGCGCGTTCTGGCCCACCTTCTGCGTCGCCTGTGCCGTCGACAGCCGCAGCTTCACGCTGCGCCAGTCCTCGCCGCTTTGCTGCGACACCTGCGCCAGCCGCTCCAGCGTCAGCGCGCCGCTGGCGGTGTCCAGCAGCGCGCGGTAGCTGGGCGCCCAGCCGGCCAGCGCGATGCGGTAGCTGAGCTTCAGCTCGGCGTCCTTCGTCGTCGACAAGCGCACGCGCAGGTGGCGCCACTGCGGGTTGGCCGCAGCGAGGCGGTCGCGCCCGCTCCTGATCGGCGCGATCTGCCGGTCCAGGTCTTCCAGCTGGCGGCGCAACTGGGCCTGGCGCAGCAGCGCGTCCTGCGCGGCCTTGCGGATGCCGTCGGCCGTCACGGCGATGCCGGTGGCCGGCGTCGCGCGGGCCTCGCCGCCGCCCAGCGCCTTCAGGTAGCCAATGCTGGCGTCCAGCGCGGCGGACTCGGCCGTCAGCGGGTCACGCTGGGCCTCCAGCCGGCGCAACTGCTCATCCAGCGGGCTGGTGGCGCATTCGGGCGCACGTTCGCGCGGCAGCGTCTCGATCTGTACCGGTCCGAGGTTGACGCCGGCCGGCGCGTCGATCAGCAGCGAGTCGGGGTCGAAGCGCGCCGTCACGCAGCTCACCACCAGCTCGCGCGCACCGGCGGCCACGCTGGCCAGACGCGTGACCTGCGCGCCGCCGGGGTAGACGAGCACGTCGTCGATGCGGGAGGGCTGGGCCTGCGCTGTCACGGCCAGCAGCCCAGCGGTTGCGCACACGCTTTTCAAGACCTTCATTGCCTGCCTCGTTGTCCATGCAACAAGCCGGCAGGCTAGCACCGCATCAGCCCGCCGCGTGCGGCACGCTGACGACCCACAGCCGGCGGTCGAAGTCGTTGTCCCAGTCGTAGCCCAGCGCGACGAGCAGTGCCCCGAGGAAGAACTTGTTGTTCCACGGGCCCATGACCCACTGCTGTTGCGACTTGATGTCCTGCGGGAACAGGTAGAACGGCTGCGTGGGGCCGTCGGTGCGCTGGTTGGCCGTGCTGTTCTCGCCGCGCGGCACGGTAAAGCGCGGAAACAGCTCCAGCGTGCGGTAGGCCACGCCCTTGGACAGCGCCTCCACGGCCGGCGTGCACAGGCGCAGGTTCTCGAAGTTCTTGCTGTCCTTGGCGCTGTGCCACAGCTTCGCGTCGAAGACCATGCAGTCCGCGTTGCTCAGGCCGCGCTGACCCTGGATGGCGAACACCCCGGTGCTGCCGGACTTCACGGTGATCGCCACGCGCGGCCAGCGCTCGGGCTGGTTGGAGTTGCTGATGGGCTTCTTCTGGAAGATCTTGTCCAGCTCGGTTCCCGCCAGCGGATTGGCCGCCAGCGCGGGGTTGCCTGGGTCGGATGAGCCCGGCTGGGCGCCGGGTTGCGAGGCGGCCTGCGACGCGGCCGCCGCGGCCGCGACGGCTTTCAGCCGCTCCAGGAAGGACTGCGCGGTGCTCGGCAGAGCGATGGCGAGGCCGATGCTGGCGAGCAGGGCGAGACGGAGTCGGGACATGGGCGGTCTCCTGGGTGGACGGGGGGGCGGGCGAGGCGATGTCAGCTGGGCCGGCGCCGGCGGCGGCCCAGCGCCGCCAGCATGAACAACCCTGCCGCCAGGCCCGCCCAACTGGCGGGCTCCGGCACGCTGGCCACGGTCAGCGGCACGGCCGACAGGAAACCGCCCTCGCCGGCAAAGCTCACGCCCTGCGGCAGCGCGAAGCTGAGCTGCGCGGTGTGGCTGAAGTCCAGCGTGGTCACGTAGGGCGCGCCGCCCGTCGGGTAGTTGGCCCACAGCGTGGCGCTGAGCTGCGCGAACACCTGAAAGCGGTCGCCGGCCTGGCCTTGCAGCGTCAGCGCGACCTGGTCGTCCAGCGACTGGAAGGGCTCGTTGCCGGCGTTGAAGGTCGCGGACTGCCAGGTGCCGTTCTGCAGGTTGCGCGCGCTCAGCCGCACCTCCACGAAGCCCGGCTGCCCCGGCGTTAGCGTGCCGTCGAAATGCAGGTTCAGCGTGTGCGCGAACGTGCCGCCGGCCTGGGCCGCGCCGCCCAGCACGTACTCGCCCGACACCGCGGCGGTGGTGGTCATGCTGCGCCACGGTGCCATGCCCTGCAGCCCCTGGCTGAAGGTCTCGGCCTTCACGCGCAGCATGCCGGTCTCGTCGTAGGCCGCGCCGAAGCCGCGGTACTGCGCCGGGTACCAGCCGTCGTTGAACATGGGCTGCGCGTAGTCGGGCTCGTAGACGGAGAACCAGCTGCCGTCCACCACCGCGGCCTTGCGCAGCACGGTCACGCCGTCGGCCTCCGGCACCCAGCGGTAGCCGTCGTTGCCGGGGCCGAACCAGTCCTGGTAGTAGGTGTAGGGCTGTGCGCCCCAGCCGCTGGCGGTCACGGCGACCGAGCCGACGGCCTGGGCGGCGCCGCTGGCAAGCAGCAGGGCGGCCAGCGCAAATGTCTTCGGGGTCATGGGCACTCCTTGGCGTGATGACGCGGGGCGCCCGGCGCGGCGCGCGTTTTGCCGGTGCTCGGTGGCTGGTTCTGCATGGGTTCTCCCTCCTGGGTTGGGGCCCGTCGGTCGGGGCGTCGGCACTCTGCAACAAAGCCATGGCAGCATGTGGCCGAGTTAGGGCGGCTTAAATCGCCGCCCGGTTCGTTGACCTGGGAGGGTGCATGGACAAGGCCGTGCCGGGCTTACCCGGCTCACCGCTGCCCCCGCTGCAGCCACGCCGCCTGCGGCGCACGCTGCACTTCGATGCGCCCGTGTTCGCGCGGCTGATGGAGGAGGTCGTCACGCGGGCGCAGCAGCGGCTGCAGGCCGGCGCCGGCCTGCGGGCCCGCGGCCATCCCCTGGACTGGGTGGGTGAGGGCGGCTCGGTGTCCTCAAGCCTGTGGACGCGCCCCGTGCTGGAGCAGCACCTGCGCGCGCTGCTGAAGGCCTTCCTGGATGCGGCCCGCCCCGCGGGCGGCCTGCCGCTGGCGGCCGATGGCCTGCCGGCCGACGTGGCGGGGCTGCTGGCGGCCGGCGTGGCGCTGAGCCGGGCCGGGGCGGGCGCGCCCAAGCTGGAGCGCAACATCCGCGCCGGGCTGGCGGTGGACCACCGGCTGGCGGAGGCCGCGCTGGCGTTCTTCCGCGTGTTCCTGGAGCGCCCGCAGCTGCGGCTGGACCAGATCGGCGCCCGCGAGTCCGAGCGCCATCGCGCGGTGCAGCGGCTGCAGGCCCAGCTGCAGGGCGCACGCGAGGCCCTGCCGGCGCGGGCGCTGGAGGGCATGCTGCTGAAGGCCAATGAGGCCGGCACGCCCGCCTGGGCGATGACGGAGGTGCAGGTCGAGTACCGGGGGCTGCGGCTGCTGGCCGATGCCGCCGGCATGGCGCGCATCGCGCTGGAGCGGGTCACGCGCTATCGGCCGGTGAAGCTGGTGGACTTCCATTGCCCGCACCGGCCCGTGCATCACTACGAGTGGTACGAATGGTCGCGCTATGCCGACGCGGCGCTGGAGCTGAGCCTGCTGGATGCCGGCGGCCAGCGGCTGCGGCACTGGGCGCTGCCGGTGCGCAAGCAGTTGCTGGAGCCGGCCGGCTTCGTCTGCTTCGACATGGCCCCGGGCCAGGCCGACGACGTCGAGCAGCTGCTGGCGGCGCTGGCCGGCGCTGCGGCGGGCCGGCATCCGGTGGTGGAGGTGGCGTGGCGCGAACAGCTGCTGCTGAACGTGGCCGACCGCGACATCGTCGTGTCGCACTGCCCCATCCTGCAGCTGGCGCTGCAGTTCGACGCTGCCGCGCATCCGGACTTCCTGCTCGACGTGGGTGATGCGCCCGGGCTGGTGCGCGACGGCCACGGCTGGCGGCTGGCACGCCCGCTGCTGCCGCGCGAGGTGCTGGCGGTGCGCATCCGCTGGCGCGGGCTGCGGCCGGAGCACGCGCTGCTGGCCGGCGCCGGCGGCGAGATCGCCTGGGCCGCGCTCAGCGCGGCGACGCCGCCGCCCGGCACTGGGCGAGGTTGAAGCGCGCCGCCTTCAGCAGCGGCGCGGCGGTGTCGGCGTCGGAGGGCGGGAAGGTGATGGGCGCGGCCTCGTCCAGCACCGACTGCGACCACTGCGCGCAGTCGGCCTCGCGGCCCAGCCGGTGCGCGGCGATGGCCATGTCGTTGCGCCAGCGCCAGACGCCGAAGCGGTCCATCAGCCGCTCGCAGGCCGCGAGGCCGGCGCCCCAGGTCTGCAGCGCGGCGTCGAAGCGTTTGGCGCGGTAGTCGGCCAGCCCGCGGGCGTGCTGCTGGCGCAGCGCGTCGGGCCGGCAGGCGGCGGGCAGTGGCAGGTAGTCGCCGTCGAAGTACGCGCGCATGCCGCAGAACTGGCGGCAGGCCTCCTCGGTGGCCGGCGCGGCCGCCACGGTGATGCGGCCGTCGCGGCCCTCGGTGAGCGTGATGCGGCAGCTGTCGGCCGTGCCCTCGTTCAGCTTCGCGCCGCCCAGCTGCCCCTGCAGCTCGCAGGTGTGGGCGTTGGCGCCCACGGTGCTGATGGCGAACGTGCGCGCGGCGCGGTCCAGCGTCAGGCTGCCCCAGCCGCGCTCGGTGCCGTAGTCCGCCGGTGCGGCGCCGGCCTGCAGCGTGGCGGCCAGCGCGCCGGCGGCCAGCCATCGGGGGGAAGAGGAGCGCATGGCGGGGAGGGCAGGAGTCCGCGGGGGTGCGAAGGTAGCATCCCGCCCATGCAAGACAACCGCAAAGCCCTGGTGCTTTTTTCCGGTGGCCAGGACTCCACCACCTGCCTGGCCTGGGCGCTGGACCGCTACGCCGAGGTCGAGACGCTGGCCTTCGACTACGGCCAGCGCCACCGCGTGGAGCTGGACTGCCGCACCACCGTGCGCGCGCAGATCGCCGCGCAGTTCCCCGCCTGGGCCGGCAGGCTGGGCGCCGACCACCTGCTGGACCTGTCGCTGCTGGGCCAGATCAGCGACACGGCGCTGACCGATGAGCGCGCCATCGAGCTGCAGGCCAACGGCCTGCCCAACACCTTCGTGCCCGGGCGCAACCTGCTGTTCCTGACCTTCGCCGCGACGCTGGCCTACCGCCGCGGCGCCTCCGTGCTGGTGGGCGGCATGTGCGAGACCGACTTCTCCGGCTACCCCGACTGCCGCGACAACACGATGAAGGCACTGCAGGTGGCGCTCAGCCTGGGCCTGGACGCGCCCATGACGCTGGAGACGCCGCTGATGTTCATCGACAAGGCCGCCACCTGGCGCCTGGCCGAAAGCCTGGGTGGCGACGCGCTGGTGAAGCTCATCGTCGAGGACACGCACACCTGCTACCTCGGCGAGCGCGGCGAGCTGCACGCCTGGGGGCATGGCTGCGGTCACTGCCCGGCGTGCGCGCTGCGGGCGAAGGGCTTTGCTGGTTACCGGGCAGAGCAGGCCGAGCGCCGGGCCGCCCCAAGCCGGCCTGCCATCCCCTCGGGGGATCGGTCGGCGTACTCGGCGACCGAGGGGCAGCCATGACGCCGACGTGTGCATTGAGGGCGAAGGGCTTCGCGCAGTACAAGGCCGGCGCATGACCGCCTGGCAATGGGTGGGCGTCGCGGCCGCGGCGCTGCTGTTCTTCTGGGGCGTGGGCGCCTACAACCGGCTGATGTCGTTGCGCAACGCCATCGGCGACGCGTTCGCGCAGCTGGACGCGCACCTGAAGGAGCGCGGCGAAGTGTGCGACCGGCTGCTGGCCAGCGTGGCGCCGCGCCTGCCCAGCGAGCAGGCCACGTTCGACGCGCTGGCCGGTGCGCAGGCCGAGTCGCAGGCGGCGGCCCAGGCCGCGCGCGGCAAGCCCTGGGCGCCCGACCCCGCCGGCAGCCTCGCCGTGGCCGGCGCGCTGCACGCGGCGGCGCTGACGCGGCTGATGTCGCTGCTGGATCACCAGCCCGAGCTGCGCAGCGAGACCGAGATCGACGGCCTCGTCAGCGAACTCAAGCTCATCGAGCGCCAGCGCGCCTTCACGCGCCAGGTCTTCAACCAGGCCGTGGCGCAGTACAACGAGGCGCTGCAGCAGTTCCCGACGCGGGTGCTGGCCAACCTCTACGGCTTCCGCGAGGCGCGCTCGCTCTGATCGCCCGATGGACGTGCTGACGCTGGCCGCGACCGACACCGATCTCGGCGCTCGCATCCTCAAGGTCAACCATGCCGGCGAGAACGGTGCCGTGCACATCTACGGCGCGCAGATCCTCGCGGCCCGCCTGACCGCACCGACTCTCGTGGCCGAGCTGCGCGAGTTCAGGTCCCACGAGGAGAGGCACCGCGCGATCTTCGAAGCGGAGCTGCAGCGCCGCGGCCGGCCGCGTTGCCGCAGCTATGCGCTGTGTGCTCTGGGAGGCTTCCTGCTGGGGGCGGTCACGGGGCTGTTGGGGCGCGCCGCCATTGCGGCCACGACGGTCGCCGTCGAGCGCGTGGTGCTGCGCCACCTGCAGGCGCAGATCGCGCAGCTGAAGGACATCGACCCGGCCGCCGTGCAGGCCATCGAGGCCATCGTGGCCGACGAGCAGCGGCATCACGACGAGCTGGCCGCGCAGGTGGGTGGGAACCGCTGGGTGCGGGTGCTGGAGCCCGTCGTGGCCGCGTCCACCGAAGCGGTGATCTGGCTCGGCATGAAGCTTTGAGGCGTCGGCTGTAAGGTCGCGTGGGGGCGGGGCGACTGCGCCGCATGATGCGCGCCCTCCTCACCCCCGTCCTGCTCGCCCTCAGCCTGTCCGCCGCCGCCGAGCCCGCGCGGCTGAGCGGCAACACGCTGGAGGGCCAGCGTTTCAGCCTGCAGGCGTTGCGGGGCAAGGTCGTCATGCTGTTCTTCTGGAACACCGACTGCGTGCCCTGTCTGCAGAAGATGCCCGAGCTGCGCGCGAACGCGGCGGGCTGGCGCGGCAAGCCTTTCGAGCTGGTGCTGGTGAGCACCGACCGCGACCGCGCCGCGGTGCTGGGCTACCTGCAGACGCTCAAGCAGATCGAGAAAAACGGCCCGCCGATGCCGGTGCTGTGGGCGGGCGACCTGAGCTACGGCGCGCCGCTGGCCGCGCCGGCGGCCGTGCCGCTGACGCTGGTCATCGACGCCAGGGGCGAGATCGTCGCCCGCCATGCCGGGCGCATCGCACCCGAGGCCTGGGACGACGTGGCGGGCCTGCTGCCTTGAGGCTGGCGGGCCGCCTCAGCTGACCGCGATCGCCCCCGACGCGCACATCTCCCTGAACAGCGCCGCCATCGCGCCGCCGCCCATCGCGTACGGGTCCAGCTTGCCGGTCTCGGAGTACTTCAGCACCAGCGCCGGGTTCAGCCGGTGCAGGTTGACCTGGCCCATGGTCCAGCCGGGGAACTCGCGCTCGGCGATCTCCTCATAGCCCAGCAGGATGACGTCGCGGTGGCGCGGGTCCTCGACGATGCGCCGGTAGCGCGCGTTGACGGCGTTGCGGCCGCCCTCCAGCACCTGCACGAAGATGCCGTCGCTGTAGCACAGCAGCCCGGTGATGCCTTCGGCCGGGTTGTGCTCGCGCGAGGTCCTGAGGATGGGGGCCAGGTCGGCGTCGGTGAGGGCCGCGGTCGCGCGGCTGGCGTACATCAGGCGGACGAGCATCGCTTACCCCTTGGCAATCAGTGACAGGAACTCGCGGCGCAGGTTGGCGTCCTTCAGGAACGCGCCGCGCATCACACTGTTGGTCATCTTGGACTCGCTGTCCTTCACGCCCCGCCAGTGCATGCAGAAGTGGTCGGCCTCCATGACGAGCGCCAGGCCGTCGGGCTGCACGCGCTCCTGCAGCTCGTTGGCCAGCATCGTGACGGCCTCCTCCTGGATCTGCGGCCGGCTCATGATCCAGTCGCACAGCCGCGCGTACTTGGACAGGCCGATCAGGTTGGAATGCTCGTTGGGCAGCAGGCCGATCCAGACCTTGCCCATGATGGGGCACAGGTGGTGCGAGCAGGCGCTGCGCACGGTGATCGGGCCGACGATCATCAGCTCGTTGAGGCGGCTGACGTTGGGGAACTCGGTGACCGAGGGCGCCGGCGCGTAGCGGCCGGCGAAGACTTCCCGCAGGAACATCTTGGCCACGCGCTTGGCGGTTTCCTGGGTGTTGTGGTCGCTGTCGGTGTCGATGACGAGGCTCTTGAGCACCTCCTGCATCTTGGCCTGCACCTCGGCTTGCAGGGCGTCCAGCTCGCCCGGCTCGATGAAGGCGGCGATGTTGTCGTTCGCGTGGTGGCGGCAGCCGGCGGACACCAGGCGGTAGCGGATGCGCTCGGAAACCGGCAGGTCGTCGGTCGCAGGGGAGGCGGGTGCATTCATGGCGGCAGATTGTGCTGCGATTGCCCACTTCTACACTGGCGCCATGTCCCAAAGCCCCCAAACCGCCGGCCACAGCGCCCCGCTGCACCGGTTGCTGTCCCAGGCCGCCGATGCGGTGCAGGGCGTGCGCGAGGGCCGCTCCCTCACCGACCTGCTGGCCAAGGTGCCGGCCGACCTGCGCCCCGGCACGCAGGCGCTGGCCTTCACGGCGCTGCGCCGCCTGGGCGCGGCCGAAGCCGCGCGCCAGCAGCTCGCCCCCAAGGCGCCGCCGCCGCGCGTGGATGCGCTGCTGCTCGTCGCGCTGGCGCTGCTGTGGCCCGACCCCGAACCTGCCTATGCCGACCACACGCTGGTCGACCAGGCCGTCAACGCCGCCAAGCAGCGCGCGCCGGCCAGCGTGGGCTTCGTCAATGCCGTGCTGCGGCGCTTCCTGCGGGAGCGCGCCGCCCTGGTGGCGGCGGCCGAACGCACGCCGCTGGGCGCCTTCAACCACCCGGCGTGGTGGGTCGAGAAGCTGCGCCAGGACTGGCCTGAGCAGTGGCAGGCCATCCTGGCCGCCAGCAACCGCCCGCCGCCGATGACGCTGCGCGTGCACGCCCAGCGCGGCACGGCGGCCGACTACGTCGAGCGGCTGGCCGCCCTGGGCCTGGGCGCCCGCGCGCTGGGTGGCCCCACGCCGCAGGCCGTCGTGCTGGACCGGCCGGCGCCGGTGTCGGCGCTGCCCGGGTTTGCCGAGGGGCTGGTGTCCGTGCAGGACGCCGCCGCACAGCTGGCCGCGCCGCTGGTCGTCGGGACCGGCCTGAAACCCGGCGCCCGCGTGCTGGACGCCTGCGCCGCCCCCGGCGGCAAGACGGCCCACCTGCTGGAGCTGCAGCCCGACCTGCAGCTCACCGCGCTGGACGCCGACGCGCAGCGCCTGTTGCGTGTGCAGGACAACCTGAACCGTTTGCAACAGAAAGCAACGCTGAAGGCCGCCGATGCGCGCCAGACCGCCACCTGGTGGGACGGCCAGCCCTTCGACGCGATCCTGCTGGACGCCCCCTGCAGCGCCTCGGGCATCGTGCGCCGCCACCCCGATGTGCGCTGGCTGCGCCGGCCCGATGACATCGGCGCGCTGGCGCAGGTGCAGGCCCAGCTGCTGGACGCGCTGTGGCCGCTGCTGGCGCCGGGCGGCCGCCTCGTCTACGCGACCTGCTCGGTGTTCCGCGCCGAGGGCCAGGCCCAGCTCGACGCATTTTTGCAACGCCAGCCTGACGCGAAGTCGCACGCCGTGCCCGGCTTCACGGGACACCTGCTGCCCCTGGCTGACAATGCCCGCCAACCCGAGCCGCCCCTGGACGGCTTTTTCTACGCCCTGCTGACCAAGCCCTGAGTTGTTCGCCCGCATCGCCATCGCTGCCTTCTTCGCCGTGCTGCTCGCCCTGATCCCGGGTGGGGCGCGGGCCGAAGGCGTCGAGCTGGCCCAGCTGGCCACGCGCAAGACCGACGACGGGCTGGAGCTGGGCTTCTCCACCCGCTTCGAGCTCAGCCGCGCCGCCGAGGATGCGCTGCACAAGGGTGTGCCGCTGAACTTCGTGGCCGAGGCCGCCGTGCTGCGCAACCGCTGGTACTGGCGCGACGCGCGCATCGCCCAGAGCGAGCGCGCCTGGAAGCTGAGCTGGCAGTCGCTCACCCGGCAGTACCGCGTTTCCACCGGCGGCCTGCACCAGAGCTTCAGCTCGCTGGACGAGGCGCTCGCCGTCATCCGCGGCCAGAGCGCCTGGCGCATCGCCGAGCTCAAGGACATCGAGGACAGCGGCAGCTACTACCTGGAGTTCAGCTACAAGCTGGACGTCAGCCAGCTGCCCCGCCCGATGCAGATCGGCCTGCAGTCAGGCTTTGCGCTGAGCATCGAGCAGAAGCGCAACTTCGCGGCCGACTTCTCCTTGAAATGACGAGGGCTGAGCGCAGGGTCACCCCCGGCCGGCCGGCCATCCCCCCGGGGCGCAGCCCGGAGCGGCCATGACGAAAGTCGCGCGTTGGGGCTGGGTCGTCACGCTGGTGACCCTGACCGGCGTGGCCGGCGTGCTGGCCTTCGTGCTGACCGTGGGCAGCACGCCCGAGCGCGGCTTCTTCGAGCGCCACTACCACTGGCTGTACTGGGTCAACGTGGCCGTCGCGGCGGTGCTGACACTGGTCATCCTGACGGCCGCCGTGCGGCTGGTGGTGCGCGTGCGGCGCGGCCGCTTCGGCAGCCGCCTGCTGCTGAAACTGGCGGGCATCTTCGCGCTGGTTGGCGTGGTGCCCGGCGTGATGATCTACGCCGTCTCCTACCAGTTCGTGAACCGCAGCATCGAGACCTGGTTCGACGTGCGGCTGGCCAGCGCGCTGGAGGCCGGCCTCAACCTCGGCCGCGGCACGCTGGACGCGATGGTGACGGACCTCGGCGCCAAGACGCGCGACGCCGCCGACCAGCTCTCCGACGGCAGCACGCCGCAGCTGCTGGCGCTGGAGCGGGTGCGCGACAAGCTCGGCGCGCGCACCGTGGCGCTGGTGGGCGGCCGCGGCCAGATCCTGCTGGAAAGCGGCGGCGACACCAGCCAGCTGACGCCCGACCGCCCCAGCGAGACCATGCTGAGCCGCGCACGCGGCGGGGCGCCCGTCAGCCAGCTCGAAGGCCTGGAAGACGAGGCCGCCGCGCTGCAGGGCGGCGCCCGCATCCGCGCGCTGGCGCTGCTGCCCAACACCGAGCTGCGCCTGGGTCTGGGCGAGCGCTACCTGATGGTGGTGCAGCGCGTGCCGGCCAGCATGCTCAGCAATGCGCTGGCCGTGCAGACCGCCAACAGCGAATACCAGCAGCGCTCGCTGGAGCGCGTGGGCCTGCGCCGCATGTACCTGGGCACGCTGACGCTGGTGCTCATCCTGGCCGTGTTCGGCGCGCTGCTGCTGGCCGTCACGCTGGGCAACCAGCTCGCGCGGCCGCTGCTGATGCTGGCCGACGGCGTGCGCCAGGTGGCGCAGGGCGACCTGTCTGTGCGCCCCGTGCTCGCGTCGCGCGACGAGCTGGGCGGCCTGACGCGCTCCTTCGCCGACATGACCGGCCAGCTCGCCGATGCGCGCGCCCAGGTGTCGCGCACCGTCGCCGAGCTGGACGCCGCCCGCACCCACCTGCAGACCATCCTCGACAACCTGACCGCCGGCGTGCTGGTGTTCGACCCCGAGGGCCTCATCGAGACCGTGAACCCCGGCGCCACGCGCATCCTGCGCCTGCCGCTGTCGGCCTACGTCGGCCGGCCGCTGGCCGACGTGCCGGGGCTGGGCGACTTCGCCGCGTCGCTGACGCAGCGCTTCGAGCAGCACATCGGCCCCGACCCCGCCGAGCGCGACATGGACCGCGAGCTGTGGCAGGAATCCTTCGAGCTGCAGCTGGACCCCAAGCAGGACCCGCTGACGCTGCTGGTGCGCGGCGCGCCGCTGCCGTACGGCGCGCGGCTGCTCGTGTTCGACGACATCTCCGAGGTCGTCTCCGCGCAGCGCTCCGCCGCGTGGAGCGAGGTGGCGCGCCGGCTGGCGCACGAGATCAAGAACCCGCTGACGCCCATCCAGCTCTCCGCCGAGCGCATGCAGCACAAGCTCGAAGCCAAGCTCGAAGGCACCGACCAGGCCATGCTGGTGCGCTCCGTCGCCACCATCGTCAACCAGGTGCAGGCGATGAAGCAGCTGGTCAACGAGTTCCGCGACTACGCCCGCCTGCCGTCCGCGCAGCTCAAGCCGCTGGACCTCAACGCGCTGGTGCTGGAAGTGCTCAGCCTCTACGCCGAGGCGCAGGAAAAGGGCCGCCTGGCCACGCAGCTCGCGCCCGGCCTGCCGTGCATCAAGGGCGACGCCAGCCAGCTGCGCCAGGTCATCCACAACCTCGTGCAGAACGCGCTGGACGCGGTGCACGAGCGGCCCGACGGCCACGTCGTCGTGCGCTCGTCGCTGTCCGTCACCGAAGCCGGCGCGCCGCGCTCGGTGCGGCTGCACATCGTCGACAACGGCCCCGGCTTTGCCGAGAAGGTGCTCAAGCGCGCCTTCGAACCCTATGTGACGACCAAGACCAAAGGCACCGGCCTGGGCCTCGCGGTCGTCAAGAAAATCGCCGATGAACACGGCGCCCGCATCGCCCTGCGCAACCTGCATCCCGCACCCGATGCGGGTTCTCCCCCTGACGACGGTGCCGAGCTGCCCGTGATCGGCGCGCAAGTTTCGCTATCATTTTCGAATCTAGCGCCCGCCACCGAGCCCGGTGCCGCCAGCGCCAAGACCTAAGGATTCATGGCCACCATTCTTGTTGTCGACGACGAACTGGGCATCCGCGCCCTGTTGTCAGAAATCCTCAGCGACGAGGGGCACACCATCGAGCTTGCCGAGAACGCCGCCCAGGCGAGGGCCGCGCGCGAGCGCTCGCGCCCCGATCTCGTGCTGCTCGACATCTGGATGCCCGACGTCGACGGCGTCACGCTGCTGAAGGAATGGGGCGGCGCCGGCCTGCTCACGATGCCCGTCATCATGATGAGCGGCCACGGCACCATCGACACGGCGGTCGAGGCCACCAAGTTCGGTGCCATCGCCTTCCTCGAAAAGCCCATCACGCTGCAGAAGCTGCTGCGCGCCGTCGAGCAGGCGCTCGTCAAGACCGCGCCGCCGCGCCCGGCGCCCGCACCGGTCGGCATGCCCAGCTACGCCCGGCCCGAGCCCCTGGCCATCGGCATGCCGGTCTCGCCCAGCCAGGGTGTGGGCGTGGGCGGCATGTCCGGCCACCTGCCGGTCAGCAGCCACGGCGGCTCCGGCCTGCTGGCGTCCGAGCAGACCTTCGAGCTCGACCGCCCGCTGCGCGAGGCGCGCGACGCCTTCGAGAAGAGCTACTTCGAGTTCCACCTCGCCAAGGAAAACGGCTCCATGACGCGCGTCGCCGAGAAGACCGGCCTGGAGCGCACCCACCTCTACCGCAAGCTCAAGCAGCTGGGCGTGGACCTCAGTCGCAACAAGCGCGGCGCCGGGGGCTGACAAGCCCGCGCGAGTTGTGCTACAGTCGCGGACTTCGCTGAGCAGCCCAACGGTTGAGCGGCGAAAAGCAAAGGCCAAGTAGCTCAGTTGGTAGAGCAGCGGATTGAAAATCCGCGTGTCGGTGGTTCGATTCCGCCCTTGGCCACCAAATGCATGCCCCTGATTCCCGACGGAGTCAGGGGCTTTTTGCTTGCTGTGTCGCCGGTCCGCCCATGGGCTTTCGACAGTGCCAGTTTCGTGGGTTGACTGCCGTAACAAGGACCCACCATGGCCGCTGAAAACACCCCCGTGCACGACGAACTGCTGGCGCTCGTCAACCGCAGCCTGTGCACCCGCACGCTGACTGTGTTTGCGCAGGAGTCGCGGCTGGATGGCGAGAGCCTGAAGGACGCCGTCGAGCGCTACGAGGTCGACTACGCGTGGCATGTGCTGGGCTCGGACCGCCTGCGCCACGAGACCGTCGCGCAGCTGGAGGCCAAGCTCGGCCAGCCGGCGACCGACGCGCAGAAGGCCTGCGTGGCCGACGTGCTGCGCGCTGCGGCCGCGGGCCAGCCGGCCGACGTGCTGATGAGCTTCGACAACGACGTGGCCGAGCAGCTGGCCGCGCTGCTGAGCGCTCGCTCGGCGAGCCGCACGCCTGCCGACGCCGAAGCGGTGAGCTGAGCGGCCGCGGCCGGCCATACTGGCCGGATGCCTTTGCTCCGCTCCCTGCTGTCCCTCGCGCTGCTCGCCGCCACGCTGCCGGCCGGTGCGGCCTGCGACCGGTCGCCGTTGCCCGCGTCCATGGCGCCGCAGCGCATCCTGTTCGTCGGCAACAGCTTCCTGCACGGCCATGCGCCGCCGGTGCAGCACTACAGCGCGGCCAGCGTGATCGACCTGAACGGCACGGGCTATGGCGGCGTGCCGGCGGTGTTCAAGCAACTGGCGGTCGATGCCGGTGTGCCGGTGGACGTGTCGACCGAGCTGGTCAGCGGCCAGACGCTGCAGTTCCACCTGCACGAGAAGCGCGCGCTGATCGCCGGCCGGCCGTGGGATGTCGTCGTGCTGCAGGAACACAGCACGCTGAGCCCCAAGCACCCCGGCGAGGCGGCCGGCTTCGTGGCTGCCGCCGCGCAGTTGCAGGCGCTGGTGCACGAGGCCAGCCCGTCGGCGCGCGTCTATCTGCTGGAAACGTGGGCGCGGGCCGATCAGGTCTACCGCACGCCCGGCGGGCGCTGGCATGGCCAGACGCTGGAGGCCATGCAGGCCGACCTGCACGCGGCCTATGCGCAGGCGGCGGCGAGCGCGGCCTGCATCGCCGGCGTGCTGCCGGTGGGGGACGCGGCGCTGCGCGCGGTGCAGGACGGCGTGGCCGACCGTGACCCGTACGACGGCATCGAAGCCGGCAAGGTCGACCTGTGGGGCCCCGACCACTACCACTTCAGCGCCTGGGGCAGCTACCTGGAGGCGCTGGTGATCTTCGGCCGGCTGACCGGGCGCGACCCGGCGACGCTGGGCGCCGCCAGCCGTGCCGGCCGTGAGCTGGGCCTGAGCGCCGCGCAGATCGAGGCGGCGCAGGGCGTGGCGTCACGGCAGCTGCGCGCGACGCACGACGGGGCCGTCAGCCCCGCAGCGCCCGCTTCGCCGACAAGGCCATGAAGACGGCGAACGCGACGACCACCAGCAGGCCGGTCGTCAGCGACGAATGCTCGGCGATGAGGCCGATCAGCGGCGGGCCGGCCATCATGCCCAGGTAGCCCACGCCCGACACGGCGGCGATGCCGTGGGCCGGCGACACGCCCGGCACCTGCGACGCGGCGCTGAACAGCATGGGCACGACGTTGGACAGGCCCAGGCCCACCAGCGCGTAGCCCAGCAGGCCCACGCCCGGTGACGGCACGGCCAGCACCAGCGCCATGCCGGCCGCGGCCAGCACGCCGCTGGCGCGCAGCAGGCGGCGCGGCAGGACGCGGGCGCGCACCCAGTCGCCGCCGAAGCGGCCGGTCGCCATCGCGCCGCTGAACGCGGCGTAGGCCAGCGCCGCGGTGCTGGCGTCGCTGGCGCGCTCCTGCTTCATGAACAGCACGCTCCAGTCGTAGATCGCGCCCTCGGCGATGAGGCCCATGGACGCCAGCACGCCCAGCAGCAGCAGCGGGCCGCGCGGCAGGCTGAGCGGGTGTTTCTCCTCGGCGTCGTGCTTGTCGGGCACCGGCAGCATGGCGCGGCTGGCGACGAGGATGGTCGCCGCGCACAGGCCGGTGGCCAGCAGCAGGTGGCCCTGCGGCGTGAGACCCAGCGCCGGCACCGCGCTGCCCAGGCCGGCGCCGGCCATGCCGCCGAGGCTGAACATGCCGTGGAAGCCGCTCATCAGCGGCTTGCCGGACAGGCGTTCGATCTCGCTGGCCTCGGCGCTGAGCGACACGTCGAACAGGCTGCCGAAGCTGCCGAACACCAGCATGACGGCCAGCAGTGCCACGTACTGCGGCGACACCTCCAGGCAGGCGATGGCCGTGCAGCTGACGCAGCCCATGACCGTGGCGACGGCCCGCGGCCCGTACCGGCCGACGATGCGGCCGGCGTAGGCCAGCGCGGCGAGTGCGCCGACACCGCTGGCCAGCATGGCCAGCGCCAGCGCCTGCTCGCCGAGGCCGTAGTGGGCCTTGACGATGGGCACGTGCACGCCCCAGGTGGCGAACAGCAGGCCCATGACGAAGAACTGCGCGCGCAGTGCGGCGGATGCGCCGCCCAGGGAAGGAGCGGTCACTTGGCGGAGGCGGTCACGCGGTTGAAGAACTCGTAGACGCCCTGGTCGCCCATCTTGCGGGCGTCGGCCAGCTCGCCGCCTTCGGTGGCGTACAGCAGCTTGCCCTGCGGCGACAGCACGGCCACGGCGGGGATGCCCTTCTTCAGCGGCACGCGGTAGCCCTCGGCGATGTCGACGTTGCGGTCGAAGCGGCCCACGTCCACCTTGACGACCTTGAAGCTCTTCGCGATCAGCGGCGCGCTGGGGCCGTTCTTGAACGTGGCGTCCAGCATGCGGCAGTCGCCGCACCAGTTGGCGCCGAACACCACCAGCACCGGCAACCTGGCCTTCTCGGCCTCGGCCAGCGTGGCGCGGATGGCGGCCTTGGCGTCGGCAGCTTCGTCGTAGATGGCCGGCGGGCCGGCGAGGGCGGTCAGGCTGGTGGCGAGCAGCAGGGAGGCGGTCAGGAAGCGCATGGGGATGACAGGCTTGGAATCGCTTCCACGAAGTTTAGTGGAAGAATTTTGTTTAGTAAAACATTGTGGGCGATGGCCTCAAGGGCGGCCGGCCGCGGCTTCGAAGAAGCGCCAGATCTGGTCGTTGGCGTCCAGCGCGGCGGAGCCGGCCGCCTTGCCGCGGCGCTGGGCGGGCGCGCCGGGCCAGGAGTGGCCGCCGGTGTCCGTCACGCACAGCTGAACGCTGACGCCGCCGGCGCAGCCGCGGGTGGTCTCGCAGGTCGCGCCGGGCGCGTCCAGCGTGCGCTGCGGCGCTGCAGTGCAGTGGTTGCGCTGCACCCAGCGCGAGATCGTGTCGGGCACGGACACGAAGTCCATCACCTTGCTCGTGTCGCGGAACGCATCGGCCCCGGCGCCGCCGTTGAACAGCACGTGGGTGTCGTCCCTGGCATGGATGTGCAGCACCGCGATGGGCCGGCTGGGCGTGCAGCGGTCGGTGGCCTCGGTGCCGGCCACGGCGGCGACGGCGCGGAACACGTCGGCGGCCTCGCAGGCCAGGCGGTGGCTCATCATGCCGCCGTTGGACATGCCGGTGGCGAACACGCGGCTGGCGTCCACGCGGTAGCGCTGGCTCAGCGCCTTGACGACCTCGCGCAGGAAGCCCACGTCGTCGATGCCCTTGTCGCGCGCATCGCCGCAGCAGCCGCCGGCGTTCCAGGTGGCGAACTTGCCGCCCGGCAACTTGCTGTAGCCGTTGGGGAAGGCGACGATGAAGCCCGCCTCGTCGGCCTTGCGCTGCAGGCCGTAGTTCTCGGCCATGTGCTCGGCGTGGCCGCCGCCGCCGTGCAGGGCCAGCACCAGCGGCGCGGGCTGTGCGGCATCACGCCCGGCGGGCAGGTGGACGAGCACCTTGCGGCCCTGCACCTGCAGCTCCTGCAGGCCGCTCGCAGCGGGCGCGTCGGCGGCCTTGTCGGCGCGGCGCTGTTCGAGGCGGGCCTTGAGGCGGTCGCGCAGCGTGTCCTGCGCCTGCGCCGCCGGCAGCAGCAGCGCCAGGGCCAGCAAGCACAGGGCGCGCCGCACGGTCAGACCCCGCCGCCCAGCACGCGGTAGACGGCCACGAGGTTCTGCGCGCGCAGGCTCTGTACCTGCACCAGCGCCTGCTGGGCGGCGAACAGCGAGCGCTGCGCGTCCAGCACGTCCAGCGAGCTGGCGACACCGGCCTTGTAGCGCTCCTCGGCCAGCGCCAGCCGGCGCGCCTCGGCGTCCACCTGCGCGGCCTGGGCCGTGCGCTGCTCGGCCAGCGTGGCGCGGCCGGCCAGCGCGTCGGCGACGTCGCGGAACGCGCTCTGGATGGCCTTCTCGTACTGCGCCGTCGCTGCGTCGCGCTGGGCGCGCGCGGCGGCCAGGTTGGCGCGGTTGCGGCCGGCGTCGAACAGCGGCTGCACCAGCGACGGCGCAAAGCTCCAGACGGTGTTCTTGAACAGGTTGTCCAGCTGGCTGCTGGCGGTGCCCAGGCTGCCGGTCAGCGTGATGCGCGGGAAGAAGGCCGCGCGGGCGGCACCGATGTTGGCGTCGGCCGCGGCCAGTGCCTGCTCGGCCTGGCGCACGTCGGGCCGGCGCGTCAGCACCTCGGCCGGCACGCCGGCGGGCAGCTCGGCCAGCGGCTCGAAGTCGGCCAGCAGCCCGGTGGGCGCGGGCAGGTCGGCCGGCGGCGTGGCGCCCAGCAGCAGCAGCAGCGCGTTCTGGTCCAGCGCGCGCTGGCGCTGCGTCTGCGCGTAGGCCACGCGGGCGGCCTGCAGCGCCGACTCGGCCGTGCGCAGGTCGATCTCGCTGGTGATGCCACCCTCGAAGCGCTGGCGGATCAGCGACAGCGACTGCTCACGGCTGGCCAGCGTGTCGCGCGTGATCTTCAGCAGCGCCTCGTCGGCCTGCAGCGCGATCTCGGCCGTGGCGACGGCAGCCACCAGCGCGATCTGCACCGCCTGCTGGTTGGCCTCGGCGGCCAGCAGCTGGGCTTGCGCGGCGGCGTCCAGGCTGCGCAGGCGGCCGAACAGGTCCAGCTCGTAGGCCGAGACCTGCAGCCCCGCCTGGTAGTTGCTGGTGATGCCGCCGCTGCTGTTGGGCGTGCGCGAACCGCTGACGCCGACGTTCACCGTCGGCCACAGGTCGGCGTCGCGCGCGGCGGCGGTGGCGCGCGCGGCGCCGATGTTGGCGACGGCCACGCGCAGGTCGCGGTTGTTGGCCAGCGCCAGCGGGATGAGGCGCTGCAGCCGCGCGCCCTGGAAAGCCTGCGCCCAGGGCAGGGCGGCGGCCGCCGTGGCGCCGGTGCCGCCGGCGTTCGGGAACGCGGCGGCCGGCAGTGCGGCCTGGGCGCTTTCAGCGGCGGTGGACTTCTTCGGCTCGGGGCCGGCGCAGGCGGCCAGCAGCGCGGCCGTGGCGATCAGGGTCAGCGCGCGGGTCATGCCTGGCTCCCGGATTCTTCTTCGTTCTCGTGGGCATCGCGCCGGCGCTGCCGTTCGCTGCCGGGGAAGAAGCGCCGCACGACGACGAAGAACACCGGCACGAACAGCACGGCCAGCATGGTCGCGGTGATCATGCCGCCCATGACGCCGGTGCCGATGGCGCGCTGGCTGGCCGAGCCGGCGCCGCTGGCGAGCACCAGCGGCAGCACGCCGAGGATGAAGGCCAGCGAGGTCATGACGATGGGCCGGAAGCGCAGGTGCGCCGCCTCGATGACGGCCTCGAACACGCTCTTGCCGTGGGCCTGCAGGTCCTTGGCGAACTCGATGATGAGCACCGCGTTCTTGGCCGACAGGCCGATGATGGTGATCATGCCGACCTTGAAGTAGACGTCGTTCTCCAGCCCGCGGATGTTGGCGCCCAGCACGACGCCGAGAACCCCCAGCGGCACCACCAGCAGCACGGCGAGCGGGATGCTCCAGCTCTCGTACAGCGCGGCCAGGCACAGGAACACCGCCAGCAGCGAGAAGCCGAACAGGATGAAGGCCGTCGAGCCCGACAGCTTCTCCTCGCGCGACTGGCCGGTCCACTCGTAGCCGAAGCCGTCGGGCAGCGTCGCCGCGATCTTCTCCATCTCGGCCATGGCCGTGCCGGTGGACACGCCCTTGGCCGGTTCACCGGCGATGCGCATCGTCGGGTAGCCGTTGTAGCGCACCGTCTGCAGCGGGCCGGTGATCCACTTGCTGCTGGCGAACGAAGCCAGCGGCACCGGCTGGCCGGCGGTGTTCTGCACGTTCAGCTTCAGCAGGTCTTCGGGCTGCATGCGCGCGCTGGCCTCGGCCTGCACGACAACGCGTTGCAGCCGGCCGGCGTTGGGGAAGTCGTTCACGTAGCTGGACCCCAGCGACACGCCCAGCACCGAGTTGATTGCGGCTATGGGCACGCCCAGCGCGAGCGCGCGTTCGCGGTCGATGCTGAGTTCGAGCTGCGCGGCGTCCTCCAGGCCGTCGGGCCGCACCGCGGCCAGCAGCGGGTTCTTGGCGGCGGCAGCCAGCAGCTGGTTGCGCGCGGCCAGCAGCTCGGCGCGCGTGTGGCCGCTGCGGTCCTGCAGGCGGAACGCGAAGCCGTTGGCGCGGCCCAGGTCGCGGATGGGCGGCGGGCTGACCGGGAAGATCACGGCGTCGCGGATCTTGCCCAAGGCGCCGAAGCTGCGCTGCACCAGGCCCTGCGCGCTGTGCTCGGCGCCGTGGCGCTCGTCCCAGGGCTTGAGCGTGACGAAGCCCAGCGCCGCGTTCTGGCCCGAGCCGGCGAAGCTGAAGCCCACCACGCTGACCATGCTCTCCACCTCGGGCTGCTTGAGCAGGTAGTCCTCGGCCTGCTGCATGACGGCCAGCGTGCGCTGCTGCGTGGCGCCGGGCGGCAGCTGCACGTTGACGAGGATGCTGCCCTGGTCCTCGTTCGGCACGAACGACGTGGGCAGGTTGCGGAACAGCAGCGTCGCCGCGCCGATGACGGCGATGTAGACGATGAGCATGCGGCCGCCGCGGTGGATGAGTTTGGCCACCCAGCCTTCGTAGCCCTTGGCCGTGCGCGCGAAGCGGCGGTTGAACCAGCCGAAGAAGCCGCGCTTGTCGATGTGGTGGCCGGCCTCGACGGGCTTGAGCAGCGTGGCGCACAGCGCCGGCGTCAGCGACAGCGCCAGGAACGCCGAGAACGCGATCGCCGAGACCATGACCGCGGCGAACTGGCGGTAGATGTTGCCGATGGCGCCCGAGAAGAACGCCAGCGGCACGAACACCGAGATCAGCACCACGGTCACGCCGACGATGGCGCCCGAGATCTGGCCCATCGCCTTGCGCGTGGCTTTGAGCGGCGACAGCCCCTCCTCGCTCATGATGCGCTCGACGTTCTCCACCACCACGATGGCGTCGTCCACGACGATGCCGATGACCAGCACCATGCCGAACATCGTCAGCACGTTGATCGAGAAGCCCAGGGCCAGCAGCGTCGCAAAGCTGCCCAGCAGCGCGATGGGCACCACCAGCGTCGGGATCAGCGTGTAGCGGATGTTCTGCAGGAACAGGAACATCACGAGGAACACGAGGAAAACGGCTTCGACCAGCGTCTCGACGACCTGCGAGATGGAGATGTCGATGAACAGCGAGCTGTCGAACGGGATGCTGGCCTTCACGCCCGACGGGAAGTAGGGCTGCAGCTCCTTGAGGCGCTTCTTGACGAGGTCGGCCGTCTGCAGCGCGTTGGCCGACGGCGCCAGCTGCACGCCGATGCCCACCGACGGCTGGCCGTTCAGCCGCGTGATGCGGCCGGTGTAGGCCTGCGCGCCCAGCTCCACGCGGGCCACGTCCTTCAGCCGCACGGTGGAGCCGTCGGCATTGGCACGCAGCACGATGTTGCCGAACTGCTCGGCGCTGGTCAGCTGGCCGCGCACCACCACCGTGGCCGCGACGGCCTGGCCGGGGATGTTGGGCAGGTCGCCGATGGCGCCCGAGTCCACCTGCGCGTTCTGCGCGCGGATGGCGTCGTTCACGTCGGCCGGCGACAGCCGCAGGCCGACGAGCTTGGCCGGGTCCAGCCAGATGCGCATCGCGCGCTCCGTGCCGAACAGCGACGCCTGGCCCACGCCGGGCACGCGCTGCAGCTCGGGCAGCAGCGAGCGGGCGACGTAGTCACCCAGCGCCGTCGTGTCGACGTCGGGGTTGGTGCTGGACACGATGGTGAACAGCAGGAAGTTGGGGTTGGCCTTGTCGACGCGCACGCCCTGCTGGATGACGCTGGACGGCAGCCGCGGCGTGGCCCGCGCGAGGCGGTTCTGCACGTCCACCTGCGCGAGGTCCGGGTTGGTGCCGGGCTCGAAGTTCAGCGTGATGGAGCCCGAGCCGTCCGACTGCGCGCTGGCCTCCATGTAGATCAGGCCGGGCGCGCCGTTCATCTCGCGCTCGATGATGCTGATGACGGCGTCCTCCAGCGTCTGCGCGGAGGCGCCGGGGTAGGTGACCGACAGCTGGATGGCCGGCGGGGCCACCGGCGGGTACTGCGCGATCGGCAGCTGCGTGACCGCGACGCCGCCGATGACGAGGATGAACAACGCAATGACCCACGCGAAGATGGGCCGGTTGATGAAGAACTGCGCCATGTCGGGTCAGCTCCTCAGCGCGAGGCTGCGGATGCGGGCGCAGCGGCGGCCGGGGCCGAGCCTGCGGCCGCCACCGGCACGGGCCGCACCTTGCCGCCGGCCTTGGCCTTCTGCAGGCCGTCGACGATGACCTTCTCGCCCGCCTTCAGGCCGTCCAGCACCAGCGCGCGGCCGCCCTGGGCCGGGCCCAGCTTGACCGGCCGGGCGGTCACGGCGCCGTCGTCGGCGACGACCAGCACCGAGTCGCCCGCCGAGCCGCGCGCCACCGCCTGCTGCGGCAGCCACACGCCGTCGGCCACTTCGGCCTGCGCCAGGCGCACGCGCACGTACAGCCCGGGCAGCAGCAGCCCCTGCGGGTTGGGCAGCTCGGCACGCAGCGCGATCTGGCCGGTGTTGGCGTCCACGCTGAGGTCGGAGAACAGCAGCTTGCCGGCCTGCGGGTAGACGCTGCCGTCTTCCAGCAGCACCTGCACCTTGGCGGCCTCGCCGCCACCGGCGCGCTGCAGCCGGCCGGCGGCCAGCGCCTGGCGCAGCCGCATCACGTCGGCGGCCGACTGCGTGAAGTTCACGTACAGCTTGTCGATCTGCTGCACGACGGCCAGCGGCGTGGCTTCACCCTGGCCCACCAGCGCACCCTCGGTGACCAGCGCGCGGCCGATGCGGCCGGCGATGGGCGCGGTGACGGTGGCGTAGCCCAGGTTGATCTGCGCCGTCTGCACGGCGGCCTTGCCCGCCTGCACGTCGGCGGCGGCCTGCTTGGCGGCAGCCTGCGCGTTCAGCGCTTCCTGCTGGCTGACGGCCTGGCTCCTGGCCAGCGGCGCGTAGCGGTCGGCCAGCGCCTGGGCCTGCATCAGATTGGCCTCGGCGCGGGCCAGCTGCGCCTGTGCGCTGGCCAGCGTGGCGCGGTAGGGCGCGGCGTCGATGTCGAACAGCGGCTGGCCGGCCTTCACGTCGGCGCCTTCGTTGAACAGCCGCTTGTGCAGGATGCCGGCGGCGCGGGCACGCACCTGGGCCACGCGGTAGGCCTCCAGCCGGCCCGGCAGCTCCACCGACAGGTCGGCCCGGCCGGGCGCGACGGTGACGACGCCCACCTCGGGCGGCGGCGGCGCGGCGGCGGTGCCGGTCTGGCTGCCCGCCGGGCTGCAGCCCTGCAGGCCGGCGCCCAGTCCCACCGTCAAGCACATGGCGCCCAACCCGGCCTTGCTACCCCTTGCCCACTTCATCTTTGCGACCCCGTCCGACGGTTTTCGGTACCTGCCCCGGAGCCAGCGTTGGCGGGCGGGGCAAAACGCAGCACTGTAGCCATGCAAGCGCTTCCATGCCGGTGAAGCAACGCAAAGTCCCTTGACAGGACCCCGTTCAGCCCATGCCGTTCGTCATGGGGTTAGGCAGCCAGCGCCGCCAGCCGCGCGCGCTGCACGGCGCGGCCGATGTCGGCGCCTTGCGCGCCGCGCGCCATGGCCGCGGCGCTGACGGCGGCGAGGTCCACCTGCTGCGTGGCGGCCAGGTCGGCCAGCAGCCTTTCGCGCTGCGGATAGTCGCGGTTCTCCAACCCCAGACGGCCGCGCGCGTCGCATTCGCAGGCCCACAGCAGTTCGGCAAAACGCTGCGGCCGCCGCCATGCGTCGCAGCGCTCCAGCAGGCGCAGCCGCGCCTCGGCGCTGAAGCTGCTGCTCTGGTGCACATGCGTGTGCTCGCGGGCCACGAGCGCGGCCAGTTCGCGGCAGTCGTTGGGCACCTTCCAGCGCGCGCTGACCTTGGCGGCCAGCTTCTCGCTGCGCAGTTCGTGCGCGATGTGGCGCGGCAGCTCTTCCTTGCGCGTCGTGCCCTTGCCGAGGTCGTGGCACAGGCAGGCGTAGCGCACCGTTAGCGGCGCGTCCAGCCGCGCGCACTGGTCCAGCACCATCAGCAGGTGGATGCCGGTGTCGATCTCCGGGTGATGCGCCTCGGGCTGCGGCACGCCGAACAGCGCCTCCACCTCCGGCAGCAGCTTCGGCAGCGCGCCGGCATCGCGCAGCACCTCCAGCATGCGCGACGGCTTGGCCTCCATGAGCCCGCGCGACAGCTCCTGCCAGACGCGCTCGGGCACCAGTGCGTCCACCTCGCCGGCGGCCACCATGTCGCGCATCAGCGCGACGGTCTCGGGCGCGATGCTGAAGTCGGCGAAGCGCGCCGCGAAGCGGGCCAGCCGCAGGATGCGCACGGGGTCTTCGGCGAAGGCGGGCGACACATGGCGCAGCACCTTCTGCGCGATGTCGCGCCGGCCGCCGTAGGGGTCGACGACCTGGCCGGCGTCGTCCTCGGCCATCGCGTTGATCGTCAGGTCGCGGCGGGCCAGGTCTTGTTCCAGCGTGACGTCGGGCGCGGCGTGGAACGCAAAGCCGTGATAGCCCGCGGCCGTCTTGCGCTCGGTGCGGGCCAGCGCCACTTCCTCGTGCGTGTCGGGGTGCAGGAAGACCGGGAAGTCCTTGCCGACGGGCTGATAGCCGGCCTCGACGAGCGCCTGCGGTGACGCGCCGACGACGACCCAGTCGCGGTCCTGCACCGGGAGGCCCAGCAGGCGATCGCGGACGGCACCGCCGACGAGAAACTTCTGGAACTCAGGCATGGGGCGGCATTCTGCGCGCCCCTCGCCTCACCACTTCGGCGCCACCTGCTCGCCCGGCAGCAGCTCGTAGGGCGGCTTCCAGCCCGGCAGCGCCGTCTTCAGCCGCTCGCGCCAGGCGGCGATGGCCGGGTACTGCGCGGCCACATCGATGCCGCTTTCCTCGACCGGGAAGAACTGGTAGCCCGCCAGCGACAGGTCGGCGATGGTGGGCGCGCTGCCGACGATGAAGTCGCGGCCGGCCAGGTGCTTGTCGACGATGCCGAAGGCGTTGTCGATGCGGCCCTTGAACCAGGCCATCAGCGCCGGCTCGGGCGGCGTGCCGGCGAAGGACTTCATGAAGCGGTAGGTCGCGAAGTAGCTCGTGAACTTGTGGTTGTCGAAGAACAGCCAGCGCAGCACGTCCTGCTGCTCGTCGTCGGTCGCGCCGCCGTACCTGCCTTCGCGCCGGGCCAGGTACAGCAGGATGGCGGCCGATTGCGTCAGGCGCTGGCCGTCGATCTCCAGGATGGGCACCTCGCCCATCTCGTTCTCGCCCTGGCGCCACGCGTCGGAGCGCGTCAGCCCGGCGGCGAAGTCGGCCAGCGGCACGTGCCGCGGGGTCCAGGGCAGCTGCAGCGCCTGCAGCATCAGCGCGACCTTGTAGGTGTTACCGGATTGGGAGAAGCCGTGGAGGGTGATCATGGTCAGCGTTGTTCGGGCGGCAGGCCGCCCAGCGCGGCGACGAGGTGGGCATGGGCGGCCAGGTCCACGGGCCGGTGCTTGGGCTCGGTGCGCGCGGGGTAGGCGGCCAGCGAGTTGCCGCCCTTCCAGTCGCGCGCGGGCCGCACCGGCCGCGGCACGAAGCCGCCGCCGCAGTTGGGGCAGACGTTGCTCAGCAGCCCTTCCGCGCAGGCCGCGCAGAACGTGCACTCGAAGCTGCAGATGCGCGCTTCGAGCGAGTCCGGCGCCAGCGTCACGGCGCAGTGCTCGCAGCAGGGGCGGAGTTCCAGCATGTCAGCGCGAGCTGCGGTAGGGCTCGTCTTCGGCGATGAAGTCCTGCTCGCGCAGCGCGTCGGCCACCCAGTCCTCCACGGCCGGGTGGGCCAGCAGCGCGTCGCGGTAGGCGGCGGCGCGCTCCGACAGCGGGAAGCCGAACCGGCTGAGCCGCACCGCGACCGGCACGAAGTAGGCATCCGCCCCACTGAACTCGCCGAACAGGAAGGGGCCGGGGCTGGCGCCGAGCGCGTCACTCCAGGCCGCGTCCAGCCGCGCCACGTCGGCGCGCAGCGCGGCGTCCTCGGCCCACATCTTCTGGCCCACGTCCGGGAAGAAGGCCTCGATGTTCATGGGGCATACGGTGCGCAGCCGCGTGAAGCCGGCGTGCATCTCGGCGCACAGGCTGCGTGCGCGGGCGCGGGCCTTCGCGTCGCGGGGCCAGATGGCCTTGTCGGGGAAGCGGTCGGCGATGTACTCGGTGATGGCCAGCGTGTCCCATACGGTGAAGCCGTCGTCCTCGACGATGACCGGCACGCGCTTCGTCGGCGTCACGGTGGCGATGACGCGGCTCCACTCGGAACCCTCGCTGAAGTCGAAGCGCAGCTTGACCTCGGTGAACGGAATGCCGAACGCCGTCAGCAGCACGCCGCTGCGCATGGACCAGGACGAGTAGTTCTTGTTGCCGATGTAGAGCTTCATGGGGCCTTTCGAGTGAGCCGCAGAGCTTAGGCGGGGCCTGTGCCGTCGGCGATGAGCATTCCGCAACGGATTGATGCGCGCTCAGTGCCGCGCGCGCCAGGCGTCCAGCCGCGCGACGCCCGCGCCCGGCGCCAGGTAGCCCGGCAGCACGGCGGCCAGCGAGCTCGCCGTGATGCCCAGCTCGGCCAGCCCCGGGTGCGCGCCGCTGGCCACATTGGGCACGCGCAGCGACGCGAGGTTGTCACGCGACAGCAGCGGCTCGCCCGGCAGGCATTCCATCGCCAGCGCCTGCAGCGTGGCCAGCGGCCCCGGTAGCGGCAGCACGGGCCGCTCGCAGCCCGCCACGCGGCCGGCCAGCCGCACCAGCTGCGCCAGCGTCAGCGCGCGCGGGCCGGCGATCTCGTAGGTCTGGCCGATGGCCTCGCGGCGCAGCAGCACCTCGACGAGGGCCTGCGCCAGGTCCTGCACCCACACCGGCTGCAGCCGCGCGCCGGCGCCGCCCAGCGGCATCAGCGGGAAGAGGCGCTGCAACCCGGCGAACAGGTTGACGCTGCGGTCGCCCGCGCCGAACACCAGCGACGGCCGCACCAGCGTCAGGTCCAGCGCGCCGGCCTGTGCGGCCGCCTGCAGCACCGCCTCGCCGGCCGCCTTGCTGCGCAGGTAGCGCGACGGCGCGTCGGCGGCCACGCCCAGCGCGCTCACGTGCACCAGCCGCCGCACGCCGGCGTCGCCCATGGCCGCGGCCACCTCGAGCGGCAGCTTGACGTGCGCCCGCTGGAACGCCGCCTCGCGGCCCTGCAGGATGGCAATGAGGTTGACGACGGCGTCATGCCCCGGCAGCAGCGCCGGCAGGTCGCGGAAGACGTCGGCCTGCACGACCGTGACGCCGGGCAGGCTCTGCACGGCCCGCGCGTGCGGCAGCCGCCGCGTCGGCACCGTGATGCGCACGCCGGCGCCCAGCCGGCGGGTCAGCTGCTCGCACAGCGCGCGGCCGACGAAGCCGCTGCCGCCGAGGAGGAGGACGGACAGGCCCATGGTCACAGCCCTCCCGCGGCGGCCGGCGGCGGCACGTCGCCCGCGTCCGCGCCGCGGCTGCCGGCCGGGCCGACGCTGGCGCCCAGCCGCTCGCGCAGCCTGGTGGCCGGCAGCCCCAGCAGCTGCGCGTAGACCGTGCCGCCCAGCAGCACCTTGCGCACGTAGTCGCGGGTCTCGTTGAACGGGATGTTCTCGGCCCAGATGGCCGCGTCCAGCACCGGGCCGTCGCGCCAGCGCGCGGGGCGGCCGGGGCCGGCGTTGTAGGCCGCGGCGGCCAGCGCCTGCGCGCCGTCGAAGCGGTCCAGCACCAGCTTCAGGTAGTGCGTGCCGATGCGCAGGTTGAAGTCGCGGTCGTGCATCAGGTCGGGGCTGTAGGCCAGCCCGGCCTTCTTGGCCGTCCACTTGGCCGTGGCCGGCATGACCTGCATCAGCCCGGCCGCGCCGACATGCGAGCGCGCGTCCAGCACGAAGCGCGACTCCTGGCGGATCAGCCCGTAGACGTAGGCCGGGTCCAGCGACGCCGCCTGGGCCTCGCGCATCAGCTCGGCCTTGTGCGGCAGCGGGTAGCGCTGCGCGATGTCGATCTCGCTCTTCGTGCGCTCGCTGGTGTTGATGCAGCGGTCCCACACCTCGCGGTCGCAGGCCTCCTGCGCGGCGGCCAGCAGCGCGCGATCGTTCATGCCGCGCAGCGAGAAGTTCCATTCGCGCACGCCCTCGCTGCGCAGGCCCAGGTCGATGAGGCGCAGCGCGCGCGTGAGGCCTGGGTGGCTGCGCGCGGCGCGGCGCTCCTCCGCCGTCAGCGGCGCGGGCACGGCGGGCAGCGGCGTGGGCAGGCCCAGGTCCTCGGCGGCCAGCCGGCCGAAGTAGTTCAGCGGCGTGGTGGCCAGCGCGGTGAGCTGCGCGCGGGCGGCGGCGGCGTCGCCCTGCATGCGGGTGGCGCGGGCGCGCCAGTAGACCCAGCCGGGGTCGCGCTGCTCGCCGGCGCTCATCTGCTCGATGGCGCGCAGCGCGACGACGGGCGACTTGGCACGCAGCGCGGCGCGGGCGGCCCAGGCCAGCGCGTCGTCGCTGAACGCCATGTCCGGCGCCAGCTTGTGCGCGCGCTCGAAGGCGGCCAGCGCGTCGTCCTGCAGCCGCATCGCCGACTGGCGGCCGATCTGCATCCACAGCCAGGCCTGCAGGTCGGTGGGCAGGCGGCTCCACTTGTCGCGCAGCACGTCGCCGGCTTGGGTCGCGTCGTTGGCGGCCACGCGGGCCAGCGCCAGCGCGGTCAGCTCGGCTTCGGCGCGCGGCGTGGTGCGGGCCTTGCGGGTGAGGTAGCGGCCGGCGTTGTCCTGCAGTTCGGCGAGCTTCTGCTCCAGCGCCTTGTTGCCCAGCAGCGCCACGGCCTGGCGGGCCGCGCGCGGGCGGCCCTGCTCCAGCGCCTGGCGGGCCTTGGCCCAGGCGGTGTCGGGTTTGAACAGCCCGGCCTCGAAGAAGGTGGTGGCCAGCGCGTTGCAGCCGTCGTCGCCATCCTTCTGAGCCATCCAGGCGGTGCGCGCCGCGTCGGCGTCGACCTTGGTGCCCGACAGGTGATCGGCCAGCAGCGCGTAGCAGGCCACCTCGCGGTCGTCGCGCATCTGGTAGCTGGCGTGGTCGCGCCGGAAACCGGCCCAGTCGCGGCGCCGGCCCAGCTCCAGCAGCCAGTCGTTGCGCAGCCGGTCTTCCACGTAGCTGCCGGGGTAGCGCGCATAGAACGCGTCCATCTCGGGCTGGCGCACCTCGGCCAGGCGGGCGTTCAGGTCGAAATACTCCACCCAGCCGGCCAGCGGGTGGGCCTGCGCGCGGGCGGCATCCACCAGCGGCGCCAGGCGCTTGCGGTCGCGCTTGACCCAGGCGTCGCGGGCCTGCACGGCCAGGTCGTCGGCCGGCGCCGGCGCGGCCGACGCCGCTTGCGCCAGCGCCATCAGGCCCACCGCGGCCCAGCGGCCCCAACGCTTCAAGACTTGCCCACCCGATCGCTTCATGACTGCTGCATCCCCGTTCCGGGTCAATTTAACCCACTGGCGTGCACGCCCCAAGGCGCTTCCCACGCATGGCGGCGTTTGCCATGGCCTAGGGGTGGTGATAGCGCTACCCGGCGCCTAGTCTTGGCGCCACACCCCGAGGAGACGATGTTGAGCAAGCACCTGATGCTGGGCGCGGCCTGCGCGCTGACGAGCCTGGGCGCGCTGGCCGTGCCGCAGACCTATGCCGAGGCCGGCCTGAGCGGCCCGGCGCCCGCCACGGCCAGCTTCGTGGCGGCGACCAGCGGCCAGCTGGTGGCCTGGTACACCGGCGGCGTCGGTGGGCTGACCGTGCTGGCCGGCGCCCGCATCAACGGCGTGGACGGCGCGGCGGGGCTGGACAACCACGCCGCGGGCCGCAGCTACGGCGACCGCTACGTGATGGGCACGGTGGCGGCCGGCGACACGGTGTCGTTCTTCATCCAGGTGGTCGACGGCGCGCGTTACTCCACCGACCCGGCGCGCAATGGCGACGGCGTCAACCATGCCTGGTGGGCCGCCTACGCCGGCGACGCGCTGGTGCCGGCCGGCGTCAACGTGGCCTTCGAGGACCTGAACGGCGGCGGCGACCTGAACTACCAGGACCACAGCTTCGTGTTCCAGATCACCGCCGTGCCCGAGCCGGCCAGCTGGGCGCTGCTGCTGGGCGGCGTGGCCGGCCTGGCCGCGTGGCGCCGCCGCAGCTGACGTCGAACCGCCCCCGTTGACGCCCCGGCAGCCCCGGGGCGTCATCGTTGATGGGTTCCAATACGCGGCAACTCCACTGCCGGGGCGCCGATGTCCACTGCCGTTCACCCCGACCGCGCCGAGCTGCGCCGCCGCCTGCTGGCCGAGCGCCGCGCCCTTGCCGCCACGCCGGCCTTCCAGGCGGCCGAGCACGCCGTGCGCCAGTCGCTGGCCGTGCTGCTGGAGCAGCTGGAGCCCGAGCTGCTGGGCGTGTACTGGCCACTGGCCGGCGAGTTCGACCCCGGCAGCCTGCCGTACCCGCGCGCGCTGCCGTTCGCGCGACGCGACCCGGCCGAGATGGTGTTCCGCCGCTGGGACGGCGCCGCGCCCGCCGTGCAGGACGAGTGCGGCATCGCCACCAGCACCGGCGCCGTCGCGGTGCCCGACGTCGTGCTGGTGCCCTGCGTGGGTTTCACGCGCGAGGGCTTCCGGCTGGGCTATGGCGGCGGCTATTTCGACCGCTGGCTCAGCGCTCACCCCGGGGTGACCGCCGTGGGTGTGGCATGGTCGGGGGCCGAGACCCAGTTCGCCGTCGAGCCGCACGACCGCGCGTTGACGGTCATCCTCACTGAACGCGAACTGATCGCCCCCGACTGACGTGAAGCCCCTCGTCCAAGGAGTACCTTGGCCGGTCCCCCGAGAGGACGGCGATGCTTGCGGCGTTGAGCCGCAAGCACATCGCCTGGGCGGGCCGGCTCGGGAGCGGCCCAGCGCTCGGCCCGCCAACGCGACACATTGACTGAAAGGACCCCTGCACGATGCACGACAACATGACCCTGATCTCCACGCTGGCCGCCGCGTTCGGCCTCGCCTTGGTGCTGGGCCTGTTGGCGCAGTGGGCACGATTGCCCGCCCTCGTGGGCTATCTGCTGGCCGGCGTGCTGATCGGGCCGCACACACCGGGTTTCGTCGGCGACGTGCACCTGGCGCACCAGCTGTCGGAGGTGGGCGTCATGCTGCTGATGTTCGGCGTGGGCCTGCACTTCTCGGTCGGCGACCTGATGTCGGTCAAGCGCATCGCGCTGCCCGGCGCGCTGGTGCAGATGGCCGCAGCGACGGCGCTGGGTGCCGGCCTGGCGCACTGGTGGTGGGGCTGGGACCTGGCCGCGTCGCTGATCTTCGGCCTGGCGCTGTCGGTGGCCAGCACGGTGGTGCTGCTGCGCGCGCTGGAGTCGCGCGAGCTGCTGCACACCGGCAACGGGCGCATCGCCGTCGGCTGGCTCATCGTCGAAGACCTCGCCATGGTGCTGGCGCTGGTGCTGATCCCGGTGCTCGGCGCCAAGGACGACGGCGGCGCGCAGGGCAACCTGGCCGTCACCATCGTGACGACGCTGCTGGCCGTGGCGGCCTTCGTCGCCGTCATGCTGATCGCCGGCCGGCGCCTGCTGCCGTGGATGCTGTGGCAGGTCAACCGCACCGGCTCGCGCGAGCTGTTCACGCTGGCCACCGTGGCCGCGGCCGTTGGGCTGGCGGTGGGCGCGGCGGCGCTGTTCGGCGTCAGCGTCGCGCTGGGCGCGTTCTTCGCGGGCCTGGTGCTGCGCGAATCGGCCTTCAGCGAGCGCGCTGCGCACGAGAGCCTGCCGCTGCGCGACGCGTTCGCGGTGCTGTTCTTCGTCGCCGTGGGCATGCTGTTCGACCCGAAGATCCTCATCGAGCAGCCGCTGGCCGTGCTGGCGACGGTGCTGGTCATCCTGGTCGGCAAGACCGTGGCCGCCGGCGCGCTGGTGCTGCTGCTGAAGTACCCGCTGTCCACCGCGCTGACGGTGGCCGTGAGCCTCGCGCAGATCGGCGAGTTCAGCTTCATCCTGCTGGGCCTGGGGCAGAGTCTGGGCCTGGTGCCGCCCGAGGCGACCAGCCTGGTCGTGGCCGGGGCCATCGTGTCCATCGCGCTGAACCCGGTGCTGTTCGCGGGCGTGGAGCCGCTGCGCAGCTGGGTGCTGCGGCGGTCGGCCTGGGCGCGCCGGCTGGAGGCGCGCGACGACCCGCTGGCCGAACTGCCGGCCGACACGCCGCAGAGCGCGCTGGCCGGGCAGATCGTGCTGGTGGGCCACGGCACGCTGGGCACGGCGCTGCACGCGCTGCTGGGCGAGCGCCCGCTGGTGGTCATCGACCGTGACCGCGACGTCGTGGAGGCACTGCGCGCCCACGGCCAGGCCGCCGTGCTGGGCGATGCCGCCGAGGCCATGACGCTGGTGCAGGCCCACATCGCGCAGGCGGCCTGGCTGGTCGTCGCGCTGGCCGACGTGCGCGGCGTGCCGGCCCTGCTGGCGCTGGCCCGCCAGCTCAACCCCGGGCTGCGCTGCGCCGTGCTGGCGCACACCGACGAGGAGGAGCAGTGGCTGGGCCAGTCCGGCGTCAGCCATGTGCTGCGGTCGCAGCGGGCGCTGGCGGAGGCGCTGGCGCGCGTGGTGGCCGAGCCGGTCTCGGCTGCGGCGCCGGCCCACTGACCGGAAGGCTCAGACCTCGGCCAGCTGCCGCCGCGTGAGCGCGGCCTGTTCCCGCACCCAGTCGGCAAAGGCCTGCACCTCGGGCCGTGCCGACGCGGCCGGTGCGGGCAGCAGCCAGTAGGCATAGGGGCTGGTCAGGCGGCCGGCGGCGCCGAAGGGCTCCAGCAGCTCGGCCCGCTGCAGGTGCTCGTGCACCAGCGGCAGCCGCGCCAGCGCGACGCCCTGGCCGGCCAGCGCGGCCTGGATCTGTTGATAAGTGAAGTTGAAGTACATCCAGCGCAGCGGCTGCAGGTCGGGCTCGCGCTGGCGCGTCAGCCAGTGCCGCCAGGACAGGAACTCGGCGCTGGGCCGCGGGTCGTCCTCCTCGGTCAGCGCATGCGCGGCGAGGTCGCCCGGCCGCCGCAGCGCCGGCAGCCGGCCGTTGCGCGTGGACTCGGCATACCAGGGGCTGACGACGGGCGACACGGTCTCCTCGAACATCAGCTCGCCCGGCGAGCTCAGGCCCGTGCCGGCGATGTAGCGCAGCGCGAGGTCGTGTTCGCCGTCTTCCAGCTCGACGAGGCCGTCCTGGGCCGACACGCGGATGTCGATGTCCGGGTGGTGCTTCTGGAACTCGCACAGCCGCGGGATCAGCCACAGTGACGCGAAGGACGCGAACGTCGTCACGTTGACGACGCGGCGGCCACGCGTGCGGCGGATCTGGCGCACCGTCTGATCCAGCTTGGACAGCACCGCCACGGCCGTGGGCAGCAGCTGGGCACCGTCGCTGGACAGCTCCACCTTGCGCGTGCCGCGCAGGAACAGCGTGCAGCCGATCTCTTCCTCCAGCGACTGGATCTGCCGGCTGATGGCCGACTGCGTCAGGCTCAGCTCCTCCGCGGCGGCCCGGAAGGACAGCAGCCGGGCGACGGCCTCGAAGGCGCGCAGCGGGCCGACGGACAGCGGGCGTTGGCGTATCGGCTGATTCATGCGCGGATGGTATCAATCGCTGCGGCGGAGTCATTGGACCGCCCTGGGTGATCTAAGCAGAATCCCTGACATCAACCGAGGAGCAACATCATGAGCGATGCGCAATCCACATGGCATCTGGACGGCGGCCGGGCCCTGACGCTGGCCGGTGGCGCCGAGGCGCGCCGCTTGGCGGTGGCGCGGGGCCGCGTGTGGCTGACGCTGTCCGGCACGACCGACGCGCCGGCCGAGGACCAGTGGCTGGAGGCCGGCCAGGGGCTGGTGCTGGCGCCGGGCCAGACGGCCGTGCTGGAAGGCTGGCCGGCCGCCGATTTCGAACTGCTGGTGCCGCCCGCCTCAGCCGCGACGGGCCGGGGCCTTCTTGGCCGCCGCCTTCTTGGCGGGCGCTGATTTCTTGACCTTGGCGTTGGCGGCCCGCAGCGCCGCCTCGAACGCCAGCCGCGCCCAGGGCAGCATCAGCGGCGGCGACTCCAGCGCGTCTTCCGGCGCGCGGTAGTAGCTCATCACGGTGCGCTTGCCGTCCTGGGTGTCGTAGCTGAACGGCTCGCAGCCGGCGGCGACAAAGCGTTCGCGGGTCGTGTCATCGGCCTTCAGGAAGAACTGGCCGTCGGCGATCAGCGCCATGAACAGGCCGTCCACGTAGAAGCCGCGGCCGCCGAACATCGCGCGGGTGCGCACCGGGCCCAGCGGCGACAGCAGTTCGACGCACAGGTCGGTGAAGGCATCGTTCGACGGCATGCGGCGAATGTAAGCTCCGGCGCCATGGATGCGAACGACCGCGCCGCGCTCCGGCACAAGCTGATCGAACAACGCCTGGCCCTGCCGAACCGGCTGGACCTCGCTGCCGAGTTGCAGGAGGTGCTCAGCGTCTGGCTGCTGCGCCGCCAGGAAAAGACCATCGGCGCCTACTGGCCCATCAAGGGCGAGTTCGACCCGCTGCCCACGCTGTACCGCTGGGGCGAGAACCACCCCGAGCGCCGCATCGGCCTGCCCGTCGTCGACAAGGAGCACGGCACGCTGCGCTTTCACGTCTGGTACCCCGGCTGCCCGATGGAGGAAGACGCCTTCCACATCCCCAAGCCCAAGGGCACCGAGGCATTCCAGCCCCAGCTGATGCTGGTGCCCTGCCTGGGCTTCGGCCCCTGCGGGCTGCGGCTGGGCTATGGCGGTGGCTTCATGGACAAGACGCTGGCCGAGATGCAGCCGCGGCCCGCGGCCGTGGGCATCGGCTATGCGCACGGCTTCCTGCCGCTGCTCAAGCCCAGCGCGCTGGACGTGCCGCTGGACGCGATGCTGACGGAAGAAGGCGTCGTGTGGGACCGCGAGGGCTGAGCACGCCGCCTGCCGGCGGCCGCGGGCATCGCGCTTGTTGACAAATGAATTCAAACGAATACATTCGTGTTCGTTGGAGTTCATTTGAAGGCAGGTGCCCATGGCGACCCAGACCATCACGATGGAGCCCTTGTCGGCTCGCATCCCGAGCGACCTCTACCTGTGGCTGGCGCAGCTGCAGGTGGACGGCGCCACGACCAACAGCGACAAGCTGCGTGTGCTGCTCTCCCAGCTCAAGCGCCAGCATGACGGCGCGTTCGACTACGTGGCCGCGCACGCCTGGGCGCGTGAGCTGACGCACCGGCTGCGCGAGGCGCTGGTGCGCATCGAGGGCGCCGAGGGCCGCCACTCCGAGGTGCTGGGGGTGCTGGTGGAGCAGGTGACGACGCTGATGGCGCTGGTCATCAGCCATGCGCCGGCGACGGCCGACGACGCCGCCCGCCTGGAGGACGCGCTGGTGCGCCGCGCGGCGCTGCTGGGCGAGTCGCTGCTGCGCCAGGCGACGACGAGTACCGCCCATGCGTTCGACCCCGGGGTGGTGAGGCGCCACCTGGCGCCCACCATCGAGCTGGCTTCCACGTTGAAAGGAGCGTGACATGAGCGATTCCCTGAAGGCCCGCGTTGGCCGCGTCATTGCCGGCGGCATGCATGCGCTGCTGGACCGGATCGAGGACCTGAACCCGCAGGCCGCGATGGAGCAGGCCGTGCGCGAGGCCGACGGCGTCATCGACGAGGTGCGCCACGAGCTGGGCACCGTCAGCGCCAACCGGCACCTGGCGCAGCAGCAGCACGCGCGGCTGAACCGCGGCCACGAGGACTTGCGCGACCAGATCGCGCAGGCGCTGGCGTCGCAGCGCGAGGACCTGGCGCGCGCCGCCGTGGCCCGGCAGCTGGACATCGAGGCGCAGATCCCGGTGCTGGAGACGACGCTGGCCGACCTGGCCCGCCAGGAGCAGGAGCTGCAGGGCTTCACGGCCGCGCTGCTGGCCAAGAAGCGCGAGATGCAGGACGCGCTGGCGGAGTTCCGCAACAGCCGCGCCGCCACGGCATCGGCCGCGCAGCCGGTGGGGCAGGCGGGCGTGGAGCAGCGGCTGTCCAAGGTGACGGAGGCTTTCGACAAGATCTTCCAGCGCCAGACGGGCCTGAGCGGCGCGCCAGCCGGCGACCTGAAGCAGGAAGCGCAGCTGCGCGAACTGGACGAGCTGGTGCGCGACCACAAGATCGCCGAGCGCATGGCCCAGATCAAGGCTGGCCAGAGCTAACAATGCGCCGCATGCAACCAGGGAGGACTGGATGAATCTGTTCACTGTGCCCGAGACGCTGCCCTTCGGCGTCGCCGTGGCCTTGATCGTCGCCATCGCCGCGCTGGAGGGCGTGGGCATGCTGGTGGCGCTGAGCCCCAGCAACGTTCTGGACGACCTGCTGCCGCATGCGGTGCCCGAGTCGGGCCTGGACCGCGTGCTGGGCTGGCTGCACCTGGGCCGCGTGCCGGCGCTGGTGCTGCTGCTGCTGTTCCTGCTGGGCTACGCGCTGTTCGGCTACGCGCTGCAGAAGGTGGCGATGAACCTGCTGGGCAACTTCCTGCCCGCGTGGGCGGCGGGCCTGCTGGCCGTGCCGCCGGGCCTGGCCACGGTGCGCGGGCTGGGCAGCCTGGTGGCCCACATCGTGCCGCGCGACGAGACCAGCGCCGTCAGCGAGCAGTCGCTGGTGGGGCGGGGCGGCGTCATCAGCGCCGGCGCGGCCCGCCGCGGCCTGGCCGCGCAGGCGCGGGTGCGCGACGCCTACGGGCGCACGCACTACCTGATGGTTGAGCCTGACTTCGACGAAGAGGTGTTCGAGGAAGGCGCGCAGATCCTTATCGTGCGCAAGCTGGGTGCGTTCTATCGCTGCATCGCCAACCCGCATCCGAACCTGATCTGACAACACGGGAGCTGAAAGACAACATGGACAACCTCATCGAAATCTCCGCCATCGCCGGCATCGGCCTGCTGGGCCTGCTGACCATCGGCTTCGTCTTCGCGCGGCTGTACAAGCGCAGCACCAAGGAGACCGCCTTCGTGCGCACCGGCCTGGGCGGGCAGAAGGTCATCATGGACGGCGGCGCCGTCGTGCTGCCGGTGTTCCACGAGCGCGTGCTCGTCAACATGAACACGCTCAAGCTCGAGGTGCTGCGCCGCGAGCGCGAGAGCCTCATCACCAAGGACCGCATGCGCGTGGACGTGACGGCCGCCTTCTTCGTGCGCGTGAAGCAGACGGAAGAAGCGGTCAGCACCGCCGCGCAGACGCTGGGCGCCCGCACGATGAGCCCCAACGAGCTGAAGGCGCTGGTGGAGGACAAGTTCGTCGACAGCCTGCGCGCCACGGCCGCGACCATGACCATCCAGGAGCTGCAGGACAAGCGCCGCGACTTCGTGCAGGCGGTGCAGAACGCCGTCGCCGAAGACCTGGAGAAGAACGGCCTGGAGCTGGAGTCCGTCTCGCTGACCAGCCTCGACCAGACCGACAAGCAGTTCTTCAACCCCAACAACGCCTTCGACGCCGAAGGCCTGACGCGGCTGACCGAGCAGACCGAGGCGCGCCGCAAGCAGCGCAACGACGTCGAGCAGGACACCGAGGTGCAGGTGCGCACGAAGAACCTCGAAGCCTCGCGGCTGAAGCTGACCATCGAGAAGGACCAGGAGTTCGCATCGCTGGCGCAGAAGCGCGAGGTGGAAGTGGCGCGGGCCGAGCAGATCGCGCTGATCGCCGCTCAGCAGGCCGAGCGCGGCCGTGAGGCGGAGACCGTGAAGATCGAGGCCGAGCGCCAGGTGGGCCAGCGCCGCATCGAGGCCGAGCGCGAGATCAAGGCGGCCGAGATCGAGAAGAACCTCGTCATCCAGACCCGCGAGATCGAGCAGGAGCGCCAGGCCGAGCTGAAGCGCGCCGAGCAGCGCAAGCAGGTGGAGATTGCGCGGCAGGACACGCAGATCGCGATCGCGACGAAGTCGCGCGAGCAGTCCGAGGCCGACGCGGCCGCCAACCTCGCCCGCGCCGAAGCCGTGAAGGCCGAGGAAACCGTCAACACCGCGCGCCAGGTGGCCGTGGCCGAGCGGGACAAGGCCATCCAACTGATCGAGGCCAGCAAGGACGCCGAGCAGAACGCCATCGCGGTGAAGGTGTCGGCCTCCGCCGAGAAGGAGGCCGCCATCGACCGCGCCGAGGCGCTGACCATCGAGGCCAAGGCCAAGCAGGCGGCCGCGATTGCCGAGGCCGAAGGCCGCCGGGCGATCAACGAGGCGCTGAACATGCTGTCCGCCGCGCAGATCGACCTGCAGGTGCGCACGCAGCTGCTGCAGCAGCTGCCGGAGATCCTGGCCCAGGCCGTCAAGCCGATGGAGAACATCGACTCCATCCGCATCGTGCAGGTCAACGGCCTGCCCGGCCAGGGTCAGGTCGGCGGCGGGGAAGGCGGCGGTGCGGCGAGCGGCGCCACCTTTCCCGAGCAGGTCATGAACTCGGCGCTGCAGTACCAGATCGCCAAGCCCATCGTCGACGCCGTCATGCACGACGCCGGCCTGTCCAACCAGGGCATCACGGGCATCGCGCAGAACCTGGCCGGGCTGCTGAAGCCCGTATCGCCGGCGGCGCCGACGCCGGCGGACTGAGTCAGGACGCGCGCGTCGGCGCGCCCGCGTTCAGCGGCGCGCGACTGGGCGAGGGGCGCCAGCGTAGTCAGCGGGTGGCTTCATCAGCGCCGGATCGGGCTCGCCGCGCCGGATCTTCTCCAGCCGGTAGTTCTGCTCGCCCGAGCGCGGGTCGGCGTCGCGGCTGGAGAGGGTCAGCATCAGCTCCGGCGAGCGCCATACCTCGCGGCTGATGACGATGGGCTTCTCGTTGCCGATCCTGCCGGCTTCGATGGTCCATGTGGTGCGCTCGCCGTTGGCCTTGAGGCCGTCGATCTCCTTCGTGGGCAGTGCCGTCGTCGTGCCGCCGGTGCGCGGCAGCAGCGGACCCTGCAGCAGCAGCGGCGGCACGGGCGGTACCGGCGGCACGGGGGCGGCCATGGGCGCCGGCGGCGCGGGCGGTGCAGGAGGCACCGGCATCTCGCTGGCGCGCAGCACGCGCAGCTCGCGGCGGCGCTCGGGCGCGCTGGCGCCGGCCGGTGCGGGCACGACGACGTCCCGCTCGATGACGATGCCGGGCTCGCCGGCCAGCGCGTGGGCGCGCACGCGCTCGGCGTCGGCACTGCGCGCCTGCTCGGCCACGCGGGCGCCCCATTCCTTCCAGCGCGCGGCCTGCTCCTTCATGCGCTCGCCCCAGTCCTGCATCGACGCCTGCCACGCCGCCTGCGCGGCCTCGTCGTCGCTGCCGCGCCCGCCTACGGTGTAGCCGCGCAGCCGCTGCACGCGCTTCTGCTCGGGGTGGATGACCCAGCTCTCCCTGGCCACCGGGTCGTTCAGGTAGACGACCCGGGGGCCGCCCTCGCGCTGCACCTCGCGCCGCGTGCGGCCTTCGCCGTCGCGGCACAGCTGGCTCTGCTGCTTGCGCACGATGCGGTTTCCGTCGGCCAGCGTCTGCACGTTCTCGTGCACGGCGGTGGCGCAGTAGGGCGCGCCCTTCACGACGCGTTCGCCCTCCAGCTCGCGGCCGGCGAAGGCCAGTGCGCGGTCGCCCAGCGCCAGCTGCACCGGCACGTCGGCCAGCGCGATGGCCACGTCGCGCTCGACCTTGAGCCGCAGCGCGTCGGTGTCCTGTGCGCCCGCGCAGGCGGCAAGGGCGAACAGCGTCAGGCAGGTCAGGGGTTTCTTCATCGGGGTCTCCAGCGGGGTCAGTTCAGCAGTCGCACGGCCAGCACCTGGCCGCTCGGGTTCAACATCAGTTCGGCGCGCACGAACTCGTCGGCACGCGCCGCGTCGAAGGGCAGGCCTAGCAGCGCCAGGCGCTCGCGTGGCAGCTCGGTGGGCTGCAGCCACACGGCGGCGCTGCGGCCGGCGGCCAGCGCGGCGCGGAACTCGCCGTCCGGCACCAGCGGGATGAAGCCGCTGCCGGCGCCGGCCAGCGGCGCGGCGCGGCCACTGCCGGGCGGGTCCAGCAGCAGCACGGCGCTCAGCAGCATGGCCGCTGCGGTCCCCAGCGCGCCGCTGCCCCAGGCCAGGCGGCGCAGCCAGCGCGGTTCGTGCAGCGGCGGCGTTGGGGGCAGCGAATGGCGGGCCTGCAGCTGGCGGGTCAGCGCCGCCAGCACGGCGGCGTCCTGCGCGGCGCCGGGCTGCAGCCGCGCGAAGTCGGCCCGCGCGGGGCGCAGCCAGGCCGGGGTGTCGGGTGTCGGGGTCATGGGCGGTCTCCGGCGTCCAGCAGGTCCGCCAGGCGCTGGCGTGCGCGGTGCAGCCGTGTGCGCAGCACGTCCACGCTGGTGCCGGCGATGGCGGCGGCTTCCTCGTAGCTGCGCTCCTGCAGGTCCACCAGCGTGATGGCCTCGCGTTGCGGCCAGCTCAGGCGGCGGATGGCGGCCCACAGGCCGTCCTCGCGTTGGGCCTGGGTCAGCCGTTCGTCACTGGCCGGCGCGGGTTCGCTGTCGAGCGTGTCGTCCAGCGGCACGTGGCGGCGCGTGTCGCGCCATTGGCTGAGCAACTGGTGCCGGGCCATGCCGGCGAGATAGGCGCCCAGCGAGCCGCGCCCGGCCTGGTAGCCCTGCGGCCCGCGCAGCAGCTGGGCGAAGGCCTCCTGCACGGCGTCCAGCGCCGCGGCCTCGTCGCCGGCCAGCGCCAGCGCGTAGCGGTAGACCGAGCCGCTCTCGCGCCGGTACAGCTGCGCCAGCGCGTCGGCATCACCGGCCGCCAGCCGCGCCAGCAGCGCGCACTCGTCCGAGCCCGCCGCGGCCGGGGCCAGGAAGCCGAGCCGGGTCAACCAGCTCATGACCGGCGGCTGCATGAAAAAGGGGCCTGCAGAACTTGCATGCCCCTATTGAGCGCGGGAGGGCGGAGGCGTTACTCCGGACTATCCCGCTGTCACTTCCGGCATGGGCCGGTGCGCTGGATCAGCTGGCGTCGCCCATTTGCGACTGCAGGTAGTTCTGCACGCCGACGGTGTTGACCAGTTCCAGCTGCGTCTCCAGGTGGTCGATGTGTTCCTCGGTGTCGTCCAGGATGGCGACGAACAGCTCGCGGGACACGTAGTCGCGCACGCTCTCGCAGTAGGCAACGGCTTCCTTCAGGTGGGCGTGGCCGGCCTTCTCGATCTTCAGGTCGCACTCCATCGTCTCGACGGCGTTCTCGCCGATGTAGAGCTTGCCGAGGTCCTGCAGGTTGGGCAGGCCGTCCAGCGTCAGCACGCGCTCGATGAGCTTGTCGGCGTGCTTCATCTCCTCGATGGACTCTTCGTACTCGTGCTTGGCCATCTTCATCAGGCCCCAGTTCTTCAGCATGCGGGCGTGCAGGAAGTACTGGTTGATGGCGGTCAGCTCCAGCTTGAGCTGGGCGTTCAGGTGCGCGATGACTTGCGGGTCGCCTTTCATGGCGGGCTCCAGATTCGTGAAATTGGTCGGCAGTATCGCGAGCGAAAGCCCTTAGGCAAAACCGCTCTTTTTGCAAATGAGATCGATTCGCATTAGACTTCGTACCCATGATTGTCTGTGTCTGCCACCGCGTCTCCGACCGCGACATCGCGATTGCCGCCTCCAGCGGTTGCCCCAGCTTCGAGGCCTTGCAGGATGACCTGCGCGTGGCCACGGCCTGCGGCGCCTGCCGCGACTGCGCCTGCGAGGTGTTCGAGGAAAGCCGCGTCAAGGGGGGCGCCCGGGCCCGCAGCACCGCCACCGTCATCCCGATGCTGCTGTCGGCCTGAGCCCAGCTAGAATCACGACCCAGGCGCCAGGAAGTGGCGCCATTTTTTTGTTGGTCCTTGCCCGAAGTCGTTGTGTTGTCGCAGCCTCTCAAGGCCGGGCTCGACAGCACGACAACCGCAAGGAAATTTCATGAGCACCCAGCAGACCGGCATCGTCAAGTGGTTTGACGACGGCAAGGGCTTCGGCTTCATCACCCCCGCCGACGGCGGCAAGGACCTCTTCGCCCACCACAGCGAAATCAAGAACAACGGCGGCTTCCGCACGCTGGCTGAAGGCGCTCAGGTCGAGTTCGAAGTGAAGCAGGGCCCCAAGGGTCTGCAAGCCGCGAACATCCGCGCGCTGTAATTCACGTCGGCCCCGCGCCCCAAGCCCGCTCGCTGAGCGGGCTTTGTGCTTTTCAGGGCCTGTCCAACGACAATCCAAGGCTATGTCCGCTCTGCCCGTTGCCGCGCCCAAGGCGCTGACCGCGTATCGCCCGTTCTGGGCCAAGCGCTTCGGCCCTGCCCCCTTCCTGCCCATGAGCCGGCAGGAGATGGAGCAGCTCGGCTGGGATTCCTGCGACATCATCATCGTCACGGGCGACGCCTACGTCGACCACGCCAGCTTCGGCATGGCCGTCATCGGCCGCACGCTGGAGGCGCAGGGTTTCCGCGTCGGCATCATTGCGCAGCCCGACTGGAACAGCGCCGACGCCTTCAAGGCGCTGGGCAAGCCCAACCTGTTCTTCGGCGTCGCGGCCGGCAACATGGATTCGATGATCAACCGCTACACGGCTGATCGGAAGATCCGCAGCGACGATGCCTACACGCCCGGCGGCGAAGGCGGCAAGCGCCCCGACCGCGCGACGCTGGTCTACACGCAGCGCTGCCAGGAGGCGTTCAAGGACGTTCCCATCGTCATCGGCGGCATCGAGGCTTCGCTGCGCCGCATTGCCCACTACGACTACTGGCAGGACAAGGTGCGCCGCTCCGTGCTGGTGGACAGCAAGGCCGACCTGCTGGTCTACGGCAACGCCGAGCGCGCCATCGTCGAGATCGCGCACCGGCTGGCCCGCCGCGAGCCCATCGAGGCGCTGACCGACATCCGCGGCACCGCCTTCATGCGCCGCGACGACGACCCGTCCGCCGACGGCTGGTTCGAGCTGGACTCGACCGAGGTGGACCGCCCCGGCCGCATCGACGAGCTGATCAGCCCCTACCAGGAGATCAAGCAGGAGACGACCTGCGCGACCAGCGACGAGCCGGACGCGCCCAAGCCCATCACGATCCACAAGACCGGCCGCATCAGCATGCCGCCGCGGGAGCGCACCGTCGTGCGCCTGCCGGCCTACGAGGTGGTGAAGAGCGACCCGGTGCTCTACGCCCACGCCAACCGCGTGCTGCACCTGGAGACCAACCCCGGCAACGCCCGCGCGCTGGTGCAGCGCCACGGCGAGCGCGACCTGTGGATCAACCCGCCGCCCATCCCGCTCTCGACGCCGGAGATGGACCATGTCTTCGACCTGCCCTACGCCCGCGCGCCGCACCCCAGCTACGCCGACGAGAACGGCAGCCATGACGGTGCGACCAAGATCCCGGCGTGGGAAATGATCCGCTTCAGCGTCAACATCATGCGCGGCTGCTTCGGCGGCTGCACCTTCTGCTCCATCACCGAGCACGAGGGCCGCATCATCCAGAGCCGCTCGGAAGACTCCGTCATCCGCGAGATCGAGGAGATGCGCGACAAGGTGAAGGGCTTCACCGGAATCGTGTCCGACCTCGGCGGCCCGACGGCCAACATGTACCGCATCGGCTGCAAGAGCCCCGAGATCGAGGCCGCCTGCCGCAAGCCCAGCTGCGTCTACCCGGGCATCTGCCCGAACCTGAACACCAGCCACGACCCGCTCATCAAGATGTACCGCCGCGCGCGTGCGCTGCCGGGCGTCAAGAAGATCCTGATCGGCTCCGGCCTGCGCTACGACCTGGCCGTGCAGTCGCCCGAGTACGTGAAGGAGCTGGTCACGCATCACGTCGGCGGCTATCTCAAGATCGCGCCCGAGCACACCGAGGGCGGGCCGCTGTCCAAGATGATGAAGCCGGGCATCGGCACCTACGACCGCTTCAAGCAGATGTTCGAGGCGGCCAGTGCCGCGGCGGGCAAGAAGCAGTACCTGATCCCGTACTTCATCGCCGCCCACCCCGGCACCAGCGACGAGGACATGATGAACCTCGCCGTCTGGCTGAAGAAGAACGGCTTCCGCGCCGACCAGGTGCAGACCTTCTACCCCAGCCCCATGGCCACGGCCACGGCGATGTACCACTCGGGCCGCAACCCGCTCAAGGGAATCAGCCGCGACGAGACGCGCGGCGAGAAGGTCGACATCGTGCGCGGCGAGCGCCGCCGCCGGCTGCACAAGGCCTTCCTGCGCTACCACGACGCCAACAACTGGCCGCTGCTGCGCGAGGCGCTGAAGGCCATGGGCCGGGCCGACCTCATCGGCAACGGCAAGCACCACCTGATCCCGACCTACCAGCCCGTCACCGACGGCAGCTACGAGAGCGCGCGGCGCAAGAACTCCACGCCGACCCCGGCCGCCGCCAAGTCGTCAGCACCGCGCAAGGGTCAGGTCCTGACTCAGCACACGGGCCTGCCGCCGCGCGTCACCGGCGCCAGGCCGGCGGCCCGCGCGGCGGGCGTGCGTCCGGGCAAACCCGGTAAGCGCTGACCCCTGGAGGCGGGCTTTTGCCCGCGCTTTTCGTGGCAGCGTGCCTGTGGATGCACTACGCTTGCGTGTCCTGATCGACGAGGCTGCCGCGGCCGTGGCAACCCGCGTGCCCGGAGTCCTCGCCCCCATGCAAGAAACAACGCCTGCCGTTGACGACGACCTGCTAGAACTGCTCGACGAGCCCGAGCATCACGAGCTGGACCACCGCCCGCACGACCGTCCCTGGCGCATCCTCATCGTCGACGACGACGGTGACGTCCACAAGGCCACCGAGCTGGCCATGCAGGGCCTGACCGTCGAAGGCCAGCCGCTCGTCTTCCTGCACGCTTCATCCGCCGCCCAGGCGCGCCAGCTGCTGGCCAGCGAGGACGACCTGGCCGTCGTGCTGCTGGACGTCGTCATGGAGAGCGAGGACGCGGGCCTGCAGCTGGTGCGCCACATCCGCGAGGAACTGCGCCTGAACGCCGTGCGCATCGTGCTGCGCACCGGCCAGCCCGGCTATGCGCCCGAGATCGAGACGGTGCAGGCCTATGACATCAACGACTACAAGACCAAGTCCGAGCTGACCCGCACGCGGCTCTACACCGTGCTGACGGCGGCCGTGCGCTCCTACCGGCAGATCTGCGCGCTGGAGGCCAACCGCCGCGGGCTGGAGATGATCGTCGACAGCAGCACTTCGCTGTCGCGCATGCGCGGGCTCTCGCGCTTCGCCGAGGGCGTCGTCACGCAGCTGTGCGCGCTGCTGGGCATCCTGCCCGAGGGGCTGGTGTGCGCCCAGGTGCATGGCGACGCCGGCGACGAAGTGCGCATCGTTGCCGCTGCCGGCCAGTACAGCGGCCTCATCGACCGGCCGCTGGCGCAGGTCAAGATCCCCGCCGTGCGCGACCGCCTCGAGCGCTGCCTGCGCGAGCAGAAGAACCTCTACGACGACGGCACGGTGCTGTACTTCGGCATGGGCCAGGGCCGCGCGATGGCGGCGCTGGTGGACGTGGGCCGCGAGCTCGATGACTTGGACCAGCAGCTGCTGCGCGCCTTCTGCTCCAACATCGCCGTCGGCTTCGAGAACGTCGTGCTGTACAGCCAGCTGCTGGACCAGGCCTACAACGACCCGCTGCTGCGCCTGCCCAACCGCAACCGCTTCGTCGAGCTGCTGGACAAGAACCTGAAGGACCCGACCGGTGTCACGCTCGCGCTGATCGACATCGACGACTTCTCGGACATCAACGACGCCTTCGGCCACCACTTCGGCGACCAGGTGCTGCAGGCCGTCGTGCACCGCATGAGCGAGATGCTGGGCCTGAACACCGCCATGGCCCGCGTCGGCGCCGACACCTTCGGCGTGCTGGGCGAGCATGCCAAGGTCTGCCCCGAGACCGTCAGCGCGGTCTTCGCCGACCCCTTCGTCGTCGCCGGCGAGCGCCTGCAGCTGTCCGCCACGACGGGCCTGGTGCGGCTGGGCGAGTCCACCGCCGTCGGCTCCGAGCTGCTGCTGGATGCGCAGATCGCGCTCAAGCGCGCCAAGCAGCAGCAGCGAGGCTCCTCCCAGTACTTCTCCGCCGCCATGGGCAGCGACGCGCGCGAGCGCTTCAAGCTGCTCAAGGGCCTGCGCACCGGCTTCGAGGAAAGCCAGCTCTTCGTTGTCTACCAGCCGCAGGTGAACATCGACAGCGGCGCCGTCATCGGCGCCGAGGCGCTGCTGCGCTGGCGCGCGACGGACGGCCGCTTCATCCCGCCCGACCAGTTCATCCCGCTGGCCGAGCAGAGCGGCCTCATCATCCCCATCGGCGAGTTCGTCATGCGCACCGCCTGCGCGCAGCTCAAGCGCATGCAGGCGCTGGGCCACGCCGACTTCCGCATGGCCGTCAACGTGTCCATGGCGCAGTTCCGCCACCCGGGCTTCCTGGACATGCTGTCGCGCGCGCTGAAGGACACCGGCACCGCCGGACACAGCCTGGAGCTGGAGATCACCGAGTCCATGGCGATGGAAGACGCCGAGCTGGTGCTGCGCGTGCTGGCCGACGTCAAGCAGCTGGGTTTCTCGGTGGCCATCGACGACTTCGGCACCGGCTTCTCGTCGCTGTCCCAGCTGCGCCAGCTGCAGGTGGACCGGCTCAAGATCGACCGCGCCTTCGTGCAGGAGGCGCAGTCGTCCACGGCGGGCTCCACCATCGCGCAGATGGTCATCAACCTGGGCCGCGGCCTGGGCCTGACCGTCATCGCCGAGGGCATCGAGACCGAGGAGCAGCGCCAGTACCTCATCGGCCTGGGCTGCCACGAAGGCCAGGGCTGGCTGTTCGCCAGGCCCATGCCGGCCGAAGACCTCGAGGTCTGGATGAAGCGCTGAGGCCCACGGCTTCAGGCGGCCGGCACCTCCAGCCGGTAACCCATGCCGCGCACGGTGTGAATGAGGGGCCGCGGGTGGCCGTCGTCGATCTTGGCGCGCAAGCGCCGGATGAAGACATCCACCACGTTGGTGAGCGGGTCCTCGCTGGAGCCCCAGACCGTGGCCAGGATGCGCTCGCGGCTGAAGAGCCGCCCCGGCGCGCTCATCAACAGCTCCAGCAGGGCCAGCTCGCGGGCCGTGAGCGTGAGGGCGCGGCCGGCCCGGCTGGCGCGCATCTGCTGCCGGTCGAACACCAGGTCATCGACCACCAGCTGCGCCGCCCGTGCCGGGCGCAGACCGCGGCCACGCCGGGCCAGGGCCTCGATGCGGGCCAGCAGCTCCTCGAACTCGAAGGGCTTGACGAGGTAGTCGTCCGCCCCGGTGCGCAGGCCGGTGACCCGGTCTTCGAGCGAGCCCAGGGCCGTGAGCATCAGGATGGGCATGCCGACGCCGGCGGCGCGCAGCGTCTGGCAGACCTCCAGGCCGTTTATGCCCGGCAGCATCAGGTCCAGCAGCAGCAGGGCGTCCTCGGCCTGTGCCTCGCTGCCGGCGGCCTCCTGCGCGGCTGCCAGCGCTTGCGGCCCGGTGCTGGCCAGCTGCACGTGGTAGCCCTCGGCCCGCAGGCCGCGCTCCAGGAAGGCGGCGATGCGGGCATCGTCCTCGGCCACGATGAGCTTCATGCGGCGGCCCTCATGCCGGCCACGCACAGCGGCAGGGTCAGGGTGGCCACGGTGCCCCCCGTCGGGCGCGGCGCCAGGCGCACGTCGCCGTCATGCCCGCGGGCCAGCGTTTGTGCGATGGCCAGGCCCAGGCCACTGCCGTCGGCACGGTGGCGGCGGGCCCGTTCGCTGCGCCAGCGGTGCTCGAACGCGCGCCGCAGGTCCTCGGGCGCCAGGCCGATGCCGTCGTCCTCGATGCGCACCTCGGCGCAGCCGGGCGTTTCGCCCACCACCTGCACGCTCACGCGCACCGTGCCGCGCGGATGGGAGTAGCGCACCGCGTTGTCCAGCAAGGCCATCAGCAACTGGCGCAAGCGCTGCGCATCACCCTTCACCGGCAGGGCATGCAGGGGCAGGTCGACATCCGGCAGGTCCACGCCCTGCGCGGCGGCCAGGGCTTGCGCCTGCTCGACCGCCTGCCGGATGGGCTGGCCCAGGTCCAGCGGCACGCGGCGGATGTCGACCGCCTCGATGTCGGTGCGCGCCACCGTCAGCAGATCGTCGATGACACGGCCGAGCTGACCCGCCGTGTCGGCGATGCGGCGCAAGGCGCCCTGGTATTCGTCCACCGGCTTGTCGCGCCCGCGCAGCGTGACCTCGGCCTCGCCGCGGATGACGGTGGTGGGCGTGCGCAGCTCGTGGCTGATGTCGGCAAACAGCCGCCGGCGCCGCTCCTCGGCGGTCTGCAGGGCCTGCAGGGCGTCGCTGAGCGCGCGCGTGCGTTCAGCCACCTGCTGTTCCAGGTCCAGGCGCAGCTGGGCGTCGCGCTCGCGGTGGGCCGACAGTTCGGCCGCCATGGCGTTCACGCTGCCCGCCAGCAGCGCGAATTCGTCGCGCCCCTGCAGCGGAATGCGATGCTCCAGCTCGCCCCGCTGCAGCGCCACGGCCGCCTCCCGCAGCGCGCTCAGCGGGCGGCGCAGCGCGCGGGCGAAATACACCGCCAGCGCCAGCGCCAGGGCGCCGATGGTGACGGCCGTCGTGATCCACAGCGTGCGCATGCGCGTCATGGCACGGTCGGTGTCGTCCCGCTTCTCGCGCACGGTCTCCGCTTCGCGCGCCGTGCTCTCGGCCAGCAGGCGGCGCAGGTCGCGGCCCTGGGCCATGTCGAAGTGTTCGCTCGCCGCTGACCAGAGCGCGGCCGGGCTGCTGCCGCCCGGCACCGGGTGTTCGCTCAGTTGGGGCACCAGGGTGTCGAGCTTCTGGCGCAGCACCACCAGTGCATCGCGCCGTTGCAGCTGGCGCTCCCGGGCGCGCGGGCGGTCGTCTAGGGCCTCCGCGCGCTCGGCGAGCTGGTCAAGCCGGTCCAGCGTGGCGCGCATGGTGGCGGTGAGCTGCTGCAGTTCGGGCAGCTCGGCGCCCGCGTCGAACTCCCGCTGCGCGGCCCAGGCGCGCAGCCGCTGCTTGTCGGCCGACAGCTGCGCGAAGCCGAGCTGGATGTCGGCCGCGACGCGCCCGCGCAGCACCTGATGCTCGGCCACGCGCACCGACCACAGCGCCAGCGCGCATTGCGCGACCGCCGCGGCGGCCAGGAAGATGAGGGCCCAGGTCAGGCGACGTCCGAACATGCATGGATTCTCGCGGCCGGCAGGCCGGCCTGCATGAACGCCAGATGAACAGCGCATGCGCCGCGGTTCATGCCCGCGTCAGCCTGGCCTCATCGGGCGACCCAGGGCGAGTTCATGCCCCGCGGGCTCAATGGCGGTACGGCGCAACCCGCGCCGAGTTTCCCGAGGAGCCATGTCATGAAGAAGTCGCTGTCCCTGTTCGTCCTGCCCGCCGTGCTGGCCGCCGCCGCGCTGCCCGCCCAGGCCGACGTCCCGCTGGCCAACCGGGCCATCACGCAGGCCGAGGTGCTGGCCGCCCAGAACGGCTGGTGCAAGGCGCTGCTGGACATCGGTGCAGCAAACGCCAGCGGTGGCCAGGCCGCCGCCAAGGCCCTGGCCGAGAAGGTCATCGACACCGCCTACGGCTACCAGATGGGCCCGGTGCTGTTCAAGCCGACGCTGACCGTCGCGCCGCAGACCTTCCGCACGACCAAGGCGGGTGCGCTGGCCTATTTCGTTGGCGGCGATGCGGCCTTCCCCAAGGATGACGGCTTTGCGCTGAAGGGCTGGACGCGTTGCGAGGTCAGCAACAGCGCGATCTTCATCGCCGGCGACTCGGCCAGCACGCAGGGCAATGTGAGCTTCACCGGCAAGGACGGCAAGGTCACGACCGTGGACAAGACCTGGAGCTACGTGAAGGACGATGCCGGCCGCCTGCGCATCGTGGTGCATCACTCGTCGCTGCCCTACGCACCGCGCTGAGGGGTCGGCTTAGACTGCGACGACTTCCTCTACAGGAGCGCCCATGAGCCTCGCGAAGATCCTCGTCGCCCAGGGCGGCGGCCCCACCGCCGTCATCAACCAGAGCCTCGTCGGCGTCGTGCTCGAAGCCCGCCGGCAGGCCGGCGTGGGCAAGGTCTACGGCGCGCGCCATGGCGTGCGCGGCATCGTCAACGAGGACTTCGTCGACCTCACGCAGGAGACCAGCCACAACCTGGAGCTGGTGGCCGGCACGCCGGCGTCGGCGCTGGGCTCCACGCGCGACAAGCCCGACGCGGCCTACTGCCACGAGATCTTCACGGTGCTCAAGGCGCACGAGATCACGCACTTCTTCTACATCGGCGGCAACGATTCGTCCGACACCGTGCGCATCGTGTCGGAGGAAGCGCAAGCCGCGGGCTACCCGCTGCGCTGCATCCACATCCCCAAGACCATCGACAACGACCTGGTCGGCAACGACCACACGCCCGGCTACGCGTCGGCGGCGCGCTTTGTCGCGCAGGCCTTTGCCGGCGCCAACCTCGACAACGCGGCGCTGCCGGGCGTCTACGTCGGCGTCGTCATGGGCCGCCACGCCGGCTTCCTGACCGCCGCCGCGGCCCTGGGCAAGAAGTTCGACGACGACGGCCCGCACCTCATCTACGTGCCCGAGCGCGCCTTCGACACCGAGCAATTCCTGCGCGACGTGAAGGCCACGCACGAGCGCTACGGCCGCTGCGTCATCGCCGTCAGCGAGGGCATCCACGATGCGAGCGGTGCGCCGATGCTGTCGAAGCTCGCCGGCGAGCTGGAGCGCGACGCGCACGGCAACGTGCAGCTCAGCGGCACCGGCGCGCTGGCCGACCTGCTGTGCGAGGAGATCAAGGGCCGCTTAGGCATCAAGCGCGTGCGCGGCGACACCTTCGGCTACCTGCAGCGCAGCTTCCTCGGCTGCGTCAGCGACGTCGATGCGCGCGAGGCCCGCGAGGTGGGCGAGAAGGCGGTGCAGTACGCCTTCCACGGCGACCGCGACGGCTCCGTCGCCATCCAGCGCGTGGGCTACTACTCCGTGGACTACGCGCTGCTGCCGCTGGCCGCCGTGGCCGGCAAGACGCGCACGATGGAAGACCACTTCATCAACGACGCCGGCACCGACGTGACCGACGCCTTCCGTCTCTACCTGCGGCCGCTGCTGGGGTCGGGCATGCCGGATGCGTTCCGGCTGCGGCCGAATCCGGTGCCCAAGGTGCTCAATCGCGGTTGAGTTTTGCCAGCGCCCAGGCCTCGGCGCGCGCCTGGGCCTGCGCCAGCACCAGCAGGCTGACCACCCAGACGGCGAACAGCCGCATCGGCGACACCCAGGTCTCGGGGATCATCGCGTAGCCCAGCACGGCCACCGCGGGCAGCAGCGAGAACACGGGGCCCCAGGTCCGGCTCATGTCCAGCGAGTTCGTGACCGGGCGCAGCAGCCAGGCCAGCGGTGCGGGCAGGTGCAGGCGGCCTTCCGCGCTGGCGGCACCCAGCAGCACCCCGAGCGCGCAAGCCCACAGCGCCGCACCGCCCGGGCCATCGGCGGGCAGGCCGGTGATGAGGATGAGCCAGCCCAGCACGATCAGGCCGACACAGGTGATGCCGTGCTCCGGATGCCGCGGCCAGGCGCCGGTGAGGCCGGCCAGCCCCAGCAGGCCGAGGGCCACCGTCGTGAAGCCGTCCGGCCCCGCGCCGCTCCCCGTGCCACCGGCCTGCAGCAGTTGAGTGCCGGCGACGTTGAAATAGGCCAGGAAGGCCGCCGCGGCCAGCAGGCACAGCCCCAGCACGGGCTGCCGGCGGGGCATCGCCCAGGCCCGCAGCCAGCGGCCGGCGCGCCCCGGCGGGTTGGCGAGCAGGGCGCCCGCCGTGTAGGCCGCGCCCAGCGCCATGCCGCCGCAGACCGTCCAGGTCAGTGCGCGGGTGAGCAGCGGCACGCCCGCCACGCCCATGGCCAGGCCGCAGCCGATGAAGACGGCCACGGCCATCGCCACACGCAGCAGCCCGGCCTGCCCGACCAGCGTGTTCAACCGCGATTGATCACCCAGCTCCAGCCCCAGGCGGCGCAGCGTCGCCGGGCCGATCTGCGCCAGCTCGCGCAGCATGCCGGGGTGCAGCAGCACCATCATCAGCAAGGCGGATGCGTGGCGGCCGGCGCGCAGCCGCTCGTACAGCTTCAGCAGGGGGCGGGCGCGGGCGAGCAGCCCCGCGTCGTTCAGCGCGCGCGGCCAGCGGGCGTTCATGGCCTCTTCCAGGTCCTCGGCCAGTGCGTTGCCCAGCATGTGGCGGGTCCGGTAGTCGTCACGCCAGCGGAACTCGGCGTCCAGCCGGGCCACGAAGTCGTCCGGCAGTTGCGGCAGCTTCACCACCCACTGCGCAAAGGCGGACGAATGCAGGCCGCGCGTCTCCAGCGGCTGCGTGAGCAGCTCCTGCTGCACCCGACCCCAGGCCGCCTCCAACCCGGGTGGGCCGTGGCGTCGCCAGGCCAGCTCCAGCGAATCGATCAGCGCCTGCGGTGTGCTGATGTCGGCGGCGGTGGGGTGGATTTCCGCGTCTTGCTGCGCAGGCGCGGCGGGTGGCTGGGGCGGTTGCACGGCGGGGCTGCCGGTGGCGGCGGCAGGCTCGTCCGCCACCGGCTGGGCCTGCCACTTCGCCCACTGCTGCGCGCGCTCATACGCCGCCCTCAGCGCCTGGTAGGCCTCGGCATCGTCATCCGGCCGCGTGGCCTTGAGCTTCAGCGCGTAGGCCTTCTTGATGGCCGCCAGCTCTGGCGTCGGCTCGATGCCCAGCAGCGCCCAGTCGCGTTCCCACATGTCAGTCGCGCTGCAGCGCTCGCAGCTGCTGCAGCCCCCAGGCATCCGCCTTGGCCTGCAACCATCCGACGGCCAGGATGCTCAGCACCCAGGACAGGAAGAGCGTGGAGATGCTGAACCTGCCGTCGGCCAGCACGGCCCAGGCAAAGGCGAAGGCCAGGGGTGCCAGCGCGGTGGTGTAGGTCCAGCGGTCCACGAGGTTCATCGTGTTCAGCACGGGCCGCACCATCCAGCGCACGGGTGCGGATTCCGGCAGGCCGAGGCGCTCCTCGTGCATCGCGGCGCCGATCAGCAGCCAGATCAGGCCGACCAGCACGCAGGCCGGCAGCGGCAGCCAGCCGTGCAGCAACGCCATCGAGAAATAGCCCACCAGCGGCGTCAGCGCGGTGACGGCACAGCCGCGCAGCATGTCCAGCGGCCAGGCCAGCACCAGGCCGGTCAGCGCGAGCACGACGGCGCCGTAGCCGTACACCTCGTCGGGCATCGTGCCTGCCGCGAGCACGGCCTGCAGATGCAGCAGCCCGGCCGCCGCCAGCAGCAGCGCCAGGCCCAGCCAGGGCTGGCTGCGGTGCCGGCGCCAGCGGTCCAGCGGCAGCGCCCAGCGTCGCGTCGACGTCTTGAACGACACCCCGCCGCTGATGAGCGCGCCGGCCAGCAGCGCGGCGATGAGGTAGCCGCCGGTGCCGAACAGCCAGCCCAGCGCGCGGCCGCCGGCGATGACGGCGTCTCCGAAGATCGGCAGGGCCGCGGCCCAGCACAGCAGCGTTGCCACGGCCACGCGCAGCCCCAGTCCGCGCTTGATGCGCGACGCCAGCCACTCACGGGGCAGGCCCAGGCGCTGCAGCCAGTCGGCACCCAGCACGTTGCGGTAGCGGGCCAGCAGCGGTTGCAGCAGGAAGAACAGCCACGGCAGGCGCCACCAGGCGCCCGTCGCACCCTGCAGCGCGGCCAGTGCCTGCAGCGGCTCGGCCAGCTCTTGCACGATGTCGGGCAGCCGGGCCGGCCGCAGCCGGGCGTCCAGCATCGCCTGCAGCGCGTGCGCCGGCTCGGTGCCCAGCAGCCGTTCGGTGCGGAAGTCGTCCAGCCAGCCGAAGTGGGCGTTCAGCGCGTGCAGCAGGTCGTCGGGCAGCGCCGGCGTGGCCAGCACCCATTGCGCGAAGGCGGCGGAGAACTCGGCCTGCCGGCTCAGCGGCTGCCGGTCCAGCTCGGGCCGGGCCTCCTCGGCCCAGGCGTGCCGCAGCGCGGCTTCGCCGCTGTGGCGCCAGCGCAGCGTCAGCGCGTGGATGAGCTGGTCGGGGCTCACCGGGGCTTCTGCCGGCGGCGCCTCGGCCACTGCCTCGGCGGGCGGCGTGGCCGCGGGCTCGGCCGGGGCCGCCTGCTGCGCGTCGGCTGGCGGCTGCCACTTCAGCCACTGCTGCACGCGCTCGTAGGCGCCGCGCAGCGCCTGGTAGGCCTCGGCGTCATCGTCCGGCCGCGTCGTCTTCAACTTCAACGCGTAGGCCTTCTTGATGGCGGCGAGATCGTTCGTCGGTTCAATGCCCAGCCGGGCCCAGTCCTCATCCCACATATCAGGGTCTGTTCACACTATGGCAATGGGTCGCGAAGGCCCGCAGCCACGGGCCAATCAAGGCGCAGCGCGCCGCCCGCACTCGCGTGCGGGCCAGTGCTGCAACGCAGAGTGGCCCGTGGCTGCGGGCCTTCCCTGAGGGTTGTCACCACAAGGGCCGCGCGCAGCGTTGCAAATCCTCGCCGGGTGCACAACCCGGCTGCGGTTTGCGCCTTGCTCGCGGCCCTTGTGGTGACAACGCGGCCCATTGCCATAGCGTGAACAGACCCTAGAACCTGAACGACGTGTCGATGCTGTCCAGCGCATCCTTGAACTGCTGGCGGGCATTGCGGATGGCGCGGGCGTCCTGCGTCTGCAGCACCAGCTCGAACTGGGCCAGCCAGTCCTGCAGCATCACGCGGTCGTTGCCCAGCCGGTCCTCGAACAGGCGCTTGGCGCGCTCGATCAGGTAGCGGTTGTCCTGCTCGTCGCGCGGGTGGCGCTTGAGCGCCTGCAGCCGCTCGCGCGTCGCGGCGATGTCGGCGGCGGACAGCCGCGCGCCCTGGCTGTCGATGACCAGCTCGTGCCGCTGGCCGCCGGGGAAGTCGCGCGCCTCCACCTCCAGCAGCCCGTTGGCGTCGTAGGTGAAGCGCACGTCCACGCCAGCCTGGCCGGCTGGTGCGGGCGCGATCGGGATCTCCAGCTTGCCCAGCGACAGGTTCTCCGACCCCACCGGCGACTCGCCCTGGCGCACGTCCACCAGGATGACCTTCTGCTGGTCGCTCAGCGTGCGGTACTGCTCCACGCGCGACACCGGCACCGGCGTGTTGCGCTCGATGATGGGCGAGAAGCGGTCGCTGACCATGCGGTCGCCGATGGCGGTCGCCGCGATGATGCCCAGCGAGTAGGGCATCACGTCGGTCAGCACGACGTCGTCCAGCGCCGCGTCGCGCGCCTTCAGGCCGGCCTGCACGGCCGCGCCCATCGCGATGGCGAGGTCGGGGTCCAGCGTGCGCAGTGGCAGGCGCTGGAACAGCCGCGCGACGAGCTGGCGCACCATGGGCATGCGCGTGGCGCCGCCGACGAGCACCACCTCGGCCAGGCCGGCGGTGTCCAACTGGGCATCGGCCAGCGCGCGTTCGATGGGGCGGCGCAGCCGCTGCAGCAGCTCAGCCGATGCGGCCTCGAAGTCGGCGCGGGTCACTAAGGCGCTCAGCGGGCGGTCGCGCCAGCTGGTGCGCATCTCGGTGCCGTCGCGCTCGCCGAGGTCGCGCTTGGCCTGCTCGGCCAGGCGCCACCAGGTCTCGCTGGCCAGCCAGGCCTCGCGCTCCTCGGCGCTCAGGCCCTCGGCCTGCTTTGCGAACAGCTGGGCGATGGCGCGGCTGAAGTCCTCGCCGCCCAGCCGCGTGTCGCCGGCGCTGGCGCGGACCTCGACGACGCCCTCGAAATACGCCAGCACCGACACGTCGAAGGTGCCGCCGCCGAGGTCGAAGATGAGGAAGCTGCTGTGCTCCGGCCGCTGCTGCAGGCCGTAGGCCAGGCCGGCGGCGGTGGGCTCGTTGAGCAGCCGCTCGACCTTGAGCCCGGCGATCTCGCCGGCCGTGCGCGTGGCGCGGCGCTGGGCCTCGTTGAAATAGGCCGGTACGGTGATGACGGCTTCGGTGACCGGCTCGCCCAGGAAGGCCTCGGCATCGGCCTTCAGCGTCTGCAGCACCAGCGCCGACAGCTCCTCGGCGCGCAGCTGCTTCACGTGGGCGCCGGTGCGCAGCGTGAGCTTCTTGTCGCTGCCCATCCAGCGTTTGAAGGCCAGGGCGGTGGACTCGGCGTGCAGGCCGGCGCGCTCGCGCGCGGCCAGGCCCACCAGCGTGTGGCCCTGCTCGTCCAGGCTGACGGCCGACGGCGTCAGGTAGTCCCCGTGGGCGTTGGGGATCAGCACCGGCGCGCCGTCGCGGAACACGGCCGCCGCGCTGTGCGTGGTGCCCAGGTCGATGCCCAGGATCATTGGAATAGCCTCCCGTTGGAACGGGCGGCAGCTTAGCCGCTTCCGGCGGTGCTCACGTCAAGGCTTGGGCTTGACGAGGCGGTTGTGCTGGTCGTTGACGCCGACCAGCGCGGCCGAGCCGTAGTGCCGGTGCAGCTCGGCCACCATCTCGCCGTTGATGACGACGGGATCGGTCTCGACGGCCTTGCGCGCGACGTCCTGGTCGGCGGTGGCGAAGATGAACAGGCCCCGCCAGCCGTCCACGCCGTCCAGCGGGCCGGCGTACACCAGCAGGCCCTCCTTGGCCAGGCGCTGGATGTTGGCGAAGTGGCCCTTGAACATGGCGTCACGCTCGGGGCCGTCGGGCATGCGCTTGGGGCCGGTCTTCAGCAGCACGAAGGTGTAGGCCCGCATGCCCTGGTCGTTGGCGCCCCAGGCCTGGGCCTTGGCGGCGTCGTAGGCAACGGCTTCCTGCGCGTGCAGGGGCAGGGCGCTGAGCAGCGCGAACAGGCAGGCGGCGAGTTTCATGGCGGCGGCGTGCGGGTCGGGGTGGGGGCATTGAACCGCATCGCGGCGCGGCCGGCGAGCGCTGGTTGTCATCAGGCCTGCAAATCCGCGCGACAACATGGGCGGGCCCGAGGAGCCCGCCCATGTCCCAGCCCGCCGCCCCCGCCAAGACCGACGCCGCCCGCCAGCTGCTGGCCGGCCCGCGCACCAGCCTGCCGGCGGCGCTGCGCATGCTGCTGATCAGCGTGGACGGCCAGCGCAGCGAGGCGCAGCTGCTGGACATCGCGCGCTCGCTGGGCCTGGCCGGCAACGTGCTGCGGCAGCTGCAGCGCGACGGCCTCGTGACCGGCGGCGCCGCGCCCGAGCCCGCCCCGGCCGCCGCGGGCGATGACGAGCTTCGCCGCCTGATGCGCGCCAAGATGTTCGCGCTGGACCTGGCCGGCCGCATGCTGGCCGGCCGCGACGCCGAGCTGCGCGCCAGCGCCCGCGCGGTGGACAGCGAGTCGCGCTTCCTGGCCTGGATGGCCGACGCCTCGCAGCGCATCGAGGCGGTGGCCAGCGCCGAGCGCGCGCAGCTGTTCCGCGAGCGCGTGGCGGCGGCCGTCGCCTGACGCGGCGCGGCGACCTCCCCCGCCTCGGGGGTGCAGGCCTGCCGGCTACCCAGATGGGTAGGGACAAGGCTAACGGCGCCATGCACAGTCCGCTCGCCCTTCCGGCCCCGGGACCTCGACATGCGCATCTACCCCCTGCAGCCAACCCTCGCCTCGCTGACCCCCCGCCTGCGCCGCCGCGGCATCGCCGCCGCCGCCGCCCTGCTGGCGCTGCTGGGCGCCACGCCCGCCATGGCCACCGTCTACGGCCTGCAGCTGCTGGGGGAGGGCATCACCGGCGGCCACGTGGACCTGATCCCGACCAAGATCAACGACTTCGGCCAGGTCATCGGCGCGGCGTCGCAGTTCGAGAACGGCCGCAACCTCGGCATGCAGGCCTTCGTCACCGACATCGGCGCCACGAACTTCCGCTACCTCGTGCCGTCCACCTGGGCCGGGGCCGCCACGCCGTTCACGACGGCGCTGGACATCAACAACGCCGGCCAGGTGCTGGGCTCCACGGTCGGCAGCGTCAACGGCGTCATCGGCCCGCAGTACTTCCTGTGGAACGCGACCAGTGGCGTTCAGGCGTTGCCGCCGGTCATGGCCGGCTCACCCTGGATGCCGCAGCCGATGGCCTGGGTCGACGCGCGCGCGATCAACGATGCCGGCATCGTCATCGGCACGGTGTCGTCGTCGCCGTCCACGCCCGGCAGCGGCCGGCCGGTGGCGTGGAACAGCCACATCGGCATGGGCAACCTGCTGCCGCTGCAGTCCGGCACGCCGCCCGTCGTGGCGTCGTTCCAGACGGGCGTGGTGCAGGCCATCAGCAACAGCAACCTGGTGGTGGGCGGCCTGTACGACCCGATGACGGGCCAGATGCGCAGCGGCACCTGGAACCTGGCCGTCGACGGCGCCCTCACCGTGATGACGCCGCCCGGTGGCCTGCCGCTGCCCAACACGCCGCCGGGCGCCATGCAGGTGCGCGCCGTCAACGATGCCGGCCAGGCGGTGGGCGTCTATGTCGCGCCCGGCAGCTCGCAGGCGCAGGCGTTCTTCTGGGACCCGGTCAGCCGCTCGTCCTCGGTGATCCCCGCCAACGTCGTTCCGGCCGGTGGCGGCAGCGTCGGCACGCTGACGCTCGCGGCGGACGGCACCGTCACCGGCACGCTGGGCAACGGCAAGGACGTGTTCACCTGGAAGCCCGGCCAGGCCGCGGCTACGGTGATCGCCGGCGGCGCGGCGGTCAGCGTCGACGTGCGCGCGGCCAACAACGCCGGGCAGGCGGTGGGCAACGGCTTCGGCGGCTGGACCGGCCCCTACAGCAGCATCAACACCGCGCTGCTGTGGCAGGACGGCCAGGCCGTCGACCTCAACACCCTCGTCACGCTGCCCGACGGCTGGCGGCTGACGCAGGCCGAGAGCATCAACAACCGCGGCCAGATCGCCGGCATCGTGCGCACGCCCACCGGCGACCTCGGCTTCGTGCTGTCGCCGCAGGGCACGGCACCCAGCGCGCCGCTGCTGCCGGAGGCCGGTGGTTCGGCCAGCGCGGGCTGGAGCTTCCAGGCCACCGTGCAGCCCGACACGCCGTTCTTCTTCGACCCCGACGTGGCCGTGGGCTACGAGTACGAGGTGCGCTCCGGCCCGGCCATCAAGTCGGTGCTGCTGCCGGCCAACATCGGCGACGGCAGGTACGCGCTGTGGAGCTGGGACGGCAGCGCCTACGTGGACGCCGGCATCGAACTGCACGGCGGCCAGACCTACACCTTCGCCGAGGCGGTCACGCAGTTCGCCGTGCGCGGCATCGAGACCAGCGCCATGCTGGACCCGACCAGCCCCACCGCCTTCGTCACCGGCCTGACCTTCGACGGCAGCGGCCAGGTGGACCTGTCGCAGCGCGCCATCACCGAGTACGTGGCCTCGGTGCCCGAGCCCGGCAGCGTGCTGATGATGCTGGCCGGCCTGGCCGTGCTGGGCGCCTTCGTGCGCCGCCGCCTGCCCCGCGCCTGACCCCTGCCAAAAGCCACTTGCGTGGCCTGCGCGCGCTCAACTACATTTGTAGTACGACAACTGTAGAAGATGCGCCATGGACGAGGACAACGGCAGCGGGGATGTGTCGCTGAGCGAGCTGCAGCTCAGCCTGATGCGCGTGCTGTGGGTGCGCGGCGAGGCCAGCACGGCCGACGTGGCCGAGGCGCTGCGCGGCGAGCGTGACCTGGCGCACACCACCGTCGCCACGCTGCTGACGCGGCTGGAGAAGCGCGGCCTGCTGAGCAGCCGGCGCGACGGGCGGGCGCTGCTGTACACGCCGCTCGTCAGCGAGGCCGAGGTGCAGCGCTCCATGGTGGGCAGCCTCGTTGACCGCCTGTTCGCCGGCCGGGCCAGCGCGCTCGTCAGCCACCTGCTGGACGCCCGCAGCGTCGACGCCCAGGAGCTGGCCGCGCTGCAGGCGCTGCTGCAGCAGCGCAAGGGGGAGGGGCGCCATGACTGATGCGCTGCTGACCTGGGCGTGCAGCTACCTGCTGCACAGCAGCCTGTTGATCGGCGGCCTGTGGGCGGCCGAGCGCGCCGGGTGGCTGGCGCGGCTGGGCACCGCCACGCAGGAGACGCTGTGGCGGCTGGCGCTGCTGGGCGGCCTCGTCAGCGCCAGCCTGCCGTTGCTGCCGGCGCTGCCATCACTGCCGCAGGCTGCACCGGCCGGCGCGGCGCCCGCCGTGGTGGCGCCAGCCCCGGCCCTGATCCAGCCCTCTCCGCCGGACGCCCGCCTGGCGCCGCTCGTCGTGGACGCGCCGGCCGCCTCGCGCCCCCGCGCGCAGCTTGGCGCGCTGCCGGTGGCCGCGCGTCTCGCGCCGACGGCCCAGAGCGCCGCCATGGGCCTGGCCGCACTCTGGTTGCTGGGTGCCGCGCTGCTGCTGGCCGGCTTGGCGCTGCAATGGCTGTGGCTGGGCCGCGTGGTGCGCCGTCTGCCCGCACTGGCCGACCCGCGCTGGCAGGCGCTGGCCGCGCGCCTGGCGGCCGACCTGCGCGTGCCGCTGCCGGCGCTGCGCCACGCCCGCCCCGGCTGGGCCAGCCCGCTGCTGGCGCCGGGCCGCCAGCTGTGCCTGCCCGCCTGGTGCCTGGACCTGCCCGACGACGAGGCCCGCGCCGTGCTGGGCCACGAGCTGGCCCACCTGCGCCGGCGCGACCCCGCCTGGCGGCTGCTCGCGGCCGTGATGCAGGCGCTGCTGTGGCCGCAGCTGCTCAACCGCGTCGCGCTGCGGCGGCTGGACCTGCTGGCCGAGCTGGCCTGCGACGCTGCCGCTGCCGCACCGGCAGGCCAGCGCCTGGCGCTGGCGCAAAGCCTGCTGCGCTGCGCCGAGGCGCTGAAGACCGGCCGCCACGGCCCCGCGCTGGCTTGCGGCGCCGCGAGCGCCGGCTCGCCGCTGCTGGCCCGCGTGCGCCGGTTGCTGGGCAGCGACGCCGACGCGCCGCGCGAGCGCCGTGGCGTGCGCTGGGGGCTGGTGGCCGTGGTGCTGGCGGCGCTGGTCGCCATGCCGGCGGTGGTCGTCAGCCACACCGATGCCGGCGAACTGATGGATCGCTTCGGCCTGGACAGCCTGTCCTTCGCCACCTTCAGCGGCACGCGCATCGTGAGCCGCTATCCGGGCGGCAGCTTCTCCGTGAAGCTGAACGGCCAGGTCGGCTTCAACGACGCCGAGACCGACGTGCAGACGCTGACCGGCCGCCTGCTCGTGCGCGAACGCGAGGGCGGCCTGACGCGCGAGATGGCGCTCACGTCCCTGGGCGAACGCGGCCTGCAGCGCGAGTACCGCGTCGGCGGCGCCGTGCAGCCGCTGGATGATGCCGGCCGCCAGTGGTGGGCCCAGGCCGTGCAGCGCATGGCCGAGCACCTGACCGACCCGCTCGTGCGCGCCCGCCGGCTGTTCGAGCGCGGCGGCATGGACGCCGTGCTGGCCGACCTGGAACGCGCCCGCGACGACTACCCGCGCCGCCAGCGCGTGGAGGCGCTGCTGCGCCTGGGCCAGCCGCTGCCCGTGGCCGCGCAGGACCGGCTGATCGCCGTGGCGGCCGGCATCGACGGCGGCTTCGAGCGGCGCCAGACGCTGCAGGCCATCGCCGGCCTGCCGCTCGCCGAGCCGCAGCAACTGGCCTGGCTGAAGGCCGCGGGCGGTGTCGACGGTGACTTCGAGCGCCGCGAGGCCTTGGGTGCGCTGGCGCCCCGGCTGCAGGCCAGCCCCGCGGTGCTGCAGGCCTGGGCCGACGCGCTGGGCCACATCGATGGCGACTTCGAGCTGCGCTCTGCCATCGAGGCGCAGGTGGCTGCCACGCCGCAGCCCGCGGTGCTGGACGCCGCGCTGCAGGCCGCGTCACGCATCCAGGGCGACTTCGAGAAGCGCGAGGCGCTGGGCGCCGTGGCCCGCCGGCTGCAGGGCGACGAGGCCGGGCTGGTGGAAGCCTATGCCCGCACGGCCGGCGGCATCCAGGGCGGGTTCGAGCGGCGCGAGGCCCTGAACCGGCTGCTGGACCGGCCGCGGCTGGGCGCCACGGGCCTGGAGCGCGTGCTGGCCAGCGCCGAGGCGATGGAAGGCGGCTTCGAGCGCCTGCAGGTGCTGCTGCGCGTGGCCGAGCGGCTGGGGGAGGTCAAGCCGGTGGACGGCGGCCTCGTCGAGCGCCTGCGCCGCGCCGGCCGCGGCCTGGGCGACCACGAACGCGGCCAGATCGAGAACGCGCTGGACCGCCTCGGCTGAGCGCTGTTCAGCCGGCGCGCTTGGCCAGCACCGCCCGCGCCACGCGCGACACCGGCGGCCGGCCCAGCACACCGGAGATGAAGGCGCCGGCGTCGACGAGCTTGTCCAGGGCTATGCCTGTCTCGATGCCGAGGCCGTTGAGCATGAACACCACGTCCTCGGTCGCCACGTTGCCCGTCGCGCCCTTGGCGTAGGGGCAGCCGCCCAGGCCGGCCACGCTGGCGTGGAAGCTGTGCACACCCAGCGCCAGGCTGGCGTAGAGGTTGGCCAGCGCCTGGCCGTAGGTGTCGTGGAAGTGGCCCGACACCTCGGCGGTGGGGAAGTGCTTCAGCGCCCGCTCCATAGCGAGCTGCACCTTGCGCGGCGTGCCCACGCCGATGGTGTCGGCGATGTCGATGGCGTCCACGCCCAGTTCACGCAATGGCCTGACGACGGCCTCCACCTGGTCGGCGCTGATGTCGCCTTCATAAGGACAGCCGAGCGCGCAGGACAGCGCCGCGCGCACCTTCACGCCGGCGGCATGCGCGCCTTCGATGACGGGCGCGAAGCGCGCCAGGCTCTCGGCGATGGAGCAGTTGATGTTCTTCTGCGTGAACGCCTCGCTGGCCGCCGTGAAGACGAGGATCTCGTCGGGCCGGGACGCCAGCGCCGGCTCCAGCCCCTTGAGGTTGGGCACCAGCACCGAGTAGCGCACGCCCGGGCGGCGCTCGATGGCCGCCATGACGGCCGTGTTGTCGCCCATCTGTGGCACCCACTTCGGGCTGACGAAGCTGGTGACCTCGATCTCCTTGAGCCCGGCGTCCTGCAGCATCGCGACGAGCCGCGCCTTGTGCTCGGTGGCGACGTTCTCTTTCTCGTTCTGCAGGCCGTCGCGCGGGCCGACGTCGAGGATCTTGACGAACGACGGCAGGGCCATGGTCATGCCTCCAGCTTCAGCAGTTCCGCGCCGTCGCCCACCTGGTCGCCCACGGCGAACAGCAGCTCGGCCACGGTGCCGTCGCGCGGCGACGAGATGGTGTGCTCCATCTTCATCGCTTCCATGACGGCCAGCGGCTGGCCCTTGCTGACGGTGTCGCCCGCCTTGGCGAGGAAAGCCACGAGCTTGCCGGGCATGGGCGCGGTGAGCCGGCCGCCTTCCGACGCGCCTTCGCCGGCATGGGCGATGAGATCCACCTCGGTCAGCACGGCCGAGCCATCGGCGCCGAACACGGCGACGCGCTCGCCCTGGGCGTAGGTCTTCACACGGACGCGGTCGGTGCCGAGGAACAGCTCGTGCGTCTCGGCATCGTGCGACTGCACGGCGAAGGCTACGGCCTCGCCGGCCACGGTCAGCGTCATGCCGCCGCGGTGCTGGCGGGCCAGCAGCGCATCAAAGTGAGTGCCGGCGGCCTCCAGGTCGAAGCGGCGTGTGGCCGCGCCGAACAGGCGGAAGCCGTCGCGCGCGCTCCACGGGTCGGTGCCCTGCGTGGCCGCCTCCACGGCCAGCGTGTGGGCCACCACCGCCGCAGCGCTCACGCGCAGCGGCAGGCCGGGCTGGTCGAACAGCACGGCCTTCTCGCGTTCGATGAGGCCGGTGTCCAGGTCGGCGCCCGCGAACGAGGCCGTGGCCGCGCAGCGGCGCAGGAAGGCGACGTTGGTGTGCAGGCCGACGATGTGCGTGTCGCGCAGCGCGGCGTCCAGCCGGGCCAGCGCCTGCGCGCGGTCCTCGCCCCAGACGATGAGCTTGGCGATCATCGAGTCGTAGTAGGGGCTGATCGCGTCGCCCTCGCGCACGCCGGCGTCGATGCGGACGTTGCCGCGCTCGAACGCCACGTGCTCGGGCCAACGCGCCACATCCAGCGAGCCGGTGGCGGGCAGGAAGCCGCCATCCGGGTTCTCGGCGCAGATGCGCGCCTCGATGGCGTGGCCGTGCATGCAAAGTTCCGATTGCTTGAGCGGCAGCGGCTGGCCCGCGGCGACGCGCAGTTGCCATTCGACGAGGTCCTGGCCGGTGATCGCTTCCGTCACCGGGTGCTCCACCTGCAGCCGCGTGTTCATCTCCATGAAGTAGAAGCGGCCATCCTGTTCGGCGATGAACTCCACCGTGCCGGCGCCCACATAGCCCACGGCCTTGGCGGCGGCGACGGCCGCTTCACCCATCTGCGCGCGGCGCTCCGGTGTCATGCCCGGCGCGGGCGCTTCTTCGAGCACCTTCTGGTGGCGGCGCTGCACGGAGCAGTCGCGCTCGAACAGGTAGACGCAGTCGCCGTGGCTGTCACCGAACACCTGGATCTCAATGTGGCGCGGGCGTTGCACGTAGCGCTCGATCAGCACCGCGTCGTCGCCGAAGCTGTTGATGGCTTCGCGCTTGCACGAGGCGAGGGCCGCGTCGAACTCGTCGGCACCGTAGACCGCCCGCATGCCCTTGCCGCCACCGCCGGCGCTGGCCTTGATGAGCACGGGGTAGCCGATGCGGTCCGCCTCGCGCTTGAGCAGCGCGGGGTCCTGGTCGGCGCCGTGGTAGCCCGGCACCAGCGGCACACCGGCGCTTTCCATCAGCCGCTTGGACTCGGCCTTCAGCCCCATCGCCTGGATGGCGCTGGGCGGCGGGCCGATGAAGACGACGCCGGCATCGGCGCAGGCCTGGGCGAAGGCCTCGTTCTCGCTGAGGAAGCCATAGCCGGGGTGCACGGCCTGCGCGCCGGTCGCCTTGGCGGCGGCCAGGATGCGCTCCCACTGCAGGTAGGAGTCGCGCGGCGCCGGGCCGCCGATGTGGACGGCTTCGTCGCAGGCGGCAACGTGTTGCGCATCGCGGTCGGCGTCTGAGTAGACGGCGACGGTCTGAATGCCGAGTCGCTTGGCGGTAGCCGCGACTCGGCAGGCAATCTCGCCACGGTTGGCGATCAGGATCTTCTTGAACATCTCTCTTGTCTCCGGTCTTGTGAACCTTCTACAGGCTTGTTCTTCTGGGGCCGGGGTCACCGGCGGGCGGAGCAGGCAGGCGGCGGGCGGTCAGCTCGGCTGGCCTTCCTTCAGGCGCTTGCGGCGCGCCTCGTAGTCGTCATAGGCCGGCGCGTCGCGCTTCTCGCAGGCGCGGCGGTCCTGCGGGTTGCTGTTGCTGCTGGCGCACTGGGTCTGCGCCACGTCCTGGACGTAGTCGTAGACGACGGCGCAGCCGGACAGGGCGAACGTGGCGAGGATGAGCAGGGCGTACTTCATGTCAGTGCGTGCAGACCTGCACCTTGGCGGCGGCGTCGGACGGCGTCAGCTCCGCCTCGGTGGAGCAGCGCATGCCCAGGCGCTCCAGCAGCGCGCGGTCCTTCTCGGCCTGCGGGTTGCTCGTCGTCAGCAGCTTGTCGCCGTAGAACATGGAGTTGGCGCCGGCCAGGAAGCACAGGGCCTGCATGGTCTCGGGCATCTCCTCGCGGCCGGCGCTCAGGCGCACCATGGCGCGCGGCATCGTGATGCGGGCGACGGCAATCGTGCGGATGAACTCCAGCGGGTCCAGCGGTGCCACGCCGGCCAGCGGCGTGCCTTCCACCTGCACGAGGTTGTTGATGGGCACGCTCTCGGGGTAGGGGTCGAGGTTGGCGAGCTGCACGATGAGGCCGGCGCGCTGGCGGCGCGTCTCGCCCATGCCGACGATGCCGCCGGAGCAGACCTTCAGGCCTTGCTGGCGCACGCGGTCCAGCGTGTCCAGGCGGTCCTGGTAGGTGCGCGTCGTGATGATCTGGCCGTAGAACTCGGGCGCGGTGTCGAGGTTGTGGTTGTAGTAGTCGAGGCCCGCATCCTTCAGTTGCTCGGCCTGGCCGTCTTCCAGCATGCCGGCCGTCAGGCAGGTTTCCAGCCCCAGCGCCTTGACCTCGGAAATCATCTCGCCGATGGCTTCCAGGTGGCGGGGCTTGGGCGAGCGCCAGGCGGCGCCCATGCAGAATCGGGTGGCGCCGTTGGCCTTGGCGGCGCGGGCGGCTTCCATCACCTCCTGCAGCGGGATCAGCTTCTCGGCCTTCAGGCCCGTGTCGAAGTGGGCCGACTGCGGACAGTAGGCGCAGTCCTCCTCGCAGCCGCCGGTCTTGATGGACAGCAGCGTGGACAGCTGCACCGCGTTGGCGTCGAAGTGCTCGCGGTGCACCTGCTGCGCGCGGAACAGCAGGTCGTTGAAGGGCAGCTCGAACAGCGCCGCGACGTCGGCCACGGTCCAGGGCTTGGCCTGGCGGCGGTCGGCGTCGGTGGTGGGGGTGAGGGTCTGGATCTGGTTCATGCGAAAGCCACCAAGGGGGAAATGTCGAGACACGCCGGCGCGGCCAGCGGGTCGGAGAGTCGGGGGATGTGTCCGAGGCAGGGGGCCTTCAGGCCGGCCTGCAGAGCTTGCAGATTGTCCGTGACGTGGGGCTGACGCGCGTCCACGGTGTTGGCCACCCACGCCGCCAGCCGCAGGCCGCGGGCGCGCAGGCCTTCAGCCGTCAGCAGCGCATGGTTGATGCAGCCCAGCCGCAGGCCCACGACAAGGATGACGGGCAGGCCCAGGTCCACGGCGAGGTCGGCTGTGTCCCACGTGTCGGTCAGCGGCACGCGGAAGCCGCCGACGCCTTCGACGAGGGCGAGGTCGGCCTTGCCGGCAGTGACGCGGATGGCGGCGAGCAGCGCGTCGCGGTCGATGCTGCGGCCCTCCAGCCGAGCCGCGATGTGCGGCGCGCAGGGCTCGCGAAACTGCAGCGGGCCGACGTCGGCATCCAGCAGGCCCAGGTTCTGCGCGGCCAGCAGCGTGGCGACATCCTCGTTGACCCAGCGGCCGTCGACGAATTCCTGCCCGGCCGCGAGCGACTTGATCGGCGCGACACGCCGACCCGTCGCCGCCAGCGCGCGGGTCAGCGCGGCGGTGACGAAGGTCTTGCCGATCTCGGTGTCGGTGCCGGTGACGAAGAAGCCGTTCATGCGGCCTGCTCCTGCGCGGCGGCGGCGCGTTCCAGCGCGGTCAGCAGCGTGTCGACGTCGGCCGCCGTGTGCGTGCCGCACAGCGTGATGCGCAGCCGCGCCGTGCCGGCGGCGACCGTGGGCGGGCGGATGCCCGGCACGCGCAGGCCGGCCGTCTCCAGCGCCGCGGCCAGCGCCATGACCTCGGCATTGCCGCCAACGATCAGCGGCTGGATGGGCGTGGCGGCGTCGGTGAGCTGCCAGCCCAGGTGCGGGTGGCGGGCGATCAGCGCCAGCAGGCCGTCGCGCAGCTGCGCCTGCCGCGCGACGAGGTTGGCGCGGCGCTGCGCGCCCAGCGGGCCTTCGATGAGCGCGAAGCTGGTCAGCAGCGCATGCTCCACGGCCGGCGGCGACGCGGTGGAGAAGATGAAGTTGCGCGCGGCCTGCAGCAGGTACTCGACGATGGTGGCATGCGCCGCGACGAAGGCGCCCGCCAAGCCGGCGGCCTTGCCCAGCGTGCCGACGAGGATCAGCCGCTCGCTGTTCAGGCCGAAGTGCTCCAGCGTGCCACGGCCGCGCTCGCCCAGCACGCCGAAGCCGTGGGCGTCGTCCACCACCAGCCAGGCGTCGAACTCGTTCGCCAGCGCCAGCAGCGCGGGCACGGGGGCGAGGTCGCCGTCCATGCTGAACACGGCGTCGGTCACGATGAGCTTGACCTTGGCCGTGCTGGCCGTCAGCAGCGCGCGCAGGCCGGCCACGTCGGCATGGCCGTAGCGCGTGACGGTGGCTTTCGCCAGGCGGGCCGCGTCGATCAGCGACGCGTGGTTGAGCTGCTCCGAGAAGATCTCGGTGTGCTCGTCGCCCAGGGCCGTCACAACGGCCAGGTTGGCCATGTAGCCGGTGCAGAAGCCGATGGCGCGGGCCTGCGGGATGTGCGGCGCGTACCAGCGGGCCAGCGTGTCGGTGACAGCCTCGTGCGCGGCGCTGTGGCCGCTGACCAGCGGCGACGCGCCGGAGCCGCCGCCCCAGCGGCGGGCGCCGTCGGCCAGCGCGTCGGCGATTGCCGGCTCGGCGGCCAGGCCCAGGTAGTCGTTCGAGCAGAACATCAGCAGCTCGCGGCCGTTGACGGTCTGGCGGGGCGCGGTGCCGGTGTCGGCGCGGCGCAGGCTGCGCTTGAGGCTCTGCGCCGAGATGGCGCCGAGCTTGGCGCTCAGGTGATCAAGCAAGGACATCGTTCAGCGTCGCCGTCACGGCCTGGGCCAGGAAGGCCGCGGTCGCGTCGTCGATCAGGTAGGGGGGCATCAGGTAGACGGTGTTGCCGATCGGTCGGATCAGCAGTTCGTGTGCGCGTGCCTTCAGGTGGAAGGTTTCGGCGAAGCGGGGTGGGGCCTTGCCGTGTTGATCCTGCACATCGAAGGCCAGGATCATGCCGCGTTGGCGCAGATGGGCCACGCGCGAGCTCAACGGGGCGAAGGCGCGCGTCAGGCGTTCGGCCTGGGCGCGGTTGTCGGCGAGCTGGCCGGCGTCGAAGCGGTCCAGCACCGCGTTGGCCGCCGCGCAGGCCAGCGGGTTGCCGGTGTAGCTGTGCGAATGCAGGAAGCCGCGGGTGACGTCCTCGCTCCAGAAGGCGTTGAACACCTCGTCTGTGGTCAGCACCAGCGACAGCGCCATCGTGCCGCCGGTGATGCCCTTGCTCAGCAGCATGAAGTCGGGCCAGTCAGCGCCCGACTGCTCCCAGGCGAAGAAGGTGCCGGTGCGGCCGCAGCCGACGGCGATCTCGTCGGCGATGAGGTGCACGCCGAACTCGCGCGTCAGCTCGCGCAGGCCGCGCAGGTAGTCGGGCGAATACATGACCATGCCGGCCGCGCCCTGGATCAGCGGCTCGACGATGACGCAGGCGATGGAAGCGTGGCGCTCGGCCAGCAGCGCGCGCATCGCGGCCAGCGCCTCGGCTTCGTTGCCGAGGCGTGCATCCGGCGATGCCACGATGTGGGCGCGCATCAGCAGCGGGTCGTAGGCGTCGCGGAACACCTGCACGTCGGTCACGCTGAGCGCACCCAGCGTCTCGCCGTGATAGCTGTTTTTCAGGCACACGAACTCGCGCTTGTCCGCCTGGCCGCGGTTCTTCCACGAATGGAAGCTCTGCTTCAGCGCAATCTCCACGGCGCTGGCGCCATCGCTGCCGAAGAACACATGGCCCAGTTGGCCTTGCGTGCGGGCGGACAGCCGCTCGGCCAGCCGCACGGCGGGCTCGTGCGTGCAGCCGGCCAGCATCACGTGGGGCAGCGTGTCGAGCTGCTGCTTGATGGCGTCGTGCAACGGCTTGTCGCTGTGGCCGAACAGGTTGACCCACCAGGACGAATTGGCGTCGAAGTAGCGGCGGCCGTCGGTGTCGATCAGCCAGGGGCCCTCGCCGCGGGCGATGGGCAGCGGCGGCACGTCGGCGAGGCGGGCCATCTGCGTGCAGGGGTGCCAGACGGCGGCGCGGCTGCGTTGGGCGAGGTCGGGGGCGGTCATCACAAGGAACTCAGGGCAGGCGCGGCTTGAAGTGCGGCACCGTGGCATTGAAGAGGGCGAGCGCGGCCGGCCGGTCGGGGCCGCAGATCATCAGGAAGTGCAGCAGTTTGCGCGGCGTGGCGTAGCCCAGGTACAGCGCCACCTGCCGGCCCGGCAGCTCGGCCGCGAAGGACAGCTCCAGGCCGGCGCCGCTGCGGTGCGGGCGCCGCTGTTGCTGCAGCGTCTGCCAGTCGCCCGGCGTGGCGTGGGCCAGCGCGGCGAGGCGCTGCGCGATGACCTGTTCGCCCAGCGCCTGCAGGTCGTCGGCGCCGCTGGCGATGAAGTCCACCGACACGACCAGCGCCGCGTCCGCGGCCGGTTGGTGGAAGGCGACGGTGTTGTCTTCTTCCGGCGCCTGCGCTTGCCAGGCGGGCGGCAGGTCCAGCACGAACTCGGAGTAGACCGAGTCGCGCGTCTGCGGCGGCGCGGCCGGCGGCGTCAGCGAGACGGTGTAGCGGTAGACCATCTTCAGCCCGCCAGCCAGCCCGGCTTGCGCTTGGCCAGGAAGCTCTGCACGCCGTCGCGGCCTTCGGCGCTGGCGCGGATGTCGGCGATGCGGCGCGCGGTGTCGTCGCGCAGCGCGGGCGTGATCTCGCGGCCGGCCACGTCCTTCACCAGCTGCTTGCAGGCCCGCACGGCGGCGGGGCCGTTGGCGGTGATGGCGGCGGCGAGCTCGTCGACCTTGGCATCCAGCGCGTCGGCGGCGACGACCTCGTGCACCAGGCCCAGCCGCTGCGCCTCGGCGGCGCCGAAGCGCTCGGCCGTCACGAAGTAGCGGCGCGACGCCTGCTCGCCGAGCGCGCGCGCGACGTAGGGGCCGATGGTGGCGGGCAGCAGGCCCAGCCGGGCTTCGCTGAGGCAGAAGCCCGCGGTGTCCACGGCGACGACGACATCCGCGCAGGCCACCAGGCCCACGCCGCCGGCGTAGACGTCGCCCTGCACGCGGGCGACCACCGGCACCGGGCAGCTGTAGAGGGCCCACAGCATGTCGGCCAGGCGGGTGGCGTCGGCATGGTTTTCTTCCCACGAATAGCCGGCCATGGCTTGCATCCAGTTCAGGTCGGCCCCGGCGCAGAAGGCCTTGCCCTCGGCGGCCAGCACGACGGCGCGCAGCGTCGGGTCCTGGGCCAGCGTCGTGAAGGCTTGGGTCAGCTCGGCGATCAGCGCCTCGTTGAACGCGTTGCGCACGTCGGGGCGGTTCAGCGTGACGCGGGCGATGTGCCCGTGGCGGGCCAGCGTGAGGTGAGAGGTCATGGCGTGCTGCGGACGAGGGCGTCATCGACCGCGTGGAAGTGGCAGGACGTGGCCGGCGTGCCGTCGGCGGTGACGGCGATGTTGCGTTGGCAGAAGGCCAGCGCGCGCGACAGCGCGTCGTCGCCCTGCGCATAGCCCCAGTGGCCGGCACCGTCGGTGGCGAAGGCGCGCGGTGCCTGGGCGGCGAGGAACTTCTGGAAGCCGGCGAGCTGCCCCGCCTTCGCGCCGGCGGGCGCGCTGGCCTCGCCGGTCAGCGGCTGCGCCGGCTCGGGCGCGGCGATGCGGCCGGGCTGGTCGAAGCCCTGCGGTTTCAGGAACGCGTCGACCAGCGGCTGCCAGACGTCGTTGCCGGCCGTGAACAGCTTGTGGCCGTCCTCGCCGTGCGCGGGCAGCAGGCGCAGGTCCACGGCGCCGCCGCCATCCGCGTAGGCGCGTGCCCAGCGGCTGGCCTGGGCGGGGCCGAAGAAGCGGTCGTTCTCGGCGTAGAGCCACAGCGTCGGCGTGGCCGGCCCGGCGGCCGCGTTGTTCTCGGCATAGGCGCGGTAGAGGCGGCGCAGCTGGTCGGCCTGGCAGGGTGAGCCGGGGCGCTTCTCCGGGTTGCCGCCGTGGCCGCCGGCGAAGTTGATCGCGGCAACCTGGCCCGGCGCATGGGCCGACGTGGCCGCGATCGTCGCAATGCCGCCCACCGACACGCCGACGAGCACCGTGCGGCTGGCGTCGATGTCCGACTGGCGGGCCAGGGCGTCGCGCACGGCGAGGATCTGCTGCGCGGCGGCGTGCAGCGCGGCGCCGTAGCGTGGCGCGTCGCAGGACACGCTGTTCTCCGGGTCGCCCGCGCCCGCCAGTTCGCCGTAGCCCAGGCGCAGCGGCACGGCCACGGCGAAGCCCTTGCGCACGAAGTAGCGTGCGGCGGATTCGAAGCGTGGGCGCTTGTACTCGGCGCGCTTGTCGGGGTCGCGGCCGTGGCTGATGACGGCCAGCGGGAACGGGCCCGGCCCCGCGGGGCGGAAGGTGGTGACCAGCAACTCGCCCTCGGCCGGCTTGCCGAAGGCATCCACCACGCGGGCCGGCACGCGCACGATGGCTTCGCGCACATCCGCCTGCAGACGCTCGGGCGCGGAGGCGGCCGAGGCCGCGGGGGCGGGCGGCTGCGCGTGCGCGAGTGCCGCGCCGACGAGGCAGGCGGTCAGCAGCCACTTCATGCCACGGCCTCCGGCGCGGCCAGCGCCTTGACCATCAGCACGCTGGCGTAGGTCTTGCCCTGCCACTGCACGCCGCCGACGGTGCGGTAGCCGCGCCGCTCGTAGCGGCGGCGTAGCGCGGTGGCGGGCTCGGCGGTGTCCAGCGCGATCTGCGTGAAGCCCTGCCCGGCAGCCCAGGCCTCGGCGGCGGCTATGAGCTGCTCGCCCACGCCCTGGCCTCGGCAGTCGGGGTGCACGCCCAGCTGCGACAGGATGGCGGTGCCGGGCGTCGTGTAGAGCGCGGGCGGCGCGTCGGCGATGTAGGTCTCGCCCGCGGGCTTGGGGCCGCGCACGGCCACCGTGCCGACGAGGCGGCCGCCCTGTTCGGCGACGAAGCCCTGCGCGCCGGCCAGCCGGTCGCGGGTGACGTCCACGGGCTGGTCCACCGCGGTGAAGTTCCAGCCCTGCGCGGCCAGCGACGCGTAGGACGTGTGCAGCAGCGCGGTCAGCGCGTCCAGGCTGTCGGCGGCGTGCAGGGGGCGGATGACGATCATCGGGCGGCTCAGTTGTCGAGGTGCGGCCAGGCCTGCAGGCCCAGGTGTTCCACGTAGGCGTCGTAGTCGCGGTCGCGGTGCAGCAGCGCGAAGCCGCTGTCGATGCAGAACGTGGCGATCAGGCTGTCGATGCCGTTGCGGATGGTCAGGCCCAGACGGCGCAGGCGGCGGTAGTGATCGGCCGCGCTGTGGGCGAGGTCGGCGCCGCCCAGCGTGTCGATCTCCAGGGCGGCGAACAGCGAGCGGGCGACGCGCAGGTCGCCCTCGTTGCGAAAGCCCCGCAGCACTTCGAATACCACCAGGTCGGGCAGCACGAGGCGGGTCTGGCCGTCCTTCAACAGGCGTTCCAGCGCTGCCACGGCGCCGTTCTGCCGGCCCGTGAACAGGTCGATCCAGACGCCGCTGTCAACGACGACCATGGCGCGCCGCCTTCGCCGCGGGTTTGGCGGCCACCTTGGTGGCGGGCTTGGCGGCTGTGGCCGGCCGGTACGGCGCGTCGGGCTCCGCGGCGCGGACGATGTTGGGCTGGCCGTCCAGCCGCGGCTCGCCGTCGTCCCAGCCCCATTGCAGCTTGCCCTTCCACTTCAGGATCTCGCGGTAGGCGGCCTGGCGCTCCAGCAGGGCCAGGCCGGCTTCCACGGCTTCCTTCTTCGTCTTGAAGGGGCCTGCGGCCATGGCGCGGGCCATCAAGTCGTCATCGATGTCGATGTTGGTGCGCATGATGTGTATGAAGTGGCTGCTTTGTGTGCATGATACGCCTGGGGCGCCGGCATGCCGGGCGCGCCCGTGGGTGGCGCTACATGCGGAACACGCCGAACTTCGTGTCGGGAATGGGCGCGTTCAGCGACGCGCTCAGGCCCAGCGCCAGCACGCGGCGCGTGTCGGCCGGGTCGATGACGCCGTCGTCCCACAGCCGCGCCGACGCGTAGTACGGGTGGCCCTGGTCCTCGTACTGCTGGCGCAGCGGCGCCTTGAAGGCTTCCTCCTCCTCGGCGCTCCAGGCGCCACCCTTGGCCTCGATCGCGTCGCGGCGGATCGTGCTCAGCACGCTGGCCGCCTGCTCGCCGCCCATCACCGAGATGCGCGCGTTGGGCCACATCCACAGGAAGCGCGGGCTGTACGCGCGGCCGCACATGCCGTAGTTCCCGGCGCCGAACGAGCCGCCGATGATGACGGTGAACTTCGGCACAGCGGCGCAGGCCACCGCCGTCACCATCTTGGCGCCGGCGCGGGCGATGCCCTCGTTCTCGTACTTGCGGCCCACCATGAAGCCGGTGATGTTCTGCAGGAACACCAGCGGGATCTTGCGCTGGCAGCACAGCTCGATGAAGTGCGCGCCCTTGTTGGCGCTCTCGGCGAACAGGATGCCGTTGTTGGCGACGATGCCCACCGGCATGCCCTCGATGTGCGCGAAGCCGCACACCAGCGTTTGCCCATAGCGGGCCTTGAACTCGTCGAACGCCGAGCCGTCGACGATGCGGGCGATGACCTCGCGCACGTCGAAGGGCTTGCGCGTGTCGGTGGGGATCACGCCGTGCAGCTCGGCTGTGTCGTGCGCGGGCGCCTTCGGAGTCTGCATCGCCAGCGGGTTGGCCTTCGTCCAGTTCAGCCGCGCGACCGACTGGCGGGCGATGGCCAGCGCATGCGTGTCGTTGTTGGCGAGGTGGTCGGCCACGCCGGACAGCCGTGTGTGCACGTCGCCGCCGCCCAGGTCCTCGGCCGTGACGACCTCGCCCGTGGCGGCCTTCACCAGCGGCGGGCCGCCCAGGAAGATGGTGCCCTGGTTCTTCACGATGATGGTCTCGTCGCTCATCGCCGGCACGTAGGCACCGCCGGCCGTGCACGAGCCCATGACGACGGCGATCTGCGGGATGCCTTCAGCGGACAGGTTCGCCTGGTTGAAGAAGATGCGGCCGAAGTGGTCGCGGTCGGGGAAGACCTCGTCCTGGTTGGGCAGGTTGGCGCCGCCGCTGTCCACGAGATAAATGCAGGGCAGCCGGTTCTGCTGCGCGATCTCCTGCGCGCGCAGGTGCTTCTTGACGGTGATGGGGTAGTAGGTGCCGCCCTTCACGGTCGCGTCGTTGCAGACGATGACGCACTCCACACCCGACACGCGGCCGATGCCGGCCACGACGCCGCCGCCCGGCGCCGCGTTGTCGTAGAGGTTCAGCCCGGCGAGCGGCGCCAGTTCGAGGAACGGCGTGCCCGGGTCCAGCAGCATCTCCACGCGGTCTCGCGGCAGCAGCTTGCCGCGGGCGGTGTGCTTGGCGCGCGCGGCCTCACCGCCGCCCTGGGCGATCTGGGCCAGCTTGGCATTGAGGTCGTCGATCAACCCGCGCATGGCGTCGGCGTTGGCCTTGAAATCGGCCGAGCGGGGGTTGAGCTGGGTGGTCAGGACCGGCATGGTGTCTCCCGGCGAGCCTTGACTAAGCAAGGCTCAATTTATTGAATGACGGCCTCGTGAGCCGTTTGAGGCGCGCCAGAATAATCCAGTGGGAACATGGATGCAACGCCGACTTGAGTAATCCTCAATAGTTGCGCAGAATGTGACCGCCATGACCTCGCTCGCCGCCACGCCTCCCCAGCGCCGCTCGCCCGTCGGCCCCAAGGCCGAGCAGCGCGTGCGCGACCTGCTGCGCGTGGGCCGCGAGGTGTTCGCCGAGCGCGGCTACGAGCGCGCGACGACCACCGAGATCGCGCAGCGGCTGGGCATCTCCGAGGCCACGGTGTTCACGTATTTCCGCGGCAAGCGCGAGCTGTGCATGCGCGTCATCCAGGACTGGTACGACGAGATCATCGCGGCCATCGAGGCCGGCCTGCCGCGCGAGGCGCCGGTGCGCGAGCAGCTGGAGTTCATCGTGCTGACCCACCTGCGGCTGTTCCTGATCCAGGGCACGGGGCTGTGCGCGCTGGTGTTGTCGGAAGGCCGGACCAAGGGCCAGGACCTCGGCGAAGGCTTCGTCGAGCTGCAGCGCCGCTACACCGCGCCGCTGATGGACCTGCTGGCGCGCGGCCAGCAGGCCGGCGAGGTGCGCCAGGACATCCCGCTGCGGCTGCTGCGCTCGCTGGTGTTCGGGCCCATGGAGCACATGCTGTGGGACGTCGTCGTGGCCGGCCGGCAGATCGACGTGGAGGCCAGCGCGCGCGATCTCGTGGCGCTGCTGTGGCCGGCGCTGCAGGCGCCCGACCGGGAGCTGCAGCAGCTGCGCCGGCTGCGTGCGCAGCTGCAGGCGGCCTTAGCGGGTCAGTGACTGCACCAGCACCGTCTCGCAGACCTTGAACAGCAGCCACGCCGCCATCGCGCCCACGCAGCTGGCCAGCAGTTCCAGCAGCTGACGCAGGCCGCCGTCCAGCAGGCCCTGCCAGCCGTTGTCGGCGAGGAAGGCTGCATTGGCGCTGACGATGCGCACCAGGTCCAGCGTCAGCAGGCCGAAGACGATGAAGCACAGCGTCATCAGCGCGAAGCAGGCGCCGCGGTGCCGGCGCAGCCAGGCGACGAAGTCCGGGAACGCAACCATGGACCCTCCTCGAAAAGCTCGCGGCATTTTCGGGCATCGCTACCATGCGCCTTCCTGCAGGGGAGTGGGAGGGCTCACATGAACGGACTGAAGCTCTGGCTGGCCGCCGGCGTGCTCGCGCTGGCGGGCGGGGCGCGTGCGCAGCCGCAGGCGGCCGATGCCGACTGGCGTTACGTCATCCAGCCGGGTGACACGTTGATCACGCTGACCGACGCCTGGCTCAGCACGCCGCGCAGCTGGCGCGACCTGCAGAAGCTCAACCGCGTGCCCGACCCGCTGCGCCTGAAGCCCGGCAGCACGCTGCGCATGCCCATCGCCTGGTTGAGGCGCGAGGCCAGCGTCGCCGAAGCCACGTTCGTGCGCGGTGACGTGCGGCGCCAGCGCGGCGCGGCCGCGGAGGCGCTGGCCGCGGGTGCGTCATTGCAGAGCGGTGATGTGATCCGCACCGGCACCCAGTCCAGCGCGTCGCTGCGCTTCGCCGACGGCTCGCGGCTGCTGGTGCCGCCCGAGAGCGAGGTCGCGCTGGAGCAGCTGATGGTGCTGGGCCGTGGCGCCATTCCGGCCGTGCGGCTGGGCCTGTCCCGGGGCGGCGCCGACAGCCGCGTGGCGCCCAACGCGCAGCGCGTGCCGCTGTACGAGCTGCGCACGCCGCACGTCAACCTGGGCGTGCGCGGCACCGAGTTCCGCGTGCAGGCGGTCGGCGCGCAAAGCCGCCTGCAGGTGCTCAGCGGCGCCGTCCATGCCGACGGCCTGGGCCCCGACGTCGCTGCCGGCCAGGGCCTGCTGGCCGAGGGCACGGCGCGCAGCGTCGCGCCGCTGCTGCCGGCACCCGACCTGCGCGCGCTGCCGCGCACCGCCGAGCGCCTGCCGCTGCGGCTGGCCTGGGCCGCGTCGCCGGCGGGCGCCGTGGCGTGGCGGGCCCAGCTGTTCCCGAAGGGCGACTTCGACCGCCTGCTGCTGGACGCCCGCGTCAGCGAGCCCGCCGCCGCCTGGGGCGAGGCGCGCGAGCTGGCCGACGGCGACTACACGCTGCGTGTGCGCGCCATCGACGCCCGCGGCCAGGAAGGCGCGGCCGCCGATGCCGACGTGGCTCTGCAGGCCCGCCCCGAGCCGCCGTTCATCCAGTCGCCGGCGCCGGGCGCCGTCAGCTACAACGGCGCGATGGCGCTGGCCTGGACGCGCAACACCGCCGCGCCCGACGTGCGGCTGCAGATCGCGCGCGACGCCGGTTTCACCGACCTCGTGCTACAGCCACCGCCCCTCGCCGCCGCCGGCTTCGAGGCGAAGTTGCCCGATGGCGCCTACCACTGGCGCATCGCGTCGGTGGAGGCCGGTGGCCGCGCCGGCCCGTTCGGCGATGCGCAGGCCTTCGAGATCCAGCCCCCGCCGCCCGCGCCGCCGCCGGCCGAGCCCGACCTCAGCGGCGACCAGCTCAAGCTGCGCTGGCGCGCCGACAAGGGCGTCGCCCGCTACGAGCTGGAATGGAGCAAGACCGAGGCGTTCGACGGCGTCGACGTGCAGCGTTTCGCGACCGACAAGCCCGAGATCGCGATGCCCAAGCCGTCCTGGGGCAAGTACTTCCTGCGTGCCCGTAGCGTCAACGCGGCCGGCGCCGCCGGGCCCTGGGGCCAGACGCAGATGATCGAGGTGCCGTACCCGCGCTGGCTGTGGCTGCTGCCGCTGCTGCTCGTGCCCGTGCTTTGAAACGCTGGCCCTGGCTTGCCCTGCCCGCGGCGCTGCTGCTGTGGGGCGCGCTGACGCTGCTCGGCGCGCAGCCGCGCGTGGACCGCGCGCTGGGCGACCTGCTGGTGCGCGCCGCCGCGCCCGCACCGGGCCCGGCCGGCAGTGTCGTCGTGGACATCGACGACGCGTCGCTGCGCGCGCTGCGCGGCCCGCTGGGCGAGTGGCCGTACTCGCGCGAGGTCTATGCGCTGATGCTGGACTACCTGCGCCAGGCCGGCGCGCAGATGGTGGTCATGGACATCGTCTTTGCCGGCCCGCGCGACGGCGATGCTCGCTTCGCCAAGGCGCTGGCCGGTTCGCCGCCCGTCGTGCTGGCCGCCGCGGGGCTGGCCACCAGCCAGCGCGCGGCGCTGGAGCTGGCGCCCATGTCCACGGCCGAGGAGGCCGCGCTGCAGCGCCTGGGCGGCGCGCCGGCGGGCCGGCGCTGGGCCGGGCTGACGATGCCGGCCGACCTGCTGCTGGACGCGCTGAGCGCGCGTGGCAGCCTGGGCGTCATCTCGGCCGGCCTGGATGACGACGGCCTGCTGCGCCGGCTGCCGCTGCTGCACCAGGTGCAGGGCCGCTCGCTGCCCAGCCTGGCGCTGGCCGCGCGGCTGCGGGCCGACGGCGCGCCGGGCTGGCGGCTGGAGGGCGGCGATCTCATCGCCGGCGCGCGCCGCTGGCCCGTGGACGAGCAGGCCCGGCTGCGGCTGCGCCTGCCGCCCGATGGCGGCGAGCTGCCGCGCGTGAGCTGGCAGCGGCTGATGCGCGCCGCTTTGGGCGAATCGGACGACGCCGAGCTGGCGGCGCAGCTGGCCGGGCGCAGCGTCTTCGTCGGCAGCAGTGCCTTCTTCGCCGACGAGGTCATGGTGCCCGAGGGCCGGCTCAGCGGCACGGCGCTGAACGCCGCGCTGTTCGAGGCGCTGGGCGCCGAGCCCGCGCCGCTGCTGCGCGAGCGCGGCGCCGCGGCCTGGGCGCTGACGGCGCTGCTGCTGGCGCTGGCCGCGTTGCCGCTGTGGCTGCGCCACCAGGCGCTGGCGGCCGGGCTGGCGGTGGCCGGCATCACGCTGGCGGCCTGGGGCGGCGTGCGGCTGGGCGTGCTGCCGCTGGCGGCGCCGGCGCTGTACGCGCTGGCGCTGGCGCTGCTGCTGACGGCCGTGGAGCACGAGCGCCAGACCCGCGCCCGCGAGCGCGAGCTGACGCGCGAGCGCGAACTGGCCGAGGCGCGCAGCCGCGCCAAGACCGAGCTGCTGGCGCAGGTCAGCCACGAGATGCGCACGCCGATGAATGCCGTGCTGGGCTTCTCCGACATCCTGGCCCGTTCGCCGCTCAGCCCCCAGCAGGCGCACTACGTGGAGGTGCTGGGCCACGCCGGCCGGCAGGTGTTCGCTCTCATCAACGACCTGCTGGACAACGCCCGCATCGAGAGCGGCCGGCTGGAGCTGGCCTCGCAGCCGTTCAACCTGATGGACCTCGTGGACCTGCAGCTGGAGCTGCTGCGTGAGCGCGCCCAGGGCCAGGGCCTGTGGCTGCGCGCGTTCGCGCGCACCGAGGCCACCGGCTGGGTGCTGGGCGACCCGCAGCGCGTCGCGCAGATCGTCACCAACCTCGTCGGCAACGCCATCAAGTTCACGAAGCGTGGCGGCGTCACGGTGGAACTGTCGCGCGACGACCCGGGGCGGGTGCACATCCGCGTGCAGGACACCGGCATCGGCATCGCGCCGGACCGGCTGGAGCGCATCTTCCAGCCCTTCGAGCAGGCCGACGCGTCCATCGCCCGCGAGTTCGGCGGCACGGGCCTGGGGCTGTCCATCACGCGCAGCCTGGCGCGGCTGATGGGTGGCGACGTCGGCGTGCGCAGCACGCCGGGCGAGGGCAGCTGTTTCGACGTGACGCTGGACCTGCCCGACGCCCACCCGCCGCGCGACGAGCTGGCCGAGCTGCGCGCCGAGCGCGTCGCGCCGTCGCGGCCGCTGGCGCTGCTGCTGGCCGAGGACAACGATGTCAACGTGCTGGTCATCGAGGGCATGCTGGTGCCGCTGGGGCACCGCGTCACCCGCGTGCGCGACGGCGCCCAGGCGCTGGCCGCGCTGCGCGAGGGCCGCTTCGACCTGGTGCTGATGGACATGCTGATGCCGGTGCTGGACGGCCTGGCCGCCACGCGGCAGTGGCGCGCCACCGAGGCCGCCGAGGGCCGGCCGCGCACGCCCATCGTCGCGCTGACGGCCAACGCCTTCGACACCGACGTGCAGCAGTCGCTGGCGGCAGGCTGCGACGCCCACCTGACCAAGCCGCTCAGCCTGGCGGCGCTGCTGCAGGCGCTGGCCAAGTACGCAAAGCCCGAGTGATGTACTGGGAAGCCGCTTCTGGCTAGAGTCCGCGGCTCCCCACACCCGGAAGGCCCCCCATGATCAACCTGAACGTGAACGGCCGCGCCGTCTCGCTCGATGCCGACCCCGACATGCCCCTGCTCTGGGCCGTGCGCGAGGAGCTGCAGCTCACCGGCAGCAAGTTCGGCTGCGGCGCCGCCCAGTGCGGCGCCTGCACCATGCACGTCGGCGGCACTCCCGTGCGCGCGTGCATGACCCCCATTTCCAGCGTCCAGGCGCCGGTCACCACCATCGAAGGCCTGGCGGGCGACAAGGTCGGCCAGGCGGTGCAGGCCGCCTGGGTGGCCCACGACGTGGCGCAGTGCGGCTACTGCCAGAGCGGCCAGGTCATGAGCGCCACGGCGCTGCTCAAGGCCAACAAGAAGCCGACCGACGCCCAGATCGACGAGGCCATGGCCGGCAACATCTGCCGCTGCGGCACCTACACCCGCATCCGCGCCGCCATCCATGCGGCCGCGGCGGCCCTGGCCTGAGGAGCGCGACATGCTGAACCCACGTCGTATCGATCAAGTGCTGACCGGCGGCTCCACTGGAGTGTCCCGCCGCAGCTTCGTCACCACCACCGTCGGCGGCGCCGTCGGCCTGGCGCTGTTGCCCGGCATCGCGTCCGCGCAGGCGCCCAAGCCCGGCACCAAGCCCACCGAGCAGCCGCTGGCCTTCGTCACCATCGCCAAGGACGGCACGACGACCATCCTGTGCAACCGCATGGACATGGGCCAGGGCATCGAGACCGGCCTGGCCATGATCTGCGCCGAGGAGCTGGAGGCCGACTGGAGCAAGGTGCGCACCGGCTTCGGCGACCAGAAGGGCGCCTACGTGGACCCGCTGTTCGGCATGCACCTGACCGGCGGCTCCAATTCGGTGAAGAACAGCTTCCAGCAATACCGCGAGCTGGGCGCGCGCACCAAGGCCATGCTGGTGGCTGCCGCCGCCGAGCGCTGGGGCGTGCCGGCGTCGTCGTTGAAGGCCGAGAACGGGGTCATCTCGGGCGGCGGCAAGAGCGCCGGCTACGGCGAGTTCTTCGACGCGGCCATGAAGGGCACGGTGCCCGAGACCGTGACGCTGAAGGACCCGTCGACGTTCAAGCTCATCGGCAAGCCCACCGGCCTGGTGGTCGCCCAGGCCAAGAGCACGGGCACGCAGGCCTACGGCATGGACGTGCAGCTGCCCGGCATGGCGGTGGCCGTCATCCAGCGCCCGCCGGTGTTCAACGGCAAGGTCGCCAAGCTCGATGCCACCGAGGCGCTGAAGGTCAAGGGCGTGAAGGCCGTGCTGCCGGTGCCGCTGGACCGCGGCGGCCAGGGCGTGGCGGTGGTCGCCAGCGGCTACTGGGCCGCCAAGAAGGGCCGTGATGCGCTGAAGGTGGACTGGGACCTGGCCGGCGTCGGCAAGCCCGACACCGCTGCGCTGACCAAGCAGTACCTGGCGCTGGCCAAGACCGCCGGCACGCCGGCGCCCAAGCCCGAGTTCCAGGCCGACGTGAGTGCCTGGAGCAAGGCGCCGAAGAAGATCACGGCCGACTTCGTCTTCCCCTACCTGAACCACGCGCAGATGGAGCCGCTGGCCTGCACGGTGGACCTGAAGGCCGACCGTTGCGACGTCTACTACGCCGCGCAGATGCCCGGCCTGGACGCGATGGCGCTGGCCAAGACCGTGGGCCTCAAGCCCGAGCAGGTGCAGATCAACGTGCAGATGGCCGGCGGTGGCTTCGGCCGGCGCGCCGTGCCCACGAGCGAATGGCCGCGCGAGGCGGCCGCCGTCGCGGTGGCTCTGCAGCAGGCCGGCAAGCCCATGCCGGTCAAGGTGATCTGGAGCCGCGAGGACGACATCAAGGCCGGCTACTACCGGCCCATGACCGTGCACCGCGCCGAGATCGGCTTCGACGCCAAGGGCAACATCGCCGGCTGGCAGCACCGCATCGTCAGCCAGAGCATCCTGAAGGGCTCGCCGCTGGAGGGCTTCGGCTACCAGAAGGGCGTGGACGGCACGACCACCGAGGGCATGCGCGAGCCCTACGAGTTCCCGATGAACCTCAGCGTGCACCACCCGGACGTCAACGTGCCGGTGCTGTGGTGGCGCTCGGTCGGCTCCACGCACACGGCCTACGTGATGGAGACGCTGGTCGACGAGATCGCGTTCGCCACCAAGCAGGACCCGGTGGCCTACCGGCTCAAGCTGATGGAAGGCAACGCCAAGGCCGGGCGCCATCGCCTGGCGCTGCAGGCGGCCGTCGACAAGAGCGGCTACGGCAAGCGCAAGCTGAAGGCCGGCCAGGCCTGGGGCGTGGCGGTGCACGAGAGCTTCGAGTCGGTCGTCGCCTACGTCGTCGTCGCCAGCCTGAAGGGCAAGGGCAAGGATCGCCAGCCGGTGCTGCAGGAAGTCCACGCCGGCGTGCACTGCAACCTCTGCGTGAACCCCAAGGCCGTGGAGACGCAGGTGCAGGGCGCCGCCATCATGGCGCTGGGCACGACGATGCCGACGCACCGCGTGACGTTCAAGGACGGCGTCGTGGAGCAGAACAACTTCTACGACATGGCCATGCCGCGCATCACCGACGCGCCGCCGGTCATGACCGTCAGCATCGTGCCCAGCATGGACCCGCCCAAGGGCATGGGCGAGCCGGGCCTGCCGCCGCTGGCGCCGGCGCTCGCCAACGCCGTGGCCCGGCTGACCGGCCAGCGCCAGCGGGAGCTGCCGTTCCGCTTCGCGTGAACTTGAGGGCCGGGGCTCAGTCCCCGGCCGGCAACGTGCCCTTGAGGGTCGCGAGCATCTGCTGCACGAGGTGCTGATCCTGCGGGCTCATCTGATGGGCCCGCAGCAGCACCTCGCGTTCCATCTCGCCCATGCGCCAGTGGAACTCGCGCAGCAGCGACAGCAGCTCCTGGTGCAGCCCTGCGCTGCCCTGGCCCAGCTGTTCCACCAGCGCCTCGGGGTCGTGGGCGTCCAGCCCGGCGCTGCTGAACGACGCCTGCAGCTGCTGCAGCCGGTGCCGGCATAGCGCCACCAGGTGGCGCAGCTCGGCGCTGGCGTCGGCAAGACGGTCGTCGAAGCTGCCGCGCGCAACGCGGAAGCGCGCCAGCACCTCCACGACGTAGTGGGCCTGCGGCAGCATGTCGGCCAGCGAGGCGCGCGCGTCGGTCAGCCGTGACGACGCGCCGCTGGCGCGCGCGGCGGCGCGCAGCAGGTCCAGCGCCGCGTCGCCGAACTCGCCCGGGATGAGCTTGGCGGCGATGCTGGCGTGGATGCCCGCCGCATGGCCGTGCTCCATCAGTCCGGCCAGCCACTCGCCCACGGCCAGCGCCTGCGACGGCGGCGTGAACTGTTCGCCCTGCAGCCCGCGCGGGTAGCCGAAGCCGTCCAGCCGCTCGTGGTGGTTCAGCACCAGCTCCGCCAGCTCGGGGCCGCCGCCGTCCAGGTCGCGCAGCACGCGGTGGCCGATGACCGGGTGGCTGACGATCTGGCGCCACTGCTCGGCCTGCAGCGGCTGGCCGCGTTGCAGGAAGGCCGGCGGCAGGTAGAGCTCGCCGACGTCGTGCAGCAGGCCGGCCAGCGCGATGCGCCGGTGCAGGTCCACGTCGCCCGGCAGCAGCCGCCGCGCCAGCGCCTTGGCCACCAGCGCGACGCACACCGCGTGGCGCAGCCGGTCGGTCTGCTGGCGGGCATACAGGCTCAGCAGCGACTGCTGGGCCGGGGAGATCCTGACGCGCGGCAGCGACTGCTGCAGCGGCAGCGCGCGCTCGTCGCGGGCGAGCGCGGCCAGCAGCGGATGCTCGTCCAGCAGCGCCTCGGCCAGCAGGCCGATCTGCGCCGGCGTGACGCCACCACTGACGCCGATGCACTGCTCCAGCGGCCGCTGCAGCTTGTGCGCCAGCAGCCGCTCGCGCGTCGTGGCGTCGATGCGCGCGCCGCGCGCCAGCAGCTTGACGCCGTTGCCGGAGACGATGTCCTCGGTGGCCTCGACGTCCTGCGTGTCGGCCGCGGCGACGAGGTGGTCGAGGTAGTGCGGGTTGACTTCACCGCTGTGGGGCGCGTTCTGGGGCATGACCGCGGTGGGGTGGACGCCTTGTTCTTGTCGGCGAATTCTCGGCCGGCGCGCGGCCGGCCACAACCGACCCGCCGCGGCGCTCAGGGCGCGGGCGGGTAGCCGGCCTCGGCCAGCGCGGCGGCCAGCGCCTCGCGCGGCAGCGTGCTGTCGACGTCGGCGGTCTTGCGGTCGCGGTCGATGGCGATGCGGGCCTGGGCGTCCACGGCCTGCAGGGCTTCGGTGATGGCCGCGACGCAATGGCCGCAGCTCATGTCGGGCAGCGTGAAGTGATGCATGCGGCCATCCTAGCCGCGGCGCATTCACCGTTTGTTACCGACTCGTACAAATGGATGTCGTTCACCTGGGGGATGGCGGGGCCCGGATGCGGGGTGACGCGTCCCGGACACGGGGGACTTTGGGGGGTGGCAAGCCCTGGCACCCCTGCGGGGCAACCCTAGCATGCGCGACTTTCCGGGGCCACAAGCCCCGCGTGTCTGCACACAGGAGTACCGACGATGACGATGAACAAGCGCTGCCTCGGCGCAGCAGCAGCGGCCGTGCTGGCCATGCTGAGCGCCTGCGGAGGCGGGGACAGCAGCGGCCCGACGGCCATGGTGGCCACGGCCGACACGATGTCGCTGGGCACCGGCCAGAGCGCCTCGGCGCTGGCCAACGACACGGTGGGCGGCGCGGCCGCCCGCGTCGGCACCGGCGGCAACGCGACCATCGCCTTCACCGGCACGCTGCCGACGGGCGTCAGCGTCACCGACGGCGTGGTGGCCGTGGCCCGCGGTGCGGTGCCCGGCAGCTACACGCTGAACTACCAGCTCTGCGAGGCCGCCGCAGCCAGCAACTGCAGCGCGGCTGCCGTCACGCTGACCGTGCCCAAGCCGCCGATCACGGCCGGCGCGGACACCGCGACGCTGGGTGCCGGCGAGAGCGCCTCGCTGCTGGCCAACGACCAGCTCGACGGCATTGCCGCCGCCGGCGCCACCGTCACGGCCAGCACCACCGGCACCTGGCCGGCCGGTGTCACGCTGGGCGCGGACGGCCAGCTGCAGGTCGGCGCCACGGCTGCGGCCGGCGCGTCCACGCTGGGCTACCGCATCTGCCAGACCGCATCGCCCACCAACTGCGCCGACGGCAGCGTGAACCTCAGCGTCGTCGTGCGCGTGGCCGTCAGCGGTCGCGTGCTGGATGGCCTGACCGGCGCCGCGCTGCCCGGCATCGCCGTCACGCTGGGGGCCCGCACGGCCACCACCGACGCGCAGGGCGCGTTCAGCCTCGCCGGCGTGTCGCCCGCGGCGCGCGCTGTCGTCAACTTCACCGGCACGGGCTACGGCGAGAGCACCCGCATCGTCGCCGTGGGTGACAACGGCGCCAGCGGCGTGCTCGCGCGCCTGGTGCCCGTCACCGCCTCGGCCACGCTGGACGCCGCCACCGGCGGCACGGTCTCCAACACGGCCGGCACGGCCCGCGTCGTGCTGGCCGCGGCCAGCCTGGCCAAGGCCGACGGCAGCGCGCTGACCGGCAACGCGACGGTGCGCATCACCGCCATCGACCCGTCGCTGGACTCCAGCCTCATGCCCGGCGACTACACGACGATGAGCGGCGGCAACCCGGTGTCCATCGAGAGCTACGGCGCTCTGGGCGTGCAGATCACCGACGCCGCCGGCGCCACGGCCAACCTGCGCACCGGCCAGACGGCCACCATCCGCATCCCGCTGGCCACGCGCGACGCCAACCCGCCGGCCACCATCCCGCTGTTCCACTTCGACACGGCCAGCGGCCGCTGGGCGCAGGAGGGCACCGCCACGCTGCAGGGCACGGGCGCCAATCGCTACTACGAAGGCACGGTCGCGCACTTCAGCACCTGGAACGCCGACCGCATCAGCGAGACGGTGTGGGTCAACGGCTGCGTCAGCAATGACGCGGGCGCCCGCGTGGCTGGCGCCAGCATCACCAGCGACGGCATCGACTACAGCGGCACCAGCGGCGCGCTGACCGATGCCAACGGCGCCTTCCGCGTCGCGGTGCGCGCCAACAGCCTGGCCACGCTGATCGCGTTCCAGAGCCCGCTGCTGAGCAACACGGTGCGCGTCTCCAGCGGCAGCGGCGAGCTGACGCTGACCGACTGCCTGGTGCTGGCCGCCAACGCCACCGGCGTGTCCATCAAGCTGACCTGGGGCGCCAACCCGCGCGACCTGGACAGCCACCTGTGGACGCCCAGCGGCAGCCACGTCTATTACGGCAGCAAGGGCCAGCTGGCCGCCGCCCCGTTCGCCAACCTGGACGTGGACGACATCAGCAGCTTCGGCCCCGAGGTCGTCACGCTGACCAAGCTGATGGTGGGCACCTACAAGTACGCGGTGCGCAACTACAGCGGCTACGGCAGCGGCCCCATCGCCGTCAGCGGCGCGCGTGTGGAGCTCATCCTGCCGGGCGGCCGCACCGAGCTGTTCGTGCCGCCGGCCACCGGCGAGACCGCGCAGACCGACTACTGGACGCTGTTCGACCTGACCGTCGACGCCCAGTGCAACGTGACGCTGACGCGCACCGAGGCCTACACGGGCACCACGCCCACGGTGCCCACGTCCACGCCGGTCTACTGCTCGCGCAGCTGACCCGGCTCGTCCCCGCGCGCCCGGCGTGCGCGGGGCGCTGGCATGATCGCCGCTCCACCGGCTGGAGCGGTTGCCCATGAAGATCATTGCCCTCAGCGGCGCGCTGCGCCGCGCCTCCTACAACACCGCGCTGCTGCGCGCCGCCGCGGGCCTCGCGCCCGCGGGCGTCAGCATCGAGCTGCGCACGCTGCACGGCATCCCGCTGTATGACGGCGATGTCGAGGCCGAGGGCGTTCCGCCCGCCGTGACCGAGCTGCGCGAAGCCATCCGCGCCGCCGACGCGCTCCTCATCGGCACCCCCGAGTACAACAACTCCATCCCCGGCGTGCTGAAGAACGGGCTGGACTGGCTGTCCCGCCCCAGCGGCGAGGGCGGCAAGCTGTTCGGCGGCAAGCCCACCGCGCTCGTCGGCGCGACGCCCGGCGGCTTCGGCACCGTGCAGTCGCAGGGCGCGCTGCTGTCCGTGCTGCGCGCCTTCGGCAACGACTTCTGGATGGGCGGGCGGCTGATGGTGTCCAAGGCCGGCACGGTGTTCGACGCCGATGGCCAGCTCATCGACGACAAGGTGCGCGTGCAGCTGCAGCAGTTCGTCGAGGGTTTCGTCGGCTTCGTGCAGAAGAGGTCCGCATGAGCGCCGTGTTCGTCGAGCGCATCACCAGCCACGTCGGCGACGTCGGCGGCCTGCCCATCCAGCGCGCGTTGCCCAACAAGGGCCGCCGCGTCATCGGCGCCTGGTGCTTTGCCGACCACGCCGGCCCGGCCACGACGGTCAAGCGCATGAACGTCGGCCCGCACCCGCACACGGGGCTGTCGACCTTCAGCTGGATGATCGAGGGCGAGATCCTGCACCGCGACAGCCTGGGCTCCGAGCAGGTGCTGCGCGCCGGCCAGGTGAACTTGATGACAGCGGGCCACGGCATCTCGCACAGCGAGGAGTCGCTGTCCGACCGCATTCACCTGGCGCAGTTGTGGATCGCGCTGCCGGACGCCGAGCGCGAGCGGCCCCCCAGCTTCCAGCACTTCCCCGACCTGCCGCGCTGCGCGGTGGGTGGCTTCGACGGCACGCTGCTGGTGGGCGAACTGGACGGCCAGCGCTCGCCGGTGCCCAGCTTCACGCCGCTGCTGGGCGTGGACCTCGCGGCCGACGGGCCAGCCGATGCGGTCATCGCGCTGCAGCCCGGCTTCGAGCATGGGCTGATGCTGCTGGAAGGCGAGGTCGAGATCGCGCCGGCCGGCCATGACGCCGTTGAGACCGTCGCGCCGGGCACGCTGCTCTACATCGGGCCGGGCTGCACGTCGGTCGAACTGCGCTGCACGTCGGCCACGCGGCTGCTGCTGCTGGGCGGCGAGCCCTGGGCCACGCCGCCGCTGCTGTGGTGGAACTTCGTCGGCCGTGAGCCGCCGGAGATGCAGACCTGGGCCGAGGACTGGGCGCGCGAGGATGGCGGCCGCTTCGGCACCGTGACCGGCTATGTCGGCCCCCGCATCGCGGTGCCGCCGGTGCCTGCCTTGCGAAAGCCTTAGGCGCGTGCGCTCCTGATCAGCGCCTCGATGCGCGGGCTGGTGTTCACCGCCACCAGCTCCACCTGCGGATTCGCCTTGGCGAACACGCGGAACAGCTCGTCCGTGAAGCCGTGCCCCACGTCGGTCACGCCGTCAAAGTCGATCTCGGCCCGCTTGAACGTCGTCAGCCGTGAACCCACGCGGCGGGCGGCCGCGCGCGAGTCCAGCGCCTGGCCCTCGGTCGTCAGCAGACGCAGCTGCACGCGGGTCTGGTCGAACTCGATGCCGTCGCCGCCGATGCTCCACGCGTTCATCACGCCGTCCAGCGTGCGCGTCGTGTTCAGCGCGATGGCCATGTAGATCGAACTGCCCTGGCGCGGCAGCGCGCGGCCCTTCTTCCAGCCGGCGCTTTCCCAGGCGCGGCGCTGATAAGCCGTGTTGTTGGCGTGGATGTCGAACACGTCGGCCAGCTGGCTGCTGAAGAACAGGCCGCGGCCGGTGTGTGCGTCGGGCGCGCTGGTGAGGCGCCCCTTGCTCAGCTCCAGCATCGCGTGCTGCGGGTCTTCCAGCTGGAAGGCGGTGCAGATCTTGTCGAACACGCCGATGCCGTCGTCGCTGACGAGCAGCTGCACATGCGTGGGCGTCTGCCGCAGCGACACGGTGACGCTGCTGCCGCCTGAATGGTCGGCCGCGTTGTTGACCAGCTCGGTGAAGCCGTGCTGCACCATGCGTTCGACGTGTTTCGGCAGCGCGAAGTGCGGCGCGAAGTCGCGCTGCCAGGGCAGGTCCTCCTGCAGACCGTACAGCGTGTAGCTCCGCGCCACCTGGCGCAGCGCGCCGGGCGAGAACACCGGCCGGCGGCTGCTGCCGCTGCGGGTCAGCCAGCCGGCGTCCACCAGGCGCTTCAGCGCCGACATCGCGGCGCGGTGGCTGGCGCCGGTGCGCTCCTCGATGTGGGCCGCCAGGTCCAGCGCGTGTTCGCCGGCGGCGGCGGTGATCCAGTTGGTCAGGTGGTCGAACACCAGTCTTGTCATTTGCGCATTGTGCTGACTACTCCCATCCGTGGGGGTGGGGCATGCCCGCGCCTCCATAGAATCCCCTACCAGTTACGACCGGGTTACCAACTACGTTGGCAGCCGCAGTCGGCCCAGATTTCTCAACTCCCCCGGGGAATTCCCATGCCTCTCGTCTCCATGCGTCAGCTGCTGGACCACGCCGCCGAAAACGGCTACGGCATCCCAGCCTTCAACGTCAACAACCTGGAGCAGGTGCAGGCCATCATGGCTGCCGCCGATGAAGTCGGCGCACCGGTCATCCTGCAAGCCTCCGCCGGCGCCCGCAAGTACGCCGGTGAGCCCTTCATCAAGCACCTCATCCAGGCCGCGGCCGAGATGTACCCGCACATCCCGCTGGTCATGCACCAGGACCACGGCACCAGCCCGAAGGTCTGCGCCGGCGCCATCGACCTGGGCTTCGGCTCCGTCATGATGGATGGCTCGCTGATGGAAGACGGCAAGACGCCGTCGTCCTTCGAATACAACATGGAAGTGACCCGCAAGGTCGTCGAGATGGCGCACGCGGTCGGCGTGACCGTCGAGGGCGAGCTGGGCTGCCTGGGCAACCTCGAGACCGGTGATGCCGGCGAGGAAGACGGCATCGGCGCCGACGTCAAGCTGGACCACTCCCAGATGCTGACCGACCCCGAGGAGGCCGCCGTGTTCGTCAAGGCCACGCAGCTCGACGCGCTGGCCATCGCCATCGGCACCAGCCACGGCGCCTACAAGTTCAGCCGCAAGCCCACGGGCGACATCCTGGCCATCGGCCGCGTGAAGGAAATCCACGCGCGCATCCCCAACACCCACCTCGTCATGCACGGCTCGTCGTCGGTGCCGCAGGACCTGCTGGCCATCATCAACCAGTACGGCGGCAAGATGAAGGAGACCTTCGGCGTGCCGGTCGAGGAGATCCAGGAAGCCATCAAGCACGGCGTGCGCAAGATCAACATCGACACCGACATCCGCCTGGCGATGACCGGCGCGGTGCGCAAGTTCATGGCCGAGAACCCCGACAAGTTCGACGCCCGCGAGTGGCTCAAGCCCGCCCGCGAGGCGGCCAAGGTCATCGCCAAGCAGCGCTACATGGAGTTCGGCTGCGAAGGCCAGGCCGGCAAGATCAAGGGCCGCACGCTGGTCGACATCGCCGCCGCCTACGCGCGCGGCGAGTTGGCTCAGAAGGTGCAGTGACGACCCGTCACTGCTTCACCTACGGCTCGCTGATGTGGGCCGACATCATGGGCCGCGTCTGCGGCCATGAGGTCGCCGGCGAGCCCGCCTCGCTGGCGGGCCACCGCCGCCACCCGGTGCGCGGCCAGGACTACCCCGGCCTGCGCCCGGCCGCCGGCGCCACCGTGCCCGGCGTGCTGTACCGGGACGTCACCGAGGCCGCCTGGGCGCGGCTGGATGCGTTCGAGGGCGAGGAGTACGAGCGCGTGGACGTCGTCGTCGCGCTGGCCGACGGGCGCACGCTGCCGGCCCAGGTCTACCGCTTCCGCGATGCGTTCGCGCCGCGGCTGCTGCCGGGCGACTGGGACGCCGACGCCTTCGCCCGCGAGGGCCGGGCGCGCTTCATCGCGCGCTATGCCGGCTTCGACGCCGTCGCACCGCGCTGAGGGCCGCAACCGCGGCCGGCGGGGCGGCACCTAAAATCGCCGCCATGCCTCAAGCCCTCTACGAATCCAGCCTCACGTCCCTCCCCCTGCTCGGCCGCGGCAAGGTGCGGGAGAACTACGCCGTCGGCGAGGACCGCATCCTGATGGTCGCCAGCGACCGCCTGTCGGCCTTCGACGTCATCATGGGCGAGCCCATTCCCGGCAAGGGCGCGCTGCTGACGAAGATGGCGCTGTTCTGGTTCGACAAGCTCGACGGCATCGTGCCCCACCACCTGACCGGCGAGGACCCGCTGTCCGTCGTCACCGACGCCGAGCGCGAGCAGATCCGCGACCGCGCGATGCTGGTCAAGCGCCTGAAGCCGCTGCCCATCGAGGCCGTCGTGCGCGGCTACCTGGCCGGCAGCGGCTGGGCCGAGTACCAGAAGACCCAGAGCGTCTGCGGCGTCGCGTTGCCCGCCGGCCTGCGCAATGCCGACAAGCTGCCCGCGCCCATCTTCACGCCCGCCACCAAGGCCGAGATGGGCGACCACGACGAGAACATCTCGTTCGAGCAGGCCGCGGCCATCATCGGCACCGAGCTGGCCACGCGCGTGCGCGACATCTCCATCCAGCTCTACCAGCGCGCTGCCGACTTCGCGCTGACCAAGGGCATCATCATTGCCGACACCAAGTTCGAGTTCGGCCTGGACGCCGACGGCACGCTGACGCTGATGGACGAGGTGCTGACGCCCGACTCGTCGCGCTACTGGCCCGTCGAGAGCTACGCGCCCGGCAGCAACCCGCCCAGCTACGACAAGCAGTTCGTGCGCGACTGGCTGGAGCAGGCCACCGTGGATGGCCAGCCCTGGGGCAAGGTGGCGCCCGCGCCGGCACTGCCGGCCAGCGTCATCGCCAAGACCGTCGAGAAGTACGAAGAAGCGCTGCAGCGGCTGACGGCATGAGCGCAGCGCCGGGCCGTCCCAAGCAAGCGCGCTCCCGCTCGGCGGGACCGGCCGCAGGCCGCAGGGTGCGTCAATGAGCGCAGCGGGGCCGGTCAAGCTGCGCAGCCGGCTGGCCCAGCGGCTGGATGGCGAGATCGCCGCTGTCGCCGCGATGCCCGGCCGCAGTGCGGTGCTGCAGGCCCAGCGCGCCATCCTGTGGCTGCGGCACGGCCGCGAGGCCGAGGCCCGCGAGGAGCTGAACCGGCTGCACGCCCGCGCGCTGGCGCAGCCGCGCGTCGAGCTGGCCGCGTGGCTGCACCTGGCCGAAGGGCTGGCGGCCTACTTCACGGCCTTCGGTGGCGGTGCCCGTGATCGCGTGCGCCGCGCGCAGGTCATGGCCGGCGCCGCCGGGCTGACGGGGCTGCAGGCGCTGGCCGACGCCTGGCTCGCCCAGATGGCCTTTGTCGACCGCGACATCGACCGCCTCGTCACCCACGCGACCGCCGCGCTGGCCGCCCCCGACCATGCCGCCGCCTGCCGCGTCGCATCGGCACTGGGCATGGCCTGGGACCTGGCCAACGACGAGGCCACCGCCTCCGGCTGGTACGCCTTCGGCCGGCGCGCTGCCAGCGCCGACGGCGACGATGCCGGCCTCGCGGCGCTGCTCTACAACCAGATGCAGATGCGCGCGCTGCGCATCCGCCATGCCGCGCTGGCCGGCGAGCCCGGCGAGGCGCCGGCCGTGCTGCTGGGCGTGGACTCCATCGGCCACTTCGACGACGCCGTGGGCGGCTCCGCCCGCGCCGACCTGACGCCGCTGCTGCGCGCCCAGCTGCTCACCGTGCAGGGCGATTTCGCCGCCGCCGCCGCGCTGCTGGAGGCGCACCTGCCCGAGGCCGTCGCCACCGGCCTGGCCCGCGTGGGCGGCAGCCTGCTGGCCGACCTGGCCTGGTGCTGGGCCAACGCCGGCGAGGCGCTGCGTGCCCGCGCGCTGGCCGACCAGGCCGCCGTCGAGGTGCAGGCCGAGGACCCGCAGCACTGCGACCTCGACGAGCGCGCCGCGCTGCATGCGCGGCTGGCCCAGGTCTATGCGCGGCTGCGCGAGGAGGCGCTGGCCGCCCGCCACGCCGACGCCGCCCAGGCCGCCTGGGCCGACGACGCGGCCCAGCGCCGCCGGTGGGCCGAGCGCCTGGCATCCGCCGGGCTGGGGACGCCGCCGCGCTGAACGCGGCGAAGTGCCGCGCTTGCCCGGGTTTTCGGGCTGTCGCGCCGCAAAGGCTGCGTTACCCTCGCGCGCCATGACCGTTTCCGCCGACGACGCCATCAACGCCTTGCCGCCCGGCACCCGCTTCGGCGAGCTGGAGGTGCTGGGCACGCTGGGCGTGGGCGGCTTCGGCATCGTCTACCTGGCGCGCGACCACGCGCTGGAGCGCGAGATCGCGATCAAGGAGTACATGCCCAGCCAGTTCGCGCAGCGCGACGGCCGCTCGCAGGTCTCCGTGCGCTCCATGTCCATGCGCGAGACCTTCGAGCTGGGCCGGCGCAGCTTCGTCAACGAGGCGCGGCTGCTGGCCCGCTTCGACCACCCGTCGCTGCTCAAGGTCTACCGCTTCTGGGAGGCCAACGGCACCGCCTACATGGCCATGCCGCGGCTGGTGGGCCAGAACCTGCGCGAGCAGCGCAAGACGATGGCGACGCCGCCCCCCGAGGCCTGGGCGCGGCGCGTGTTCGACGCGGTGCTCAGCGGCCTGGAGGCGCTGCACGCCCAGCAGGTCTGGCACCGCGACGTCGCGCCCGACAACATCTTCCTGCCGGCCGATGGCAGCCTGCCCATCCTGCTGGACTTCGGCGCCGCCCGCCAGGCCATCGGCGACCGCACGCAGGTCTTCACCGCCATCCTCAAGCCCAGCTTCGCGCCCATCGAGCAGTACGCCGAGGCGACCAGCCTGAAGCAGGGGCCGTGGACCGACTTCTACGCGCTGGCCGCCGTCATGCACGAACTGCTGACCGGCCACCCGCCGCCGCCTTGCACCGCCCGCGCGATGGGCGACGAGCTGGCGCCGCTGGCCATCGAGGGGTATTCGAGCGGCTTCCTCGCCGCGCTGGACTGGGCGCTGCGCGTGCCGCCGCACCAGCGCCCGCAGAGCGCCGCCGCCTGGCGCGAGGTGCTGGACGGCCGCGCCCCGGTGCCGCCGCCGCAGGCCGCCGTGCCGCGCCCGGCGCCACCGCGGCCCGCGCCCGCCGAGCCGGCCGGCAAGCTCGACATCGAGTTCGCCGACACCGTGCAGGCGCTGCCCGAGGACATGCTGCGCACGACCCTCGTGCCGCAGCCGCCGGCCCAGGCCCGCAGCCGCCGGCCGCTGCTGCTGGCCGGTGCCGGCGTGGCGGCCGTGCTGCTGCTGGCGCTGTTCGTCGTGCAGCTGCGCGGCAACATGGCCCGGCACGCGCCGCCGGCCGTCGACGCCGCCGCGTCCGCCGCGGCCAGTGCCGCGGACCCCGTGCTGGCCGCATCCATGCCGGCCAGCGTGCCGGCGGCCATGGCCGATGCCGCGTCGGTCCCGGCGCCGCTGCCGGTGACGCGCGTGGCCACCGTGTCCGTGGGCGGCCCTGCGGCCGCGTCGTCACCCGCGCCGGCGCCGCGCCCGGCGGCCTCCGCGCCGGCACGCCGCGACAGCGCCGCGCTCAAGCCCATCGTCACCGAGAAGGCGGGCGACTTCCGCCCCGTGCCGCGCAGCCCCGTGTTCGCCGCGCCCGAGCCGGCCGCGTCCGCCGTCGCCACGCCGGTGCAGGCCGCGCCGGCATCCACCGCCGCGGCGCCGGAGCCCCGCACGGCGGCCGAGGCCTGCGGCGGCCGCGTGCTGCTGGCGCGCGCCTGGTGCATCGACCGGCAGTGCGAGAAGCCGCAGTTCCGCAACGACGCGGAGTGCGTCAAGCTGCGGGAGCTGCGCAACAGCAATGGCGGGGTACCTTGAAGCCCCTCGCCCAGTCCTGCCGCGCTGAACGCGGGCAGACCTGAGCGGTCCCCCTAGGGGACGGCGATGCTTGCGGCATTGAGCCGCAAGCACATCGCCTGCGGGCCGGCTTGGGGCGGCCCGGCGCCGGTCCGCGCGCTTTAGAACAACGCCATCGACAGCTTGCGGCGGTAGCTGTCGATCAGCGGGTCGCTCTGCACGACGGCGGCTTTGCCGGTCAGTTCCAGCGCGCCGCTCTTGGCTTCGGCGGCGGCCTTGGGCGCCGGCTTGGTCAGCAGCTCCAGGATGGCGACGTAGGTCTTGCGCGCCGCCTCGCCGTTCCAGGCCTTGTCGCGCATGATGATTTCCAGCAGCTCGTCCATGGCCTCGGTGAAGCGCTGGCCGGCCATGTGCGTCTGCGCCAGCGTGAAGCGGGCGTCGAAATCGCGCTTGTTGGCGGCGATCGCCGCCTGCAGCGCGGCCGGGTCGGCACCGGTGCTGGCCTCGAAGGCGGTCAGCCACGTGGCCAGCGCGGCCAGCCGCGGCGACGGCACCAGCGTGTCGGCCGCCTTGGCCGCCACCGGCGCGAACGCGGCGCGGGCGTCTTCCAGCAGGCCCAGCTCCAGCAGCGCCTTCACGTAGTCGAAGCGGGCGGCGTCGTTGGCCGGGTCGGTCTGCACCGCGTGGGCCAGCTTGGCCAGCGCGCTCTCCAGGTCGCCGTCGGCCATCAGGCCCTCGGCTTCGGCCAGGTCGGCCTCGGCCTCCAGCTCTTCGCCGGCCGGCACATGCTTGTCCAGGAACTCGCGGATCTGCGCCTCGGGGATGGCGCCGACGAAGCCGTCCACCGGCTGGCCGCCGACGAACATCACGCAGAACGGGATGGAGCGCACGCCGAACATCTGGCTCAGCTGCGTGGCGATCTCGGGCACCTCGTCGCTGTTCAGCTTGGCCAGCGTGAAGCGGCCGGCGTAGGCGGTCTCCAGCTTCTCCAGGATGGGGCCCAGCGTGCGGCAGGGGCCGCACCACGGCGCCCAGATGTCCAGCAGCACGGGCTGGGTCTGGGACGCGACGATGAGTTCGGCTTCGAAGTTCTGGAGGGTGATGTCGATCATGGTCGGAGGGAGTTGAGGCCCCGGCTTCTACAATTCAAGGCTTTTCTGGCCCTCGGAGTGCGTCTTGTCCATCTCAGCCCCCACGAACCCTGACGCCGTCATCGGCATCGTCATGGGCTCCAGCAGCGACTGGGACACGATGAAGCTGGCGGCCGAGATTCTGACCGAGTTCGGTGTCGCGTTCGAGGCGCGGGTCGTGTCGGCCCACCGCATGCCCGACGAGATGTTCGCCTACGCCGAGGCCGCCAGTGGCCGCGGCCTGAAGGCCATCATCGCCGGCGCCGGCGGCGCGGCCCACCTGCCGGGCATGCTGGCCGCCAAGACGACGGTGCCGGTGCTGGGCGTGCCGGTGGCCAGCCGCCACCTGCAGGGCGTGGACTCGCTGCATTCCATCGTGCAGATGCCCAAGGGCATCCCGGTCGCCACCTTCGCGATCGGCAATGCCGGCGCGGCCAACGCCGCGCTGTTCGCCGTGGCCATGCTGGCGACGGGCGACGCGGCGCTGCTGGACAAGCTCAATGCCTACCGCACGAAACAAACCGCTGTGGCCCAGGCGATGACCGAGGACCTCCGCTGATGACTGCGCTGCTCCCCGGTGCCACGACGCCTGGCGAATCCCGCCAGACGACGCTGGGCGTGCTGGGCGGCGGCCAGCTGGGCCGCATGTTCGTCCACGCCGCGCAGGCGCTGGGCTACCGCTGCATCGTGCTGGACCCGGATGCGATCAGCCCCGCCGGCGCGGTGGCGGAGAAGCACATCCAGGCCGACTACCTCGATTCCTTCGGCCTCGCCCAGCTGGCGCGCGACTGCGACGCCATCACGACCGAGTTCGAGAACGTGCCCGCGCTGGCGCTGGAGACGCTGGCGGGCATGCGCGTCGTCGCGCCGTCGGGGGCGTCGGTGGCCGTCTGCCAGGACCGCGCCGTCGAGAAGGCGCATTTCGAGGCGGCCGGCGTGCCGTGCGCGCCGCATGCCGTCATCACCAACGACATCGAGCTGGCGGCCGTCAACCCGGCGCTGCTGCCCGGCATCCTGAAGACCAGCCGCATGGGCTACGACGGCAAGGGCCAGGTGCGCGTGAGCACCGCGGCCGAGCTGGCCGCCGCCTGGGCCGACCTGAAGCGCGTGCCCTGCGTGCTGGAGCAGCTGCTGCCGCTGCGGCGCGAGCTCAGCGTGCTGGTGGCGCGCGGCGCCGACGGCCAGCTGGTGAACTACCCGGTGCAGCAGAACCTGCACCGCGGCGGCATCCTGGCCGTCACCGAGGTGCCGGCACCCGACGTGCCGGCCGACGTGCAGCAGCAGGCCGTCGCCGCCGCCCGCCAGGTCGCCGAGGCGCTGGGCTATGTCGGCGTGCTGTGCATCGAGTTCTTCTGGCTGGAAGACGGCCGCCTGGTCGTCAACGAGATGGCGCCGCGCCCTCACAACTCCGGCCACTGGACGATGAACGGCGCCAGCGCGTCGCAGTTCGAGCTGCAGGTGAGGGCGCTGGCCGGCCTGCCGCTGCCGGAGCCGCGCCAGCACTCGGCGTCCGTCATGCTGAACCTGCTGGGCGACCTGTGGTTCTCCGACGCCGGCGGCCCCACGCCGCCCGCCTGGGACCGCGTGCTGGCCCTGCCCGGCACCCACCTGCACCTGTACGGCAAGGCCGAGGCGCGCCATGGCCGCAAGATGGGCCACCTGAACATCACGGCCGACACGGCCGAGGCGGCGCGCGCAGTCGCCGTGCAGGCAGCCGCCCTGCTGGGCCTGCCCACCGACTTCTGATGCTGCTGCTGCCCGGCAACGATCCCGCCGCCATCCAGGCCGCCGCCCGGCGCCTGGCGGACGGCGAGCTGCTGGGCCTGCCGACCGAGACGGTCTACGGCCTGGCCGCCCGGGCCGACCGGGATGAGGCCGTCGCCGGCATCTTCACCGCCAAGGGCCGGCCGGCCGACCATCCGCTGATCGTCCACGTGCTGGACGCCGCCGGTGCCGAGCCGTTTGCCGACCACCTGCCCGACACCGCCCGCCGGCTGATGGACGCGTTCTGGCCGGGGCCGCTGACCGTCATCGTGCCGCGCGCGCCCGGCATGGCCGAGGCCGCCGCGGGTGGCCAGGCCACCGTGGCGCTGCGCTCGCCGGCCCACCCGGTGGCCCGCGCCGTGCTGGCCGCGGCCCGCGAGCTGGGTGTGGCGGGCGTGGCCGCGCCCAGCGCCAACCGCTTCGGCCGCGTCAGCCCGACGCTGGCGGCGCATGTCGTCGAGGAATTCGGCCCCGGGCTGATGGTGCTGGACGGCGGCGCCTGCGAGGTGGGCATCGAGTCCAGCATCGTCGACTGCAGCCGGGAGCGCCCGGCACTGCTGCGCCCCGGCCTGCTGAGCCGCGCCCGCATCGAGGCCGCACTGGGCCAGCCGCTGGCCGAGCCCGATGCCGCCGCGCCCAAGGCCTCGGGCACGCTGGCCGCGCATTACGCGCCGGCCGCCCGGGTGCGGCTGCTGGACGCCGAAGGGCTTTCTTTACGTCTGGCGGCTGCGACCGCCAGCGGGAGCCTGGAAGGGGTGGCGGTATATTCACGCGCCCAGTTGCCGGCCTGGCTCTGGCAGGCCCAGCCGTCCGACCCGGCGGCCGCGGCGCACGAGTTGTTTGCGGTGCTGCGGGCGCTGGATGCGGCCGGCGCCCGGGAAATCTGGGTCGAAGCGCCTCCGCGCGAGCCGGCCTGGGATGGCGTCCGTGACCGGCTCAGCCGGGCCGCCGCCGCCTTCACTGATTGAGTTTTGTCCCTGAGTTCATCGTCATGCACCGAGTTGTCTCCCAGAAATTGAAGCGCGGCCTGACCCTGGCCGCGGTGGCGGCTGCGGCGCTGATCGCCGGCTGCGGCGGCGGGGGCACCTCGCAGATCGAACCGTTCGCGCCGACCCGCATCATTGCCTTCGGCGACGAGAGCGGCACCATCCTGCAGAGCGGCAAGAAGTACGGCATCAACGCGCTGAACACGGACACCAAGCAGGTCGAGTGCTCGCTGAACCCGGTCTGGACGCAGCAGCTGGCCGCCGGCTTCGGCTTCGTCTACCAGCAGTGCAACACCAGCTTCGTCGCACTGCCGCAGGGCGTCATGTACGCCGCCGCCGGCAACAAGGTGGCCGACGTGCGCGACAAGATCGATGCACACCTGTCCAACGACCGTTTCGGCCCCAGGGACCTGGTGGCCATCATGGTGGGTGTGAACGACATCGTGGAGCTGTACAAGCAGTTCCCGGCGGTCAGCCGCGAATCGCTGCTGGGCGAGGCCAAGGCGCGCGGCAAGCTGCTGGCCGAGCAGGCCAACCGCATCGCCAATGCCAACGGCCGTGTGCTGGTAGCTACCATCTTCGAAGTGGGTCAGACGCCCTTCGGCCTGAAGGAACGCGAGCAGCAGACCGACATCGACCGCGCCCTGTTCCTGGACGAGCTGAGCGCCGCGTTCAACACGTCCATGCGGCTGAACCTGCTGAACGACGGCCGGCTGGTGGGTCTGGTGCTGGTGGACGAGACCATCCAGCGCTTCGTGCGCTTCCCCTACCTGGGCAGCTTCACGAACGTGACGGAAGCCGCCTGCCGCACCGACGTGGCACCGCAGGACTGCACGATCGACACGCTGAAGCCCGACGCCTCGCCGCAGACCTGGCTGTGGGCCGGCGACACGCTGCTGGGGCCGGCGGCACAGCAGCAGGTCGCCAACCTGGCGCTGTCGCGCGCCAAGAACAACCCGTTCTGACGGCGCGCGGCCCGGGCGGGGTCAGGCGCCCGGCGTGCGCAGCTCGCGGCGCAGGATCTTGCCGACGTTGCTCTTGGGCAGCTCGTCGCGGAACTCGATGAACCTGGGCCGCTTGTAGGCCGTCATCTGCTGGGCGCAATAGCTGGCCAGGTCTTCCTCGGCCAGCGCCGGGTCGCTCTTGACGACGAACAGCTTGACGGCCTCGCCGGACTTGGCGTCCGGCACGCCGACAGCGGCGCATTCCAGCACGCCGGGGTACAGGTTGACGACCTGCTCGATCTCGGTCGGGTACACGTTGAAGCCGCTGACGAGGATCATGTCCTTCTTGCGGTCGACGATGCGCACATAGCCGCGCTCGTCCATGATGCCGATGTCGCCGCTCTTGAAGAAGCCGTCGCCGTACATGACGTTGGCGGTCTCGTCCGGGCGCTTCCAGTAGCCGGCCATGACCTGCGGGCCGCGGATGCAGATCTCGCCGCGCTCGCCCAGGGGCAGGTCTTGCCCGTCGTCGTCGCGGATGGTGATCTCGGTGCCCGAGATGGGCAGGCCGATGCTGCCGTTGAAGGCGCGCTGGTCCAGCGGGTTGATCGTGGCCGCCGGCGCGGTCTCGGACAGGCCGTAGCCCTCGACAACCGGGCAGCCGGTGACCTTGAGCCACTTCTCCGCCGTGGCCTGCTGCACGGCCATGCCGCCGCCGTTGGAGATGGTCAGTTCGGAGAAGTCCAGCCGCGCGAAGGCGGGCTCGTTGGCCAGCGCGTTGAACAGCGTGTTGACGGCCGGGAAGATGTGCACCTTGTGGCCGCGCAGCGTCTCGATGAAGCCGGGGATGTCGCGCGGGTTGGGCACCAGGATGTTCAGGTGGCCCATGCGCGCGCCGAGCATGAAGCAGGCCGTCAGCGCGTAGATGTGATACAGGGGCAGCGCGCAGACGTTGGTGAACTGCACGTCGCCGTTGTCGTAACCGGGCACCGTGGACAGCATGGGCTGGAACCAGGCCTCCACCTGCAGGATGTTGGCGACGATGTTCCGGTGCAGCAGCGTGGCGCCCTTGGACACGCCGGTGGTGCCGCCGGTGTATTGCAGGAAGGCGACGTCGTCGGGGCCCAGCTCGGGCTTCTTCAGGTGCAGGCGGTCGCCGTGGGCCAGCGCCTCGTTGAAGCGCACGACAGTGCGGCCGTCGCCGACGGGCAGGCGGAACTCCGGCACCATCTTCTTCAGATGACGCACGGCGAAGTTGATCAGCGGGCCCTTCCACCAGCTCAGCAGGTCGCCCATCGACGCCAGCACGACGTGGTGCACGTCGGTGGCGTTGAGCACCTCGGCCAGCGTGTGCGCGAAGTTCTCCAGCACGACGATGGCGCGCGCGCCGGAGTCCTTCAGCTGGTGCTCCAGCTCGCGCGGCGTGTACAGCGGGTTCACGTTCACGACGACGAAGCCCGCGCGCAGGATGCCGGCGATGGCCACGCCGTACTGCAGCACGTTGGGCATCATGATGGCGACGCGGTCGCCCTGCTTGAGGCCTTGCGCCTGCAGCCACGCGCCCAACTGCACCGACAGCCGGTCCATCTCGGCGAAGCTCATGCGCTGGCCCATGCAGACGGCCGCGTCGCGGCGCGCATGCTGGCGGAAGGCCTCGTTCAGCAGGTCCACCAGCGAGCGGTAGGCGCCCGTGTCGACCTGCGACGGCACGCCCGGCGGGTAGCCGGCCAGCCAGGGCTTGTCGCGGGATGTCACCTGCGTGACGTCGGCAAGAACGGCGGTCATTCGAGGCCCCTTCGCATGCTCTGCGTGCTTTGCGTGAAGCCGCTGATGGTGGGACTGCCAGTTACATCAAGCTAGGGGAGTTGCCCTAGGACGGACGTATCGGCTTGAAAGAGGCCGCGTGCCAATGTGTCTTCGCGCTGTCGCACAGTGGACAGGAACTCGCCCGCGCCGCGCATCGCGCGGAAGGTGTCGAAGCCGCTTTCGAGGAAGTGCTGCAGCGCACCCAGGCCGGCCATCTGCGCGGGCCCGCGCATCAGCCGCAGCGACTGGCGCAGCAGCGGCTTCCGGGTGAGCTTGTCGAGCGACTCGCCGACGGCCATCGTCAGCTCGATCTGCTGCTGGCGCGTGGCCGGGTCGCTGCAGGCGCGCCACGCGATGGCGTACTCCTCGGCCGTGACGTCGGGCGACATCAGGTGCTCGGCCATGCGCGTGTCCAGCCGCTCCGACAGCGCATGCAGGCGGGCGAGCCGGGCGACGGTGTCCACCACCTCGTCGGGGAACAGCCTCGTCAGCGTCGGGATGACGCGGGCGAACTGCGCGTCGCGCTGGCGGTAGTCGTCGGGGCCGTAGAGCTCGTGCAGGAAGAAGCGCGTGGCGGCCTCGTAGCGCGGGTTGGCGAGCAGGTCGGCGTAGGTGCGGGCGAAGCGGCGCTGCTGGTAGGTCTTGACGGCCTGCACGCGCGCGTCGAGCCCGGGGTCGGCGGCGCGCCGCTCGCGCTCGGCGTCGACGGCGCGCAGCTCCTTCAGCAGGGATTCGGCACTGAGTTCATCCATGGGGCCGCCTCATTTTGCCCGCTTAGACTGGCCCGATGAATGGGCGCTTGCAGAGGATCTGGGTGTTGCTGCGGCTGGCCGCGGCGCTGTGGGTGGGCTGGCGCTTCGGCTGGATCTGGGGCGCGGCGACGCTGGGCCTGCATGCGGCGGTGCTGGCGTTCGCGTTCGCGCAGCTGCGCTGGGTCAACCGGCCCGCGCCGGCGTGGGGTCAGCTCTTGCGCGCCTGGGCTGGCGAGGTCGCCGCCAGCGAGCTGGCGTTCTCCTGGCGCCAGCCGTGGCGGGAGTGGGCCGAGCCCGACCACCTGCCCGCCGGCGCCACGCAGGGCGTGCTGCTGGTGCATGGCTTCTCGTGCAACCGCGGCCGCTGGAACGGCTGGATGAAGCTGCTGCGCGCGCGGGGTGTGGCCTTCGTCGCGCCGACGCTGGAGCCGGCGTTCGGCAGCATCGACGCCTACGCGGACGAGATCGAGGCCGGCGTGCGGAAGCTCAAGGCCCTGACGGGGCGCATGCCGCTGCTGTGCGCGCACAGCATGGGCGGCCTGGCGCTGCGGGCCTGGTGGCGAAAGTACGGCGCCGGGCACGAGGCGCCGCACGTCATCACGCTGGGCTCACCCCACCAGGGCACGCGCATGGCGGCGCTGGGGCTGGGCGTCAACGCGGCTCAGATGCGCCAGGGCAGCGCCTGGCTGGCGCAGCTGCCGGGGCTGCCCGACGTGGACTGCTTCTGGACGCCGTGTGACCAGATCGTCAACCCGGCCGAGCGCGCCGTGCTGCCCGGCGCGCGGGCGCACCGGCTGGACGGCGTGGGCCACATGGGCCTCGTGCATGCGCCCGAGGCCTGGCAGCTCGTTCAGGACGCGCTGGCTTCTTCCTTCAGCACGCCGCGGCGGATCTGATCGAGCTCGATGCTCTCGAACAGCGCCTTGAAGTTGCCCTCGCCGAAGCCCTCGTTGCCCTTGCGCTGGATGAGCTCGAAGAAGATCGGGCCGATGACTTCCTTCGTGAAGATCTGCAGCAGCAGCTCGTTGTCCACGCCCAGGTGCGTGGCGCCGTCGATGAGGATGCGCAGGCGGCGCAGCTCGGCAACGTTCTCGCCGTGGCCCGGCAGGCGCTTGTCGATCAGGTCGAAGTAGGTCTCGATGGTGTCCTGGAAGGCCACGCCCGTGCCCTTCATGCCCTCGACGGACTTGTAGATGTCCGTCGTGCCCAGCGCCACGTGCTGGATGCCCTCGCCGTGGTACAGGTCCAGGTACTCGGCGATCTGGCTCTTGTCGTCGGAACTCTCGTTGATCGGGATGCGGATCTTGCCGCAGGGGCTGGTCATGGCCTTGCTCTTCAGGCCGGTCAGCTTGCCCTCGATGTCGAAGTAGCGCACCTCGCGGAAGTTGAAGAAGCGCTCGTAGAACTCCGACCACTCCTTCATGCGGCCACGGAAGACGTTGTGCGTCAGGTGGTCGATCTCGGTCAGGCCGTGGCCCACCGGGTTGGGGTCCACCGGCTGGCCGGCGGCGTCCAGCAGCGGCACGAAGTCGACGTCGTAGATGCCGATGTTGCCGATGGCACCCGGCTTGGCGCCGCCCTTGCCCTGCCAGCGGTCGACGAAGTAGATCAGCGAGTCGCCGATGCCCTTGATGGCCGGGATGTTCAGCTCCATCGGGCCGGCCTTGTTGTCGAAGCCCCAGGCGCCCAGCTCCAGCGCGCGCTGGTAGGCGTGGGCGGCGTTCTCCACGCGGAAGGCGATGGCGCAGATCGACGGGCCGTGCAGCCGCGCGAAGCGCTGCGCGAACGAGTCGGTCTCGGCGTTGATGATGAAGTTGACGCCGCCCTGGCGATACAGCGTCACGTTCTTGTGGCGGTGGCGGGCCACGGCCGTGAAGCCCATCGTGCGGAACAGCTCGCCCAGCCCGGCCGGGTCGGGCGCGGCGAACTCGATGAACTCGAAACCGTCGGTGCCCATGGGGTTGTCCCAGGGGGTGAACTTGGCCATGTCTGCCTCGTGAGCTGTGCTGTGGAAGCTGAAAATTCTGCGGCGCAGGGGGCGCAGAATTCATGCAATTTGTGGCGCCATGTCTTGATGTGGCGCAAAAATCATGCGTATTTGGCTGCCATGGCGCCGGCTGGCCGCCAGGCCATGGCCTGCCAGGATGGTTTTCAGGCGCCCGCTGCGGCGCAGCCGGGCCATGCCCTCGCCGAAGGCGGCTGAGCCGCACGGAAGCTGCACAATTTCCCGCATGGACGCCCCCCTCGAGCTCGACACCATCGATCGCCGCATCCTGCGCGCGCTGCAGGCCGATGGCCGGCTCACCTACGACGCGCTGGCCGCCGAGGCGGGGCTGTCGTCGTCCGCCGTGTTGCGCCGCGTGCGCCGGCTGGAGGAGGCGGGCTTCATCGGCAGCTACGTGGCGCTGGTGCCGCCCGAGCGTGTGGGCCTGGGCCTGACGGCCTACCTCAATGTGCGGCTGGAGAAGCAGACCGAGAGCCCGCTGCGCAATCCGCGCGATCTCTTTCGTGCGGCCGTGCAGACCTGGCCCGAGGTGGTGGAGTGCGCCGCGCTGACCGGCGAGATGGACTACCTGCTGCGCGTGCTGGTGCAGGACATGCAGCACTACGCCCGCTTCATCAGCGACACGCTGCTGATGCACCCCAGCGTGCAGGACTGCAAGACCAGCTTCGTGCTGGAGCGGCTGAAGAACACCACGGCGGTACCAGTCTAGGGGGGTGAGGCGCCGGCGCTTGAACCGGCGCGATGCCGGGCAGAACTCATGGCCCAGGGTCGACGCCGCAGCCTGCGGCGGGCCCTGTCAGCCCATCCACCTCAGGAGTTCTGCATGCGTCTTCTTGCTCACACCGCCGCCCTTGCCCTGCTGGGCCTGCCGCTGGCCAGCCACGCGCTGGACGGCGTCACCGACCCCAAGGGCGACTTCCTCGCCACCTTTGGCGGCAGCGCCGCCGCCAGTGCCGACCTGGACGTCGTCGCCGCCACCGTGTTCTACAACGCCAGCACCGACACCTTCACGCTGAGGGCCACGATGGACGGCAACGTGGGCAGCACCGCCACGGGTCTGTACGTCTGGGGCGTGAACCGCGGCGCCGGCACGGCCGGCTTCGCCAACAACCTGGGCCTGAACGGCGTGCGCTTCGACCGCGTCGTCCTGCTCAACCCCAACGGCACGGGCACCGTGGCCGGCGCCGGCGCACTGCCGACGGGCTCGGTCGTCATCAGCGGCAAGACCATCACCGCCACCGTCAGCGGCGCGCTGCTGCCCAGCACCGGCTTCGCGAACAAGCTGGACTACACCTTCAACCTGTGGCCGCGCAACACGACCTTCGCCGGCGTGAGCGCCATCTCCGACTTCGCGCCCAACAACGCCAACTTCACGGCCACGCCGGTGCCGGAGCCGGCCAGCGCCGCGCTGCTGCTGGGCGGCCTGGGCCTGGTGGCGGCCTACCGCCGCCGTCAGTCGAAGTCGTGAAGCAGCTTTAGGGTGTGGGCTTCGCCGAGGTTCAGCAACTCGGCGATGTCGTGCAGGTCGTCCGGCACGCCTGCATCGTCCCAGCCCCGGGCCGTGTGCCGCGCCAGGCGCACGGCCAGGTGCACGCAGCGCACCTGCGGGTCGCGCGCATGCTTGTCGTTGGTGATGCGCATCAGCAGGTCCGGCAGGTGCCAGCGCTTCATCAGCGCCTGCTCCAGGTCGGCCAGCTCGATGCCCAGCACCTGGCGCTGCGCGGCCGCGCTGCGCATCGAGTGGTCGGCGTCCTGCAGCGCGGCGATCTGCAGCGCCAGGTCGGGCGCGTGCAGCCACAGCAGCATCTCGGCAAAGTCGTGCAGCAGCGCCGCGCTGTGGATGACGGCGGCGTCCGGGTCGGCGCGGTGCGCCGCGAACCCCAGCGCGAAGCGCGACGCGCGCTCGGCGCGCTGCATCACGCGCGCCAGCCCCAGCAGCGCGTCCTCGTGGTCGGCCAGCGCGGCCTCCATCGTCGGCTGCGGCCCGAAGGCGCGGAAGAACGGCGTGATGCCCATCAGCACCAGCGCGGCGGTCACGGTCTCGGTGTCGGCCATCAGCCGGCCGCGCTTCAACTCGCTGGCGTGGGCGATGACCTTCAGCGACATCAACGGGTCGGTCGAGATCGTCTCGGCCAGCCCGTGTGCGTCCACGTCGTCCTCGGTGGCGCGCATCAGCTCCAGCGCCTCGGCCGTCTCGGCCAGCACGGGGATCTCGGCGGTCGCAAAGGCTTCCACCCAGGCATCGAGGCTGGGCAGCGGGCGGGTCAGGCGCAGCGGGGCGGACATGATGTCCGGATGCTAGGACGAGGACGGGCCGCATGCTCGTCACATGCGGCCCGGTTTTCGGCCTCAGTTCACAGCCTGCGCACGCCGTCCAGCTGCGCGGTCAGCTGGCCGTCGACGTACAGCGCCCCTTCGGGCGCGCCGGCTTCGGCGTAGAACTCCAGCTGATGGCGGGCGCGGCGGCGGCGGTAGGCGGGCGAGAACACCAGCCGGATCGCGCGCGCCGCGCGCTTGATGCGGACCCAGCGGCGGGCCCAGGCGTCGTGGGTGTCGGCGGCGTCGGGGCCGCGCAGTTCGATCAATCTCATGAGGGTCTCCTTGGCACTCGCCGGCGGCCCTCATCACATGGATCGAGGGGCGGGCGGTGCGGCTGATTCAGGGGCTGTCGTCGGGGAAGCGGTCGCGCAGCAGCCGTCGCAGTTCCAGGCGGGCCTGCTGGCGCAGCGCATGGGCGTCGGTGGCGCTCTGGTGTCGGCCGGCCTGGCGTTTGAGCGCCGGCGCGACGAGCGGATTGCGCGGTTTGCGCAGCGTCAGCTTCATGGGTCGCGGGGAGGTGAATTGGGGCATGGAGTGCTCCGGTTGGGGCCGCGCGGGGCGCAGCGGGCAATGCAGCGGCTCGACCCGGCAGGGCCTGCGTTTGCGCGAAAGAGTCGGGGTGCCCGGGGCTTGCTGCTCGAGGCAAGCGGGCCGGGTGGTCAAGGCTTGGGAGGGGTGGCACTCGCCATGACGTTCGGGGACTGCAACGTCACAACTTGCGCAAATGATAAACAAACGTTGCTCTTGCGCAAGCGGTTTTTATCCAACATCCCTAACGTGCGGGGGCGCAGCCGTCCAATGACGGAGGCGCGGAACGATCAGCGTTTCTTGGCCTTGAGCGGCGCGATGCCGGACTGCAGCCGGCGCCATTCATCCAGCTCGGCCTGCGAGCTGGGCGCCGCCTTGGCCGCCGCGCGGGGCGGTGGCGGCGCGGCGGGCTGGGGCGTGAGCACCTCGCCCAGCAGGTCCAGCAGCCGCGTGCGGGCGCGCTGCGGGTGGCGGCGGTAGTACGTCAGCACCAGGCCGACGATGAAGCGCTCGTCGTCGTCCTGCGGCAGGCTGGGCGAGGGCTCGGGCGGCGGCGGGGCGACGTGGCCCATGGCCGCGGCCATCGACGAGAGCGGCGCCGGGGCGGGCGCGGCGCCATGCTCGATGTCCATCCAGCCCGGCGTCTTGTGGCACAGCTGCTCGAACTGCCGCGCCAGCCGCTCGCCGATCTGGCGCGAGCGGCCCTTGATCTGGCTCCAGTAGCTGGGCTGGATCTGCAGCTTCTCGGCAAAGCGCCGCTCCAGGCCACGCAGGGTGGCGGCATCGGGGTGTTTGACGGTGGCGCTGACGAACTCTTCGAACAGCCGCATCGCGTTGTCCAATCGGATCTGCGCGACGTCGCGGGGGGCGCTGGGCATGGGGGGTGATGATAAATGACCGTTCACCAAGCCCCCGGGGCCCGGCGGTCATCCCTCCGGCTCGTCCGTGCCCTTGTACGCGGTGGTCAGCGCCGCCTGGGTGTGGGGCGGCACCGCCTCGTAGTGCGACAGCAGCAGCGTGTAGCGCCCTTCGCCGGCCGTCATCGCGTTCAGCCGCGTCTGGTAGCTGGCCAGTTCGGCCAGCGGCGCCAGGCCCTGCACGATGAGGCTGCCGGGCACGGCGGCGCGGGTGCCGTTGACCTGGCCGCGGCGCGAGGCGAGGTCGCCGGTGATGTCGCCGATGCCGTGCTCCGGCGCGGTGATCTCGACCTGCACGATGGGCTCCAGCACCAGTGGCTGCGCGGCCCGCACGGCCTCGATCAGTGCGCGGCGGCCGGCGGTGACGAAGGCGATCTCCTTGCTGTCCACCGAGTGGTGCTTGCCGTCAAAGACGACGACGCGCAGGTCGACGAGCGGATAGCCGGCGATGACGCCGCTGACCAGCGCGGAACGCACGCCCTTCTCGACGGCGGGCATGAACTGGCCCGGGATGGTGCCGCCCTTGACCGCGTCGACGAACTCGAAACCGGCGCCGCGCGGCAGCGGCTCGACGCGCAGGTAGACCTCGCCGAACTGCCCCGCGCCGCCGCTCTGCTTCTTGTGGCGGTAGTGGCCCTCGGCGGGCGCCGAGATGGTTTCGCGGTAGGCGATGCGCGGCGGCTCGGTGACGACCTCGCCCTTGTAGAGCTCGCGCACGCGCTCCAGCAGCAGGCGCAGGTGCAGCTCGCCGAGGCCGTAGACCAGCGTCTGGTGGGTCTCGCCTGCCTGCTCGATGCGCAGGCAGGGGTCTTCGTCCACCAGCCGGGCCAGCACCTCCCACAGCTTCTGCTCGTCGCCGCGGCGTGCGGGCGCGATGGCCAGGCCGTGCACCGGGGTCGGGAAGTCCAGTGCCTTCAGGAAGATGTGCTCGTCCTCCTGCGCGTCGTGCAGCACGGCGTCGAAGGCGAGGTCGTCCACCTTGGCGATGGCGCACAGGTCGCCCGGCAGCGCCTCGTCGATGTCGATGTGTTTCGCGCCCTGCAGCATGAACAGGTGGGCCACGCGGATGGGCTTGCGGGCATGGCCCACGTACAGCTGGCCGCCCTTGGCGACGCGGCCCTGGTGCACGCGCAGCACGCCCATCTTGCCGAGGTAGGGGTCGGCCACGATCTTGAAGACATGCGCCAGCACGTGCGCGGCCGGGTCGGGCGTGGCGGGGTAGGGCAGGGGCCCGGGGCCCTTGCCCTCCAGGAACGGCGGCGGGTTGCCCTCGGCCGGGTTGGGCATCAGCGCCTCAATGGCCGCCAGCAGCTCGCCGACGCCGGCGCCGGTCTTCGCGGAGCAGAAGCACACCGGGATCAGGTGGCCCTCGCGCAGCGCCTGCTCCAGCGGCGCGTGCAGCTCCTTCGGGTCGACGTCGCCATCGGTCAGGTAGCGGTCGACGAAGGCGGCGTCCACTTCCACGACCTGCTCGACGAGGGCGCGGTGCGCGTCGGCCACGGACGAAAAATCGGCCTCTCCCGAGGCCGCAAAGAAGCAATCCGCCACGCGCCGGCTGCCGTCGGCCGGCAGGTTCAGCGGCAGGCACTCCTTGCCGAACACCTCGCGGATCTGCGTCAGCAGCCCGGGCAGGTCCACGCCCGGCGCGTCGATCTTGTTGACGACGATGAGCCGCGCCAGCCCGCGCTCGCCGGCCGCGGTCAGCAGGCGCTGGGCCATCAGCTCGATGCCGTTCTGCGCGTTGATGACGACCAGCGCCGTGTCCGCCGCCTCCAGCGCGGGCAGCGCCTGGCCGACGAAGTCCGGCGCGCCGGGTGTGTCGATGGCATGCACGCGAATGCCGCCGTGCGTGAAGTGCGCGAGGCTGGACTGCAGCGAATGGCCCAGGCGCTTTTCCAGCGGGTCGTGGTCGCTGACCGTGCTGCCGCGCTCGATGCTGCCGGCCTGCGGGATGGCGCCGGCATGCGCCAGCAGCGCGTCCAGCAGCAGCGTCTTGCCGGCGGCCGCGGGGCCCACCAGCGCGACCGTGCGGATCGCGCTCACTCGTGAATCCAGGGCCATCGGACTCTCCTCGTGTGGAGCGGCCAGCGTAGGGGATGCCGCATCGCGCGGCAAGCGCAGAATCGCGCCGATGCAAGCCCGACTCAGCGCCCTCCTGTTCGCCCTGCTGGCCGCTTCGGCCCAGGCCCAGCCCACCCCGGCCGACGACCTGCCCGCCATGCTGGCCGAGGTCAGCCCCGCGCGCATCGAGGCGCGCATCCGCAAGCTGGTGGGCTTCGGCACGCGACACACGCTGTCGGACATCGCGTCCGACACCCGCGGCATCGGCGCCGCGCGGCGCTGGATCACCGCCGAGCTGCAGGCCTGCGCGAAGGCGCCGGGCAGCCGGCTGAAGGTGGAGGAGCAGAGCTTCATCGAGCCCGCCGGCGCGCGGGTGCCGCAGCCGACCGAGCTGGTCAACATCGTCGCGACGCTGCCCGGCCGCGGCGTCAGCAAGGGGCGGCTGCTGGTCGTCAGCGGCCACTACGACTCGCGCAACAGCGACGTGATGGACGCGCTGGGCGAGGCGCCGGGCGCCAACGACGACGCGTCGGGCACGGCCGTCATCATGGAGCTGGCCTGCGTGATGGCGACGCGCCAGTTCGACGCGACGCTGGTCTTCATGGCCGTGCCGGGCGAGGAGCAGGGCCTGCTGGGCGCCGCGCAGTGGGCCCGCGATGCGCGCGCCGAGGGGCTGAACGTGGAGGCCATGGCCACCAACGACATCGTCGGCAGCTCGCGCGGCGACGCCGGCCAGCGCGACCCCAAGCGCATGCGGCTGTTTGCCGACGGGCTGGACCCGCTGGTGCGGCTGCTGATGCAGGCGCAGGCCAACCGGCCCGCGTCCGCCGCGGACCAGAAGGCCTTCACCGCGATGCAGGCCGAGCTGCTGCCGCTGCTGCAGGCCGGCGCCAACGAGGACCTGCCGACCCACCAGCTGGGCCGCCACCTGAAGGCGGCCGCCGAGGCGGCGATGCCCGGCTTCACGGTGCAGCTGATCCAGCGCCGCGACCGCTACCTGCGCGGCGGCGACCACCTGCCCTTCCTGGAGCGCGGCTACGCGGCCGTGCGCTTTTCGGAGCCCTTCGAGAACTTCGCCCATCAGCACCAGAACCCCAGGACGGAAAACGGCGTCGTCTACGGCGACCTGCCCGAGTTCGTCGACTTCGCCTATGTGGCCGACGTCACGCGCGCGAACCTGGCCGGCTTCGCGACGCTGGCCTGGGCGCCGGCGCCGCCGAAAGGCGTGCGGCTGGACGCCAGCGGGCTGACCAACGACTCGACGCTGGAATGGCAGGCCGGCGACGACCCCGAGGTGGCCGGCTACCGTGTCGTCTGGCGTGACACCGATTCGGCCACCTGGCAACAGGCCCGCGATGTGGGCAAGACCACGCGCGTGACGCTGCCGGTGTCCAAGGACAACGTCATCTTCGGCGTGCAGGCGCTGTCGAAGAAGGGCTACGCCAGCCTGGCGAGCTACCCGCTGCCCAAGCGCTAGCCGGCCAGCACCAGCTCGCCGTCGGGGTAGCGCGAGGCCATGAAGTCCACGAAGGCCTTGACCTTGGGGCTGGCCAGGCGGCGCGACGTGTGCAGCACCCACAGCGCCACGTCCGGGCCCACGGCCCCCCAGGCCGCGAGCGCGCCGCTGGCCAGCTGCGGCCCGACGATGGACCGCGGCAGCAGCGTGACGCCCGCGCCGGCCAGCGCGGCGTCGCGCAGCATCAGCATCGACGACAGCCGCAGCACGGGCACCGGCGCCAGCACGAGCCCGCTGCCCTCCAGTGCCCAGGTGTCGCCGTCGCGGAAGGCGTTGACGACGGCCTCCACGCGCACCGGCTCGGCTCCGGGCGGCGGCATGGCGATGGACGGCGCCGCCACGACGACGAGGCGGTCAGTCGCGAAGCGCCGGCCGACGAGGGCCGTGTCCGGCCGCGGGTTGGGGCGGATCGCCACGTCGAACTGCTCGTCGACGAGGTTCACGACGCGGTCTTCGGCCACCACATCGACGGTGACGTCCGGGTAGAGGCGCCGGAACTCGGCCGTCAGCCGCCCCATCGCCAGCTGCGCGAACAGCACCGGCGTGGCGATGCGCAGCCGCCCGCTGACCCGGCCCGTGCCCTCGCGGGCGGCGGTGAGGGCGTCGGCCACCTCGTGCAGCGGGCCTTCGGTGCGGCTCAGCAGCAGCTGGCCGGCCTCGGTCAGCTCCAGCCCCTTGGCGCTGCGCTCGATGAGGCGCACGCCCAACTGCTCCTCCAGTTCGGCCACGCGCCGGGACAGCGTCGCCTTGGAGCGCCGGCTGGCGCGGCTGGCCCGCCCGAAGCCGCCGTGGGTGGCCACGAGGTTGAAGTCGGCCAGCGCGTTCAGGTCCATGTGTTTTGAAATCAAGACGGTTTGTCTTGATTTTGGCGTCTGTGTTTATCGGATGCAACGGCCTATCTTTCGTTCCGTGCTTTCCCACAACCCTTCTGAATCACGGAGTTTTCCCATGAGCATCCTCGTCATCGGCGCCACCGGCACCATCGGCTCCCTCGTCGTCCAGGGCCTGGCCCACCAGGGCGCGGACGTCACCGCGCTGGTCCGCAAGACCGGCACGCTGTCGCTGCCCGCAGGCGTCAAGGGCGCCGTCGCCGACCTCACGGACGTGGCCTCCATGCGCCGCGCCATGGCCGGCGTGCGCACGCTGTTCCTGCTGAATGCGCTGGCCGCCGACGAGGTGACCCAGTCGTTGCAGGCATTGAATGTCGCCCGCGAGCTGGGCATCCAGCGCATCGTCTACCTGTCGGTCATCAACGCGGACCTCTACACCGATGTGCCGCACTTCGCCGGCAAATACACGGTGGAACGCATGATCGAGTCGCTGGACCTGCCGGCCACCATCCTGCGGCCGGCCTACTTCATGCAGAACGACGTGCAGATCCAGCCCGTCGTCGAGGGCTACGGCGTGTTCCCGATGCCCATCGGTGCGGTGGGCTGCGCGATGGTGGATGCGCGCGACATCGCCGATGTCGCCGTGGCCGAACTGCTGCGCCGCGACCGCGCGCCGGCGCCGCTGCCGCGCCTGACGCTGGAAGTCGTCGGCCCGGAAGTCATCAACGGCCCGCAGGCGGCGGCCGTGTGGAGCCAGGCGCTGGGCCGCGACATCCACTACGCCGGCGACGACGTGCAGGCCTTTGAGGCGCAACTGGCGCAGAACGCGCCGGGCTGGATGGCCTACGACCTGCGGCTGATGATGAGCCGCATCCAGCAGATCGGCCAGCTCGCCGCCGACGGCGCCGTGCAGACGCTGGAACAGCGGCTGGGCCGGCCGCTGCGCACCTACGCGGCCTTCGTCGCCGAACGCGTGGCGGCCACGCCGGCGGCTTAAAGAAAGCCCAGGCTGCGCCGGCTGCCGAAGTTGGGCAGGTTGGGCAGGATGGTGTCCAGCTGCGTGGCGCTGGCGCCCATCCAGCCCAGCAGCGTGGCGGCGTACTGGTCCACCGAGCTGGTGGGAATCCAGCGGCCGTGCTGCTCCCAGCTGTCCACGCCGACGTCGTCCGGCCCGCCCAGCGCCAGCGTCGGGTAGCTGCCGTAGAAGCCGCCCTTGACCGCGCCGCCCAGCACGAGGTGGTGGTTGCCCCAGGCGTGGTCGGTGCCGCTGCTGTTGTTGGGCTTGAAGGTGCGGCCGAAGTCGCTCTGCGTGAACGTGGTGACCGCATCGGCCAGCCCCAGCGCCGTCAGCGCGGCCTGGAAGCAGGCCAGCGCGTCGCCCAGCTGCTTGAGCAGCCCGGCGTGGTGGCCGGAGACGGCGTCGCTGCCGATCTGGCCGCCGTGCGTGTCGAAGCCGCCCAGTTGCGCGAAGTAGATCTGCCGGCTGCCGCCCAGCGTGGCGCGCACGTCCAGCAGCTTGGCCGCCTGGTAGAGCTGCTTGGCCAGGCCCGTCGTCACGTTGCCGTTGGCGATCAGCGGCGCGAACGCGGCGTCGATGGCGGCGTTGCTGCCGGCCTCGCCCGGCTTGCGCTTGACCAGCGGGCCCAGCTGCTCCGACAGCGCCATCGCGTCGCGCTGCTGCTTTTCGAACGCGCCGGCCAGGTCGGTGTCGGTCTCGGCGGACACGGCCTTCAGCGCGTCCAGCTTCAGCGCGTTGGGCTTCCAGGTCAGGTCCGACGCGGCCAGACCGGCGGCGCCGAAGCCGTCCCCCGGGCCGGGCAGCACCAGCGGCGCGGCCAGCTCCGACAGGCCGAAGCGGCCGTTGCCGCCGACGCTGATGACCGGCTGCGCCAGCCCCAGCGTGGCCGATGCGCGGCCGCCCCAGCCGGTGCGGCTCTGCGCATCGGTGCTGCCGGACTCCCACAGCACCTGCTGGTCGCTGTGCGAGAACAGGCTGGGCGGCGTCACCTGCGACTTGCCGGCGTCGGCGCGGTACTGCGCCTTGGTCAGCGGCGCGCTCAGCGGGCCGACGTTGAACTGCACGGCCATGCGGCCGGCGGCGAACAGCGGGTTCAGCGCGGCCAGGCTGGGGTGCAGGCCGTAGTCGCTGGTGCCCAGCCGCCCCAGGCTGCCCTGCGGCAGCGCCAGGCCGGCGCGCACGCGGGCGTAGTCGGCGTAGCGCGTCGTGTCCATCGGCGCGACGGTGTTCATGCCGTCGTTGCCGCCGTACAGGAAGATGCAGACCAGCGCCTTGAAGTCGGCCGCGCGGGCCGGGCGCAGCGGCGCGAGCGCGCCCAGCGTGCCCAGGCCCAGCGCGCCGGCAAGCAGGCGGCGGCGGCTGGGGGCGTGGTGGTGATGGTGGGACATGGAATGGACTCCCCGGCTCAGCGGACGATCTGGTACTGGGGCGCCGCGAACACGAGGTAGGCGGCCGTCTTCACGCGGTTGCGTTGCCAGGTCTTGGCGTCGGTCTTCTCGGTCCACCAGGACACGGCCTCCAGCACCTTGGCGCGTGCCGTGCTGGGCAGCGGTTCGCCATGGGCCAGCAGCGACAGGCGGTCGACCAGCTTGGCGGCGTCGGTGGCGTCGGCGTCGAACGCGTCCAGCGTCACCTGCGTGCCGGTCGCACCGGGCACGTTGGCCACCGGCTGCGAGCCGCCCCAGTTCAGCAGATAGGTCAGGTAGTTCAGCCGCTCCAGCGACGTGTTGGCGTTGTGGATGCCGAAGGCGCCGCCGGTCAGCTGCGTGCCGGGCACGGGGTAGTCCGGCGGGTAGAAATTGAAGACCGACGGCGAACGGAAGACGTGCTGGCGCAGCGTCTCGCCCCACCACCAGCCCAGCGCGTCGCCGTCGGTCTTGCCATTCAGCGCACGCAGCACGCCGGTCATCATCAGCACGGGTTCGCGCAGCCGGCCGCCGGCGCTGCCGGGCGCGGCGTCGCCGCGGGCCTCGGCGTCCAACAGCACGGCAGCCACCGTGGCCGCCAGGTCACCGTGCTTGCCGGCGCCGAAGCTCACGCCGTCCTTGCTGAACTTGCCGCTCTGGAACGCCGTGCTGACGCGCGTCACATAGCCGGCCGAGGGGTTGGAGCGCACCAGGGCCTGGATGAGCTGGCGGCCGATGAAGGGCGCCGCGTTGGGGTGGGCCAGCAGGCTGTCCAGCACGGCGTCCAGCGCCTGCGCGGGCGTGCTGCCGGCGGCCTTCTTGCCGCCGGCCAGCAGCGGGCGCTCGGCGGTGTCGTGCAGGCTGGCCAGCGGCGCCATCTCGCCGTCGTAGAACTGGCAGTTGGCGCCCTTGGGCTGGCAGGTCCACTTGGACTTGCCGCCGGCCGGGTAGGTCCAGCCCGTCAGCGCATAGGCGTAGTTGCGCACCATTGCGTTGTCGTAGGTGGGCTGGCACTTGCCGCCCTTGAGGCTGCCGTCGGCCTCCAGCAGGCAGGTGCCCAGGGAGAACAGCTGCAGCAGCTCGCGCGCGAAGTTCTCATTGGGCGCCGCCTTGTCGTTGTTGACGCCGTTCAGGTAGTCGCCCATCACCGGGCTGAGCGCCACGTGGCGCAGCACGTCGCGGTAGTTGCCGAAGGAGCTGTCCAGCAGCGCGTTCTGGTAGCGGCGCAGGCCGTAGGTGCCTTCCACCTCCAGGTTGCTGACGACGACGATCTGCTGCAGCGCAAAGGCCACGCGCTGGCGCAGCTGGTCGGGCTGGGCGACGGCGTTGCGGTAGAAGTCCCACAGCAGCGGCATGCTGGAAAACGCATCGCGCCAGCAGTTGTCGCCCTGGTTGGCTGCCTGGTCGCAGAAGCCCACGCCGGTGGTGTCCGTGTGCACGGCGCTGGTGCCGCCCAGCGTGTAGCGCGACGTGGCCGGCAGCTGCTGCTGCGCCTGCACCCAGGCGGCGGCGCTCTGCGTGCGCATCTGCGTGACCAGCGCCTCGGTGGCGCCGAAGCTGGCCTGCGAGGCCAGCCGCACGGCGTCGCGCTGCGTCATCGGCGGCGTGGCCGGGGTGGCGGCGACCGGCGGTGTCGTGATGCCGCCGGCGGGCGTGCTGGTGGGGCTGCTGCCACCTCCGCCACCGCCGCAGCCGGCCAGCAGCGCGGCGATGGAGATGGCCCACGCACTGGCGGGGGCGGCCCGGCGAGGGCGGGCAAGGGCAGGAAGGAGCAGGCGCATGGGATGGCGGCAAGGACGGCGGCCGCGCATGATGGCCGCGCCGGCGCAACGGCCGTAACGCCAGGTTGCCATGCCGTCGATGCGCTTACCAACGGCAACAAGCCGGCGCTTGATGTGCAGGGCGGCGTGATATCCCACACGGCTGTTGCGCGCCACACTGGCCCGCATCCTTCGCCGCAGGAGCCCCGCATGAACCCCACGCCTCTTCTCCGCCGCGCCGTGCTGTGCTGCCTGGCGTTGCTGTCGGCCTGCGGTGGTGGCGGCGGCAGCGCCCCGCCGGTGGCGGCCCCGGCGTCTTCGCCCGCGTCCGCGCCCACCGGCCCCGCCCGGGCCACGGCGCAGCCGGTGCGGCTCACCAACCCCTGGGGCCTGGCCCAGTTGCCCGACGGCAGCTGGCTGGTCACGCAGCGCACCGCCGGCCTCGTGCGCGTCGCGGCAGACCTGGCGACCAGCCAGCCCGTCACCGGCGCCCCTGCCGTGGACAGCGCCGGCCAGGGCGGGCTGCTGGATGTGGCACTGGACCCGGACTTCGCCACCACCGGCCTGGTCTTCCTCAGCTACGCCGAGCCCGGCAGCGGTGCCGAGGCGGGCAAGGCCGGCACCGCGGTCGCGCGGGCGCAGCTGGTTGGCAATGCGCTGCAGGGGCTGACGGTCATCTTCCGCCAGGCGCCCAAGGTGGCCGGCAGCGCGCACTACGGCTCGCGGCTGGTGTTCGCGCGCGACAAGACGCTGTTCATCACGCTGGGCGAGCGCCAGCTGGGCAGCCCGGCGCAGGACGTGGCGCAGACGCTGGGCAAGGTGGTGCGCGTGAACCGCGACGGCAGCCTCCCGGCCGACAACCCGTCCTTCGGCGCCGGCGCCCGGCCCGGCCTGTGGAGCCTTGGCCACCGCAACCCGCAGGGCGCGGCGCTGCACCCGGTGACCGGCGAGCTGTGGGTTAGCGAGCATGGCGCGCAGGGCGGTGACGAGATCAACATCGCCCGCGCAGGTGGCAACCACGGCTGGCCCACGGTCAGCTACGGCTGCAACTACGGCGACCCGGTGGGCACCGCCTGCGCCATCGGCGGCGGCGTGCACGCGCCGCGCTTCGTCGAGCCGCTGACCTGGTGGGTGCCGACCTCCATCGCGCCGTCCGGCATCGCGTTCTACGGCGGTGCGATGTTCCCGGAGTGGCAGGGCAACCTGTTCGTCGGCGCGCTGGCCGGCCAGGCGCTGTGGCGGCTGACGCTGTCGGGCGACGCCGTCACCAGCCGCGAGAAGCTGTTCGAGGACCTGGGCGAGCGCATCCGCGCCGTGAAGCCCGCGCCCGACGGCGCGCTGCTGCTGCTGACCGACAGCGGCAAGCTCATTCGGATCGCGCGCTGACCGGGCTTGGGGCTAGCAGGGCTGTCCAGCGGTTTGCGCGGTGCACGACGCCGCATCCAACTGCAGCACCAGCCCGCTCGGCGTGCGTGCGGTCATGCGCAGCAGCTTGTAGTCGGCGGCCGCCAGTGCCAGCGCGCCCAGCGTCGGGTTCAGCGCTGCCTTGAGCGTGGTGGGCGCCAGGTCCAGCGCGGCCAGCACATTGCCGCAGTTGGCGTCCAGCGAGCACAGCTGCACGCGGCTGACGACGGCATCGCCGCGCGGGAAGGTCCAGTCCGCGGTGAAGTTGGCCTTGGCGTTCGCCGCGCCCTTCAGCGCGGTCAGCGCCGTGCCGGTGGCGGCGGCCAGCGCCGGCCAGGGCTGGCCGCTCATGTTGGATGCCGTGATGGGCAGCTGGCCCGCCACGTCGATGCTGACCGCGCCGCCGTCGGCGCCCGCCAGCGGCGTGCTGCAGGCGCCGTCGCTGAACAGCGCGATCTTCATCACGCGGCCGGCGCGCACGAAGTTGCGCGCCGTCGCGTCGCCGGCCGCGCCGCTGGGCACGGGCAGCGTGACGACATCGACGCCGCGCGTCGCGCCGCTGGCCGGGTCCAGGCTGGGCGTCGCGTCGCTGGCGCTGATGCTCCACAGGCTCAGGTAGGTCGCGGTCGCCACCGGCTTGAACAGCGCCAGCGTCACGTCGCTGCCGCCGGTGTCCTTCTGCGTCGCGCGGGCGCACTGCAGGCCGGGGTAGGCGGGGATGCGGATGTCCAGGAAGCGGCCGTAGCTGTCGGTGGCGGTCTGGTCCACGCGGCGCTTCAGCACCAGCCGCGCCGTGGCGCTGGCCTGCACCTCCAGCCGGTTGCCCAGCAGCAGCCAGCCTGACGAGCGTTTCACGACGGTCTGGTCGATGCCGATCTGGCGCAGCACGTCCTTGGGCGTCGTGCCGGCCGGCGCGTTGGCCTTGGGCGCGGCGGTCTTGAAGATCAGCTTCACGCGGCACACCGGGTCGGTGCCGGTGAAGTCGCAGCGCGTCGGCACGGCCGGCAGCAGCGTGGCGCCCTCCAGCGATTCGGTGTCGCCCACCAGCAGGCCGCCCATGTGGCCACACAGCACCTGCACGGCCTGGTCACCGGTGAAGGTGGTCACCAGGTCGGCGCTGGCGCGGGCGGCCGTGTCCAGCAGCGGCTTGATGCCGTCGGTGGGGTTGGGGCACTTGAGGGCGACGGCCATGGCCGCGCCCAGCGCGCGGAACAGCGTGTCGATGCCGGCGTGGTCCACCTTGGCGGCCGATGCGTCGGTGGCCAGGCTGCCGCTGGTGGTGCCGGGCTCCAGGTAGGCCCAGCCGCTGCCCAGCGCGGGGCTCAGCGTCACGTAGGCCTTGGTGTCCAGGCCCCAGCTCACGTCGATGGCGTCCAGCACGCGGTCGTAGCCGGTGTGCGTACCGGGCGTCAGCGTGCCGGCCAGCAGGTCGAAGTCGGCGGCCAGACCGGCGTCGGTCAATGCCGATGCGATGACGGTGCGCACCTGCGTCTGCGCCGCGGCGAGCGCCGTGGCGGTGAGGCCCTGCACGGCGCCGGTCATCAGCGCCTCGGGCGGCTGGCCGCTGGCCAGCACGGTGACGGCGCTGGTCAGCGGCGTCAGGTTCAGTGTGCCGCCGTTGGGCGTGGCGCCCCACAGGCACATCGCGCGGTCGCCGGCCATGCCGCAGGCCTGCACACGGAACGGGCCGGCGCCGGTCAGCGTGATGGGGCCGTAAGCGCCCGTTGCCGCCGTCACGTCCTTGCCGCTGGCGATGACCTTGCCGGTCTCGTCCAGCACGGTCACCTTGCCGCCGGTCAGCGCCAGGCCGGCGGCGGCGATGCCCGACAGCGGGGAGGGCGGTGGCGGAGGCGGTGGCGGCGTGGGTGTCGGGCTGGGCGCGGGGGTGGGCGTGGGTGATGGCGCAGGCGTCGGAGTCGGCGCGGGAGCCGGCGTGGGGGTGGGCGACGGTGCGGGCGTCGGCGCCGGGGAGGGCGCCGGGGACGGCGTCGGTGCCGGCGAAGGCGCTGGCGCGGGGGACGGCGTTGGTGAGGGGGATGGTGCGGGAGCCGGCGTGGGCGTTGGCGACGGGGCCGGTGTGGGCGCCGGCGTCGGCATGGGCAGCGGGCTGGGCGTGGCGACCGGCGGCGGGGGCGTGATGGGGGTGTCGGTGCCGGCCGAGCCACCACCACCACCGCAGGCGGCCAGCGCCAGCATCACGGGCCAGGCACAGGCCGAGCGCCAGGAGGGCGCCGGCGGGGGAGTCAGCGGGGGCAGCGGGGAAGGAACGGCGTCAGGCATCCGGCCAGCCGCGCGGAGGCGGCACAACGGTCAGGGTCAGCCTGACTGTAGGCCGCCCGGCGCCGGGGTGATGGCCGGAACTGCGTGCCTGACGTGTGGTTTTGCGCCCGATCGGCGCTCAGTCGCGGTGGCCGTGGCCCCGGTCGTGGTGGTGATGATGGTGGTGGCGATGCCGGTCCTCGCGGCGCCAGCCGTCGTCGCGCCGCACGATGACGTTCTGGCGGTACCAGCCGTCCTGCACGAAGTACACCGGCGCGCCGCAGGCGCCGTACTGGCCGCAGTGGCGACGCCAGTCGTGGCGGTGGCCCGGCGGCACCCACAGGTAGACCGGTTCACGGTAGACCGGCCGGCCGATCACGACCGGCTGCGGCGCCACCAGCACGGGCTGCGGGTAGCGGCCGATGTCCACGCGGCCATAGATGCCGGGCTGGCTGAAGCCGATGGACACGCCGACGTCGCCGGCCTGCGCGGGCAGCGCGGCCAGGCCCAGCAGGGCCGGGGCCAGCCAGCGGGTGAGGGAGAGGTGGAAGTCGGTCATGGGGGCTCCTTGGCGGCCGCAGCCGCGGGTGCGTATTGAACGCGACGGCGCGCCGCTCGGTTGGCGCCGGCGCTGTAACAAAGGGCAGACGAGGCCCCGTCCTACAGGGCGGCCGGGGCTGCCCGCCGGCTGCCTAGGTTGCCGCGGCGCTCTTGCCGTCGGCGGGCTTGGCGGCGGGCTGGTCACGGCCGTCGGCCACGGCACGCAGCGACACCTGCAGCCCGCGCGACAGCTGGGCCTGCCATTGCCGCAGCGTGTCGACGGCCTGGCGCATCGCGCTGCTGGCCTGCACGTCCAGCGGGCGCGGGTCGTCGGCGGCGTTCAGCAGGCCGCTGGTCAGCAGCCCGCCCACCAGCGCGATGGCGATCAGCACCTGCAGGCCCCGGCGCTCGGGCGGCGTGGGCAGCGCGGCGGCGTCGGGCCCGCCGCGGAAGCGGTGCAGATGGGTGTGCCAGCCTTCGGAATGCGGGGTGATGGGGAAGCGCATGAGGCCCTCCTTGTCCGGCCTGGAATGGCGCCACGCGGTGGGCGGCGCCTTGGCGGCAGTGTGGGGGCGGGCGCTGCCGGGACCTGTCAGCAGCGGCAGGCCGCGGGTGTAGGACGTCAGGCCGCGGGTTCGGCCGCGGGGGTGTCCTCGGGCGGCTGCAGGTCGGGCCGGCGCGGCAGCCGCGCCAGCACCAGCGTGCCGCGGCCGGGCGAGGACAGCAGCTGCAGCGTGCCGCCCAGGCTCTCGATGCGGTAGCGCATGCCCAGCAGGCCGTGGTGGCCGGCGCCCACGGCGTCGGGGTTGAAGCCCTGGCCGTCGTCGCGGATCTGCAGCTGCAGCCAGCCGTCCGCCTCGCCCAGCGACACGCGCACCTGCCTGGCCTTGGCGTGGCGCAGCACGTTGGTCAGGGCCTCCTGCACCAGCCGGTACAGCGCCAGGCGGTCGGCGTCGTCGGTGGGGCAGTCGGCCAGCTCCAGGTTGAGCTGCAGGCCGGAGCGCTGCGCGAACTCCCGCGTCAGGATCTCCAGCGCCGGGATCAGGCCCAGGTTGGACAGCGCCGACGGCCGCAGGTCCTCGATGATGCGGCGCTTCAGCGCGATGCCCTGGTCCAGCAGCTCGCTCATGTGCCGCAGGCGCTCGTCGATGTCGGGCGCGGCTTTGGCCAGGCGGCGCACGCGGGCCACGTCGAGCTTGGCGGCGGTCAGCAGCGCGCCCAGCTCGTCGTGCAGCTCGCGGGCCAGCCGGGCGCGCTCGTCCTCGCGCACGGTCTGCAGGTGGCGGGCCAGCTCGGTCAGCTCGGCGGTGCGGTGCGCCACCTCGCCGTCCAGCCGGTCGCGCTCGCTGGCCAGCTCCAGGGCATGCTCGCGCCGCGCCTTGTGCAGCGCCTCGTTGCGGCGCAGGAAGACGGCCAGGCCGAACAGGCTCAGCACGGTCAGCCCGTGCGTGCCCAGTCGGCCGTAGGTCAGCGAGCGGTAGACAGCCTCGCGCTCCAGCGCGATCTGGCCCAGCTCGTGGCGGTCCAGCTGGCTGACGGCGTCGCGCACCGCCTGCATCTTCTCGCGGCCGATGTCCGACTCCACCAGCCCCTGCCAGGCCGGCGTGTTGCCCTCGCGGTAGAGCTGGATGACCAGCTGCAGCTCCGACAGCTTCTCGTTGGCGCGGCGGCTGGCGTCGGCCACCAGCGCGGCCCATTCGGAGCTTTCGTACTGGCCGCGCAGCCGCTGCAGCACGCCGGGCAGTTCGTGCTCGGCCAGCTGCACGGGGGCCAGGTAGTCCTCGCGCCCGGTCAGCAGGAAGCCGCGCTGGGCGGTCTCGGCGTTGGTCAGCAGCGCGCGCAGGCGCAGGCTGTCGTCGCGGGCGCGGTGGCGCGCCTGGGCCTGGGCGAGCGCGCGATCGGCGCCCCAGAAGGCGGCCTCGCTGACGCCCATGACGGCCGCCGCCGCCAGCGCGGCGATGGCCACGGCCAGGCCGCGCTTGCGGCTGGCGGTCTCCAGCCAGGGGTCGAGGCGGCGCAGCACCACGTGCCGCTCAGCTCGCTGCCGCCGAAGGGCGCGCGGCCGGGCCGCGTTCGGCCAGCTCGGCGCAATAGCTGATGAGGTCGTCCAGCTCGCGGCTCTTGTCGAACACGCGCTCGGCGCCGAGGCTGGCGCAGCGCCGCCGCATCTCCTCGGTGGCGTAGTTGGTCAGCACGACGCGGTGCGCCTGCACGCCCAGCCGCTGCGCGGCCTGCAGCACGCCCAGGCCCGTGCCGGAGCGCAGGAAGACGTCGACGATGAAGAGGTCGGCGCCGGCCTCGTCGGCCTGGCTCATCCAGCGCACGGCGCCGGCCTCGTCGGCGACGGAGCCCACCACCTCCACCTGGGCCAGCTCTTCCAGCGTGGCGACCAGGTTTTCCAGGATGACCGGGCTGTCTTCGACGATGAAGGCTTTGAGTGCTGGCATGGCCCGGCGCTGCGCTGTTCTTTGCGTGATGGGGTCAAGTATGAACCGCTTCGGTCTGGGTCCGGGCGGGGTGGGCAACGCGTTGCGTTGTAGGAATTGTCCTAGGCGCCGCCCCGCGCTGGGCAGCGCGGGGCGGACGCGGGAGGTCAGGGCCGGATGGCGATGTCGTTGCGCACGGCCACGACGCCGGAGGTTTCGCGCGCCAGCTTCTCGGCCATGGCCTTTTCCTCCGCGCTCTTCGCGAAGCCCGCGAGCTGCACCGTGCCCTTCAGCGTCTCGACGCTGATGGCCATGGCGCTGACCGTCGGGTCGGCGGCGAACTTGGCCTTGACGCGGGTGGTCAGCGCGGTGTCGTCGATGTAGCTGCCGGCGGTCTGCTGGTCGCGGGCGACGGCGCAGCCGCTGGTGGCGCCCACGGTGGCGATGAGGGCGGCGGTGAGGGCCAGGGTCAGGACGGGCTTGGTCAGCATGTGATGCTCCTTTTGGTTGGCGGCCCACCCTGGGGCCGTGGCATCACTATCCGTTCTGCGTGCAGGCGGCCGGATAGTCCCGCGGCGGGGCGCGCTGTCAGACATCTCCGACATGTTTGTAGGACACCGGCCGCTGCCGGCGCGCCGTGGCGGCTGCTACGCTGGACTCATCACCACCAACAAGACAGGCGCAACATGATCCGCATCGGAATCGTCGACGACCACGCCATCGTGCGCACCGGGCTGCGCCAGTTCCTGTCCGACCACGTCGACCTGCGCGTCACCGGCGAAGGCAGCAGCGGCCACGAGGCGCTGGACATGGCACGCAAGGGCGACGTGGACGTGCTGCTGCTGGACATCTCCATGCCCGACCAGAGCGGCGTGGACGCGCTGGCGGCCATCAAGGCGCGCTTCCCGGAGCTGCCGGTGCTCATCCTGAGCGGCTTCCCCGAGGCGCACTACGCGACGACGCTGCTGCGCCAGGGCGCCAGCGGCTACCTGAACAAGGAGTGCGACCCCGACGAGATCGCCAATGCGATCCGCCTGGTGTCGCGCGGCCGCCGCTACATCAGCCCGGCCGTGGCCGAGCAGCTGGCCGACAGCGTGGTGGGCGGCAGCGCGGCCAACGGCGCGCCCGACAAGCCGCTGCACGAGGTGCTGTCGGAGCGCGAGTTCCAGGTCTTCCTGCGGCTGGCCCAGGGCGAGACCGTGGGCCACATCGCCGAGGCGCTGTTCCTCAGCGTCAAGACCGTCAGCACCTACCGCACCCGTGTGCTGGAGAAGCTCAAGCTTGCGACCAACAGCGACCTGACCTACTACGCACTGAAGAACGGCCTGATCCAGTGAGAAAGGCCCCGCGCAGGGGCCTGGATGCAGCAACGGGCCCCGCGGGGCCCGTTGTCATGTCAGTCGTGCCGCGGCGTGGCGGCGTCGGCGGGCGTGTCGTCCAGCATCCACGGCTGGGCCGACTCGTAGCCCAGCACCGGGTCGGCGGTGGCGTTGTCAGCGCGCGACCACCAGCGCGTCAGCGCGGACAACAGCGGGCGGCCGGCGGCCGGCGCGGTGGATTCGTTGGGGGTGAAGTGCTCGGCCATGGTCGCCTCCGGGTGTGGACGTTGCCGGAGCATCGATGCCCATGGGCGGGCCGCGCATAGTCCGGCGACGCGGGGGCGTGTCGGACGACGCTGACAACCGCGGCCCTGGAAAGCCATGAGGCGAGACGCGTGCGGGTGTGAACACAATCGCGCCGTTATCAGGGAGATGGAAATGCGCATGAAGACTGCGGCCGCCGCCGGTGTGGCCGCCTGGCTGTGCTGTCTGGCACCGGCGCTGGCTGCGGACAAGGTGCCGGCCAAGGCCGCGGCGCGGCCGGCGACCAAATTGCCGCCCGCAAGCGCGGTGGCGTCACGACCGCCGGTTGCCGCTTCCGCACCGGCCGTACCCGTCATCACGGAGGACTTGAGAGCAGAGATGAGCCGGGTGTTCAAGGCCTACGTCACGCCGCGCTTCACGGTGCAAGATGGCGATGAGCTTGATCCTGAGACCAAGGCGGCTGCCCGCGACATGCAGGCTGAACACCTGCCGCGAGTTCAGGCTCTGATGGAACGATGGCTGACCGAGGAGCTGCAGTTGGTTTCCAACGGGCGCAGCGCGTTGCGCCGCATGCAGGCGCGACTGACCAATGAGTTCGCGCTTTGGGGCCGGGACAGCGTGGGGGAGGCGCAGGACGCGGCGCTGGCCCAGGTGCTGCAGGTGCCAGGTATGTGCCGGCCGCCCAGCTCCAATGCCGGCGAGTTGGTCATGCGGTTGGCCCGGCTGCGCAGTCTCCCGGCCGCGCAACGTCAGCAGGCTGTGCAGGCCGAGCGAGAGCTGCTTGCCCGTTGGGGCAAGCCCCGTGCGGTCAACGATGCCGAACCGCTGGCGGCCGAGGACGCGCTGCTGCAACTGCGCGCCACCGGTCAGGCGCCCAAGGTGCCGCTGCCGCCGGTGCTGGCCTTCCATTACCTGGGTGACGACGACGACCGGCGTGGTGATCCGGTCGTGGCAGATCCGTCGACGCGTTGCGCCCTGCACCAGTGGGCCGGGGCCAATCCGGCGCAGTTCCGCGCGGCCATGGCCATGCAGGGCGCCGATTTCTACGGGATCGATCGCCGTGGGGCCGCGGCGCGCAAGGACGAGGACGGGGGCTATCCCAGTATCGCCACCTTCCTCGGCACGCGCGGCGTCGTCACGGTCGAGGCGGAGGTGAATCCCGAGGGTCGCGTGGTGCGGGCCAAGGTTGTCAAGCGGGACGTCAGGGTGCCCGGCATCAGTGGCGTGCGGCCATTTGCTCATGAAGGCACGCTGGATCTGGCCTCGCTGGCCAGGGCGCGTGAGGTTGACTGGTCAGCCGCCGCTCCCAAGCAAGGGCTGAACAAGGTGACGCGGGAAATCGGGTGGACTCTGTCATGGGAATGACGCGAAGGTTGATGGCGTGGGCACTGGTGGCGGCCCAGGGGCTGGCATTGGCACAGGCCTCGCCGCCGGCAGCGCCTGCGCTGGCCGATGGCATCAAGGAACAGGCGGCCGAGGCGATGTTCTGGGCGGACTGGGACGAACTGGAACGGCTGTATGCCGCCGCCAGAACAGAGTTGCATCGAGGCGAGGAGGGGCTCCTTCTCGCCAGTTGCCGTTTCGGCTTCGGTCTCGGCAACCGCTACGAAGGCGAGTCTCAGCCTTATCACGATGCCCGCGTGGCCTCCACGCTGGCGTGGGCGCGCAGCCGCCCGGAGTCTCCACTCGCGCATGCCGTGCATCTCGCTGCGCTCACTGACAGCGCCTGGTTCATCCGGGGCGCGGGATACGCGAAATCGGTATCGGACCAACGCTTCGACGAGTTCCGCGCCAAGGTGGGTGAGGCGCTGGCCTACGCCAGGACGCATTCGGCCGTGATGGCGCGGGACAACTACTACATCCGTCCGCTGTTGACGTTGTTGCGCAGCGCGGGCGTGGGTGTCGGCGCGCAGCTGGAAATTGCGCGCCAGGCCATGCGCAAGGACGCCACGGATGAATGCATCTATCAAAGCGCCATCGACAGCCTGATGCCCAAGTGGGGGGGTAGTCCGGAGCTGCTGGAGCGATGGATTCGCGAGTCGATGAAAGGCTTGCCCGACGCGGATGCGCTGAAGCGCTACACACGGCTCTACAACACCGCGGCGCACAGCGACTACGAGCAATCCTTGTTCGACGGCAGCCTGGCCCGTTGGCCACTGATGCGTGATGGCTTGCGTGACATCCTCGCCGAGTCGCCGAACAGTCGCTACTGGAAGAGTCGGCGGGCCTACTTCGCCTGCATGGTGAAGGACCGCGAGGTGGCCGTGCCGGCGCTGGAGGCCATCGGGGCCACCCCGGATGTCGAGGCCTGGGGCCATACCGGCCAGCGCAACTACCAGGCCTGCAAGCGCTGGGCGCTACAGAGCTAAGGCGTCCGCCAGGATCAGCGCCGCCTGCGGCACGGCCGTCGTGCCCAGCAGCCGGCCGTCGCCGCCGAAGCGGGTGGCGATGAAGGCATCGGCCGCGGCGGTGGACGACTGTTCGCGCATCAGCAGCGCCTGCGCGCACAGCACCAGGCCCTGCGCGACGCGGCGGGCCTGGGGCTCCAGCGCGGCGGGGTCGCCGGTCAGCAGCCGCTGCAGCGCGCGGGCCTCGGCCTGCACCGCGGCGTCGGGGCAGGCGGCGAACTCGTCCAGCAACGCCAGCGCCACGTCGGGCTCGCGGGCCACGGCGCGCAGCACGTCCAGCGCCATCACGTTGCCCGAGCCTTCCCAGATCGAGTTGACCGGCGCCTCGCGGTACAGCCGCGCCAGCACGCCGTCCTCCACGTAGCCGTTGCCGCCCAGCAGCTCCATCGCCTCGCCGGTGCATTCGACGGCGCGCTTGCAGACCCACAGCTTGGCGGCCGGCGTCATCAGCCGCTGCCACGCGGGCTCGCCCTGCTCGAAACCCTGCGCCAGCCGCAGCATCAGCCGCATGGCGGCCTCGCTTTCCAGCGCGAGGTCGGCCAGCACGGTCTGCATCAGCGGCTGTTCGGCGAGGTGGCGGCCGAAGGCGTGGCGTTCGCGCGCGTTGTGCAGCGCCTGCACGAGGCCGGCGCGCAGCAGTGCGGCGCTGCCGATGACGCAGTTCAGCCGCGTGTAGCCGGCCATCTCGATCAGCGTCGGGATGCCGCGGCCCTCGTCGCCGACGCGCTGCGCCCAGGCGCCGTGGAACTCGACCTCGCTGCTGGCATTGCTGCGGTTGCCCAACTTGTCCTTGAGCCGCAGCACGTGGATGGCGTTGCGCGCGCCGTCGGGCGTGTGGCGTGGCAGCCAGAAGCAGGTGGGGCCAGCGCCGGTGCGGGCCAGCACGAGGTGGGCGTCGCTGGTCGGCGCGGAGAAGAACCACTTGTGGCCGGTGAGGGCGTAGCTGCCGTCTGCCTGCTCGACGGCGCTCGTCGTCACGCGGCGCAGGTCCGAGCCGCCCTGCTTCTCGGTCATGCCCATGCCGACCCAGATCGAGGCCTTGTCGGCGATGGGCAGGTCGCGCGGGTCGTGCTCGCGGCTGAGGAACTTGTCGCGCAGCGGCGCGAACAGCGCGGGCTGTTTGGCCAGCACCGGCATGGCGGCCTGGGTCATCGTGGCCGGGCACAGGCTGCCCGCTTCCACCTGGCCGTGCAGGTAGCAGCCGGCCGCAAACTGCGCCCAGCGGCCCGGCGTGTCGGTGGCGAATACGTCGGCGACGAGGCCCTGCCGGCGGTACATCGCCAGCAGCCGGTGCCAGGCGGGGTGGAAGTCCACCGCGTCGAGGCGCCGGCCGCGGGCGTCCAGTTGGCGCAGCTGCGGGCCCTGGCGGTTGGCGTCGCGGGCGAGCTGGGCGGTCTCCGCGCTGCCGAGTTCGTCACCGTAGGCGCTCAGCGGTGCGACGGCCTGGGGCGCGGCCGCGTGCAGCGCGGCGAGCAATGCCGGGTCGGTCGTCAGCAGGTTGTGGCCGACCCACTCGTCGACGAGGTTGTCGGCCATGCTCACCGCGCACCCTTCGCGCTGCGCGGGGTCCCGCCAAGCGGGAGTCGAGCCCCTCCGGGCGGCCGAGCGGGGCTCATCAGTCCTGCACGCCGGGCTCGGCCATCAGCTGGCCGCGGCCGGCGCGCTGGGCTTCGTAGAGCGCCGTCTCGGCGCGGCGCTGCAGGTCGGCCACGCTGCGGTCGCCGGGGCGCAGCTTGGCCCAGCCGGCGCTGAAGGACAGCGGCAGCCCCAGCTCGGCCGGCGCGCGTTCGGCCAGCGCGGCGCGCAGCCGCCGGTCGAGAGCCTGCGGGCCTTCGGGCAGGCAGCGGGCCATCAGCACGCCGAACTGCTCGCCGCCCAGCCGGCCGGCCAGGTCGCCCAGCCGCATCTGCGCCTGCACGCAGCTGGCGAACAGCGCCAGCGCGCGGTCGGCGACGTCGGTGCCGCGTTCGTCGCGCAGCGTGGCGACGTCGTCCAGGTCCAGCACCACCAGCGCCAGCGGCTCGTCGAAGCGGCGGGCCATGGAGATCAGCTCGACCGAGCGCTTGGCGAACGCGGTGCGGTCGGCCAGGCCGGTGAGGGTGTCGGTCTGCGTCAGCCGGGCCAGCTCGGCCTCGGTCTGGCCGCGCCAGGCCAGCAGCAGCATGGGCAGCACCAGCAGCAGCGCGAGCTGCCCGGCGACGGCCAGCAGCAGGTCGGGCCAGGGGGCGGTGTCGCCCAGCAGCGTGGCGGTGGCGCGGGCCAGCATGGCGGTCAGCAGCGGCAGCACGGCGGTCAGGCCCAGCAGGCGCCAGCGGCGGCTGTTCAGGCCCTGCAGCACGTTGCCGCGTTCGGGCAGCGTCAGCGCCACGCCCAGCCAGATGAGCTGGGCGGCGAGCACGGTGTCGGCCAGCGTCTGCGCGCGGTCGGGGCGGGTCCACAGCAGCGCATGGCCCACGGCCAGCACGGCGGGCGCCGCGGTCATCGCCCAGCGGCCGGGCCGCGGCGTGAGCCACTGGCAGCAGGCCCACCACAGCGCCGACAGGCCCAGGCTCACCAACCCCACGCCGGCGCTGCGCACCGCGTGCGGCGGCGTGTCGCCCGGCTGCAGCGTGGTGCTGGCCAGCGCCAGGCCCAGCGCCAGCGCCGTCATGCCCACCTGTGCCCAGCGCCCGCCGGGGTTGGCATCGCGCCAGCCGATGAGCGTGATGAGCACCAGCGCCGCGGCCAGCGCCTGTATCGGCATCAGCGCGAACAGGGCGTCAGTGAAGCTCATCTACTTCTTCACCGGGATGGGCGTGTCGCGTGCCACCGGCACGGCCGTCACGCTGTTCTTGGGCGAGCCGTCGATGAGGCGGTCGGAGTAGGTCAGGTAGACCAGCGTGTTGCGCTGCGCGTCCACCATGCGGACGATGCGCAGCTTCTTGAACACCAGCGAGATGCGCTCGTTGAACACCTCTTCCTGGCGCGGCAGCGGCTGGCCGATGGCGATGGGGCCCACCTGCCGGCAGGCGATGGACGCCTCGGCCTTGTCTTCGGCGATGCCGATGGCGCCGCTGATGCCGCCGGTCCTGGCGCGCGACACGTAGCAGGTGACGCCGCTGACCTTGGGGTCGTCATAGGCGTCGACGACGATCTTGTGATCGGGGCCGATGAGCTTGAACGCGGTATCGACCGAGCCGATGGGCTCGGCGCGGGCCAGCGCCGTGACGGCGAGCAGCAGGAGGGCGGCGTGCTTCATGCCGGGCAGTCTACGGCGCGTTGATGCCCGTTCGGGTTCACGCCAACCAGCGCCAGACAGCGCTCCCCAGGCACACCGCCATGGCGAGCACCCAAAACCAATGCGCGCCGCGGAAGTTGCGCTCGCCGCTCTGCAGCAGCTGACGCTTGCGCTCGTTCAGTTCGGCTCTGGGGATGCCGGCGGTGTGGTCCGGTGATTCTCCGGACAGTACTTCGTAGGGCACGTCGCCCGCATCGACCGACAGCTGCCACGCGTCGTGGGCCAAATAGCCGAAGACGGCGGCGAGCGCGATCAGCAGGATGGATTCCATGGCGGGGCGGCGGACGTGGGCGATGTTGATGGCCTGCAGGACTATGCCAACAAGCAGCGTCCATGGGGCGCCCGGTGTCGAGGGACTACAGCGCGCAAGCCCCCGCGGGGCTGGGCACGCCCGTCTGCCGGCCCGTGAAGCGTGGCGACTCGGGGTGGCCGAGGTTGAAGTGGCTGAGCTGGTCGCTGCGCTGGTTGCACACGTACAGGTGCTGGCCCGCGATGCCCGCGCTGCGCGGGAAGCTGCCGTGCACCCAGTGGTGGTCCAGCAACCGCGGGCGGCGCGGCTGGGCCAGCGACAGCACGGCCAGGCTGTCGTGCAGGCGGTTCAGCGCGTACAGGTGGCGGCCGCCGGGGGCCAGCAGCAGGTCGGACGCGAAGCTGGTGCCGGCGAAGCCGGCGGGCAGCACGGAAATCTCGTCCAGCAGCCGCGGGCCGTCGGCGCGCAGCTCGACGGTGGACAACGTGGACGACTCCTCCTGCAGCACGTAGACGAGGGCGGCGTCCTGCGGGTGGCAGACGAAATGGCGCGGCCCGGAGCCGGGGCTCAGCGCCAGCTCGTGCGCCGGCGCACCGGGCGTGGCGTCGGTCAGCGGCCAGACGAGCAGTCGGTCGCGGCCCAGGTCGGTGCCCAGCAGCCAGCGGCCGTCGGCGCTGGCCTGGATCATGTGCGCGTGCGGCGCGTCGTGGCCGCTGTGGGCCTGGCTGCCGGGCGGCGCCTTGGCGGCGCGCGTGGGGCCCGGGCGGCAGTCGGGTCCGGCGCAGCTGGGCCAGCTGTCGGCGGCGCCCAGCCGGCCGTCGGCCTGCAGCGGCAGCGCGGCGAAGCGGGCGTCGCCGTAATGCGCCACCCACACGCGGCCGGCGGCCAGCGACAGCTGGCAGGGCGCCTGCCCGCCGCTGGGTTGGCGCTGCAGCAGCGCAAGCGCGCCGGTGTCGTCCTGCGTATAGACAGCCACGTGGTGGGCGCCTTCCTCGGCGGCATAGACGCGGCCGCCGTGCGCCACCAGCCAGCTGGGGCTGCCGGCGTTGGGCGTGATGGCCAGTGGCTTCAGGCCGCCGTCGGCGGCGATGGCGAAGCTGTAGATCCCCTGGCCCGCCGGCGCGTAGGTGCCGACGTGCAGGAAGCGCGGGGAGGGCGTGGCGGCGAGGGCGGGCATCAGGGGCAGGGCGGGCAGGGTGAGCAGGGTGAGCAGGTGGCGGCGGTGCATGGCGCGTTCTCAGAGTTTGAGCCGCACGCCCAGGCGCAGCAACAGCCGCAGCAGCGCGAGCACGGCCGCCAGCAGCAGCAGGCCGCGCACCACGCCGGCCGCGCCGGCGCCCAGCGCAGCGGGCCAGTGCCAGCCGGCCAGCGCCAGCAGCGCGCCGATGACGTAGGGCAGCAGGTAGGCCAGCAGCGGGTGGCGGGCGGCGTCGCCCAGCAGCGCCATCGCGGCGCGGCCGGGTCGCGCGTCGGCCAGCGGGCGCAGCAGCAGGTAGAGCAGCAGCGTGGCGCCCGCGCACACCAGGCCCCAACTGGGCGTGGCGAGGATCTTGGACAGCGGGAAGTGCGGCCGCAGGCTGAAGCCCACGGCCAGCAGCAGGAAGGCCAGCAGCAGCGCGGCGCGGGTGGCGCGGTCGGGGGCGAGGTGGTGGCTGTCGTCGTGCAGCAGCAGCGACGCGGCCAGGCCGGCCAGCACCAGCGCCGTGTGCGTGGCGTGGCCGCCGCCGCCCAGGTGCGGCGCCGCGAGCGCGAACCAGGCCACGCCAGCCGCGATGCCCGCGAGCGCCAGCGGCAGCCGCGCGGCCGGCCGGGCAGCGATGAACAGCAGCGCGGCCAGCCCGTAGGCCCAGCCGATGAGGCCCAGGATGCCCCACCAGTGAACGGCCATGCCGCCGGGGTAGTAGCCGTTGCACGCGCCCAGCAGCACGAGGCCCGCCAGCCGCCAAGGCCAGGGCAGCGGCGGCCCGCCGCGCACGCTGCCCCACATTAGAAAGATGGCGGCGAAGGCAGCCAGCAGCCAGCCGGCGGCGTTGAAGCCGGCCGGCGCCATCTCGGCGTTGACCATGAACAGCCCCGCCACGACAAGCGCTGCCGTGCGCTCAGCCACGTGCTGCAGCGCACCGCGGCGGCCGGCGGCGTCCAGCCGGGCCTGCAGCGCCAGCGGCAGCGACAGGCCGACGATGACCAGGAAGGCCGGGAACACCATGTCCACGAAGCTCATCGCGTCGGCATCCGCCGGCATGTGCTTCATCCACGCGGGCAGGCCGGCCACGCCAGCCCATTCGTTGACGAGGATCATCACGGCCACGGTGAGGCCGCGCAGCAGGTCGATGCCGGCGAGGCGGGGCGACGGAGGGGCGCTTGCAGTCATGGGGCGCGATTACAAGGCAAAAAAGGGCGACCCCGGGGAGGGCCGCCCAACGTGCGGCGGAAGCAGCCGCCACAACGAGGAACGTTGTCGATCCGCTGTCGCGGGCCGAGCGCCGTGCCCCAGGCGTGCGGCGCCGGCCGCTGCGCGGTCTGCCAGACCGGTCAGGCGCGCCTGCGACCGGCACGGCGAGACGGAGCGACGGGTCAGTAGCTGTACCGCAGCACGGCCTGGTAGCGCTTGCCGGTGCGGTAGATGCCGCGCGTCAGCAGCTCGGTGTTGGCGACGCCGGCCACGTCCGCGTAGTTGCGGTACTCGCTGTCCAGCAGGTTCATCGCGTCCAGGCCCAGGCTGAGCTGGTCCGTCAGCTTCACGTTGGCGCTGGCGGCCAGGTCCTTGCTGCCGTCGGTGACCAGGAAGTTGCCGCGGTCGGCCTGCGTGTAGTACTTGGAGCGGTAGGTGTACGTCACGCGGGCGCTGAAGCGGTCGCTCTCGTAGAACGGGCTCAGGCTGAGCTGGTGCTTGGAGTTGAACGGCAGGTGCGAGCCGGCCTGGCTGGATTTGGCGTCCGAGAAGGTGTAGGTCGTCAGCGCGCCGAAGCCCCAGCCGATGTTGGCCTGGAAGGCCAGGCTGGCGCCCTTGATGGTGGCGCTGCCGGCGTTGTTCGGGCGTGAGACGGCGTAGGTAGTGTTCTGGCGTTCGAACTGGTTGTAGTGCACCTCCGGCTTCGTCGTGACGAGCACGTAGTCGGTGACCTTCTTGTTGAAGATCGTGCCGGCCAGGATGGCGTTCTTGGCGAAGTACCACTCGGCCGAGAAGTCCAGGTTGGTGGACTTGTAGGGCTTGAGGTCGGGGTTGCCGCCGCCGCCGGTCTTGGTCTGGTCACCGATCCACAGGTAGCTGGACATGTCGCCGTAGTTCGGGCGTGACATGACCTTGGCGGCCGAGGCGCGCAGCACCAGGTTGCCGGTCAGCTCGTAGGCGACGTTCAGGTTGGGCAGGATGTTGCGGTAGTGCTTCTGCACGTTGGTCGCCACGTACTTGTCGGCCGGGCAGGCCTGGCCCGTGGACACCGTGCAGGCCCAGCCGCCGCTGTTGGACGTGGTGTCCACGATGCGCACGCCGAAGTTGCCGCGCAGCGCGTCGAGAGCGTAGTCGGCCTGCACGTAGGCGGCGTCCACGACTTCCTTCACCGACCAGGTGTTGGCGACGAAGGACGGGTCGTTGAACGTGGCGGGTTGCGGCATGGTCTGCCACGGGGCGAGCCAATTGCCGCTGGTGATGTAGCCGGCCAGCGCTTCACCGTCGATGGTGTAGCGGTTGCTCAGGTCGCCGACGTTGCCGAAGCCGCTGAGATAGTTCCCCGGCAGCGGCTGCGGCGAGAACTTGCTGGCCTTGGCGTCGCCATAGCCGGTCACCGACGCCAGCGACACGCCGCCCATCGTCTGCGTGGTGTTGTGCTCGCGGTGCTTGGCGCCGAAGCGCAGCTGGTAGATGGGGCCGTCGAACTTCAGGCCGCCGTCCACCTGCATGAACTCTTCCTTGTCCACCGTCGGCTTGAAGACGATGTTGCCGCCCCAGCCGGTGTTCCAGGTTTCCTTCTTAGTGGGGTCGGAGCCCCAGCCGCCGTCGATCTGGAAGGCGTTCGGGTCCTTCAGCGGGTTCACGCCGGTGATGCTCAGCCGGGGCGTTCCGCCGCTGATGTCGTAGCTGTAGTCGGTCCAGTTCAGGAACTCGCCGTAGACCTGCAGCTTGGTGCCGCCGGTGGCCTTGGAGGCGCCGGCGTGGAAGGACGCGAACCAGCGGTCGTCCTTGTAGTTGCCCTTGAGGTCGAAAGCGTTCGTGTCCACCGTCGCCTTGCGGTCGATGAGGTCGTACACCATCAGCGCGTTCTTGAACGTGCCCTTGGTGATGACGCCGCCGTCCACCGCCAGGTCGGTCATCTTCATGAGTCCGTTGTAGGCGTTGCCCTGGAAGGAGAACATCGAGTGGCTGCGGTTGTCGTAGCCGGCCTTCACGTCCAGGATGTTGAGCTCGAAGTCGAGCTTGTCGTTGGCGCGAGCCTGCAGCGACAGCGATAGCGTGTCGCGCTTGCGCGTCTGCTCGAAGTAGTGCGCGCTGATGGAGTTGGGGCCGACGGCGTTCGGGTTGGCCAGCAGCGTGGTGGCGCAGCTGCCGACGCAGGACGCCGGCTTCTTGGGCTGGCTGCCGTCCGGGTTCGCCGGCACGGACCAGTCGGTCGGCAGGTTGTTGATGGAGCCGCCGCCGCCGCTGCCGTTGATGTAGTCGCTGCCCTTGACGGTGCCGTACGACTCCACGCCGTCACGGCGGATGCCTTCCTCCGAACGCTGGGCCGAGAAGATGACGCCGAAGGTCCTGGCGGCGTTGCGCCAGCCTACCAGGCCGGCCACGGTGGGCTTGCCCTTGCCGATGCGGTCGTTGTAGAGGTAGCCCACCGAGCCGGCCAGCGTGAGCGCCTTCTGCTCCAGCGGCTTGCGGGTGGAGATGTTCACCGTGCCGCCGATGGAGCCTTCGTCGAGCCAGGCCTCGGGCGACTTGTAGACCTCCACCTTGTTGATCAGCTGCGGCGCCAGCAGCGAGTAGTTGAAGGTGCGGCCGGGCTGGTCGGCAATGAACCAGTCGGCCGACGCGATGGTCTGGCCGTTGATCAGCGTGCGGTTGAGCGCCGGGTCGGTGCCCAGGATGGACACCTTCTCGCCCTGGCCGAAGGCCTTGTCGATGGTGACGCCGGGGATGGTGGTCAGCGCCTCGGCGACGTTGGTGGCCGGCAGCTTGCCCACGTCTTCGGCGGTGATGACGTCGACGATGGCGTCCGCATTGCGCTTGGTCTGCAGGGACTTCTCCATGCTGGCGCGGATGCCGGTAACGACGACGGCCTCCAGCGTCTCGGTCTTCTTCGGGGCCTCCTGCGCCAGCGCGGGGAGTGCGGTCAGCAGCATGGCGGCGGCTGCGATGGCCGTCGGGCGGGGGCTTGAATGCTTCCTCATGGTTCTCTTTCTCCGGGGTTACAGGGCGAGCAGGGGCAGGGTCAGCACCCGAGCGGGTGCAGCAGGGGCACGCCCAGCAGATCGCTGGCGTGCCTGTAGAAGTCGGCGCGGCGCGCGTTCTTGCGCCGGGCATCGGGGCTGTCGGGCTTGTCGCATTCCAGCGGGCCGTTGATGGCGCGCGTCGTCGCGCCGAAGCCCGCGCCGCTGCGGATGGCGGCGTGCGAGGTCTGCGCAGACTCGCCGGCCTGCGTCATCCAGTACCAGAGCGCCGTGCGCCAGGCCACCGTCGAGTCGCGCGCCACGCGGTCGGGGTCGCGCCACAGGTCCAGCCCCAGGAAGTCGCCCGCGGCCTTGTACTGGTAGTTCCAGCTCAGCTGGATGGGGCCACGGCCGTAGTACTGCTGGCCGGCGGCGCAGCCCAGGCGGGCGTCGTCGCGGCAGTACTTGTCCCAGTTCTCGCGCCTGTACTCGCGCTGCGCGCGCAGCTGGTCGGACTCGTGCGAGATCTGCCCCAGAAAGGCCGCCATCTCCTGGCGCCGCTGCACGTCGTCGCCCCAGTCGGCGAAGCCCGGCGTCTGGCGCACGGCCTCGACGAAACCCTCGTAGCTGTAGAACGCGATGCGCTCCGGGAACAGCGCGTCGAACTGCGCGCGGCTGGGCACGAAGGGGGACGCGGCCGTGGCGGTCAGCGGCAGCAGCAGGAGTGACAGTCGGGCGAGTACACGAAGCATGTGACGGGACGTTTCAGCGTTGGCCGCGACTGTCTGCCGGGGTGCCTATGCGCTGCTTCAATGGCTTGTTAAGGCCGCCTTAACGCACCCGCGGCTAGAGTTCCGGCCATGCGCATCTGCCTCCTCGAAGACGATCTGGAACTGGGCCGCTCCCTGCAGGCCCTGCTGCAGAACGCCGACCACGAGGTCATGTGGCTGCGCCGCATCGCCGATGCGCGGCTGTGGATCGCCGAGGGCGGGTTCGACGCCGTCGTCATGGACCTGGGCCTGCCCGACGGCGACGGCATGGAGCTGCTGCGCACGCTGCGCCGCAACCACCGCAAGCTGCCGCTGCTGGTCATCACCGCGCGCGATGCCATCGAGGACCGGCTGGACGGCCTGGACGGCGGCGCCGACGACTACCTCGTCAAGCCCTTCGCCGGCTCCGAGCTGCTGGCGCGGCTGCGCGCCGTCGCGCGGCGCAGCCAGGCCGAGGGCGCCGAGCCTCAGCAGGCCGAGTGGCAGCTGCGCGACCTCATCCTCGACGAGCCGCGCATGGAGGTGCGTCGCGGCACCGAGCGCGTGCCGCTGTCGCGCACCGAGTTCAGCCTGCTGCTGACGCTGATCAAGCTGCCCGACCGCGTCGTCACGCGGCGCCAGCTGGAAAGCCGCTCGCCCAGCCAGATGGACGGGCGCAGCCTGGACGTGCACATCTCCAACCTGCGCCGCAAGATCGGCGAAGGCTACATCCGCACCGTGCGCGGCGTGGGCTATCTCGTTGAACGGGAAGGATGAGCCCCTCGTCCAAGGCGTACCTTGGCCGGTCCCCCGAGGGGACGGCGATGCTTGCGACATTGAGTCGCAAGCACATCGCCCTCGCGGGCCGGCTTGGGGCGGCCCGGCGCTCGGCCCGCAATGCACCAACGTCATGACTGCTGACCCCAGCGCCGCGCCGCGCTCGCTGTTCCGCCGCAGCCTGGGCGCCGTGTTCGCGGTGCTGTTCCTGTGCTGGCTGTTCCTCGTCGCGCGCGAGCTCATCGACATCCGCGTGCTGCAGGTGAAGAACGGCCAGGCCGAGAACATGCTGTGGGCCGAGCTGGCGCTGGAGCGCGCGCGCGACACCCACGCCGACGCCGCTGCGCTGGCCCAGGCGCTGCAGACGCTGGAGGGCATGCGCGAGCGCGAGTGGCTGCTCAAGGGCCACCGCACGCCGTTCCGGCTGCTGCAGGTGCTGCGGCGCGACGTCGTGCTGGCCGAGCTCAAGCCCGACCTCAGCGGTCGCGACCGCGTGCTGCCGCAGGAGAGCGTGCCGGGGCAGGACGAGCGCTGGCTCTACACCGAGGTCAGCGACGCGCCGCGCGAGCTGGTCGTGCGGCGCTGGCAGGAGCGCCCCGGCGACTGGCACTTCAGCCTCGCCGGCCTGAGCTACTACGCGCGGCCGCTGCTGTACGGCCTGCCGCTGCTGGCGCTGCCGCTGTGGCTGCTGTTCCGCCTGGGCTTCGCGCCGCTGCAGCGCATCGGCGCGCAGATCTCGGCGCGCTCGGCGCAAGACCTCACGCCGCTGCCCGCCACGCGCTACGTGGAGCTGGCGCCGCTGGTCAACGCCGTCAACTCGCTGATGGCGCGGCTGCAGCAGCGGCTGGACCGCGAGCACGAGTTCCTGGCCGACGCGGCCCACGAGCTGAAGACGCCGCTGGCCGTCATCCAGCTCGGCGCCGAGGGGCTGGACCAGGCCGACCCGCGCGCCCGTGACGAGTCGCGCGAGCGGCTGCGCCTGGGCGTGCAGCGCGCCACGCACACGGTGCACCAGCTGCTGGCGCTGGCGCGCTCGGGCGCCGACACGCTGGACCTCAGCAAGGCCCGGCACGACCTCGTGGACCTCGTGCGCGAGCGCATCGCGCTGGCCGGCGGCCTGGCCGTGCGGCGCGGCGTGGAGCTGGCGCTGGAGGCGCCCGAGGAGATCACGATGTGGCTGAACCGCGAGTCGCTGTGCAGCCTCATCGACAACCTCGTCGACAACGCCATCAAGTACTCCCCGGCCGGCGGCCACGTGACCGTCACGCTGATGGAGGACGGCGAGCGGGTCCAGCTGACCTGCAGCGACGAAGGCCCCGGCATCCCGCCCGAACTGCGCGAGCGCGTGTTCGAACGCTTCGTGCGCCTGGCCGCAGACCAGCAATGCCACGGCAGCGGCCTGGGGCTGACCATCGTCGAGCGCGCCGCCGCGCAGCATGGCGCCGGCGTCGAGCTGCTGGACGGCCCGGGCGGGCGGGGGCTGACGGTGAGCGTCAGCTTTCCAGCGGCGCGGGGCTGAGGCCGCCGTCAGTCGGCGGCCGCGGGCTCGCTCTCCGTGTGCCGGTCAGGCTCCGTCGTGCGCAGGATCTCGTTCAGCACCGACGTCGCGTAGTTGCCGGCGGGCAGCGAGAACGTGAGCTCCAGCTGATCGGCCTGCGGCCAGGCCCAGGACATGCCCGCCGGGCTCGCCACCAGCGCGCGGCGCTCCTGGTCCAGCCCGGCGTGCTCCATGCCGTCGCACAAGGTGGCGTGGCGCTCGGCCACGCCCATCTCCAGCGCCTGCGCCGCATCGCCGGTGCTCACGCGGCCGCGGCCCCACAGCGGCCCGGTGGGCCGGCCGGCCTCGTCCATCACGTCGCCGGGCAGCGTCTGGCCCCACAGCCCCTGCTGGATGCGCAGCGCCAGCACCTCGTTGAAGACGAAGGAGCGCACCGCCGACAGGTAGATGCCCTTCTTCTTCGGGTTGCGCACGCGGATCTCGCGCGCCAGCATGGCGCGGCCCAGCTCGACGTTGCCGCCGTCGAAGCCGAAACGCTGGGCGCCGAAGTAGTTGGGCACGCCCTGCGACGCCACTGCCCGCAGGTTGGCCTCGATGGCGTCGCGGTCGCCCGCCACGTCGCGCAGCACGATGCGGAAGGCGTTGCCCTGCAGATCGCCGGGGCGCAGCTTCTTCACGTGGCGGCTCTGGCTCAGCACCTTGAATTCCGGGTGCTGCAGCTGGGTCAGGTCGGGCGTCTCGCCCTTGTCCTTGCCAAGCGGCAGGTAGATGCTGAACCACTGCCGCGTGATGGCGTAGCGGTCCTTCAGGCCCGCATAGCCCACGTCGAAGTCCTGCACGCCGGCGGCCGCGGCCAGCTGCTGCGCGACGAAGGCGGTGTTGGCGCCGTTCTTCTCGACATCCAGCCAGACGTGTTCGCCCGCCCCCGAGGGCAGCTGCAGCGGCAGCTCGGTCACGACGAAATCCTCGTTGAGGCTTTTCAGCGTGGCAGCGGCGCCGCTGGCCGGATAAGCGTTGGGCCAGAGTGGCAGGGTCGTGTAATGGGCGTTGGTCATGAGGGGGCTTGCGGTACCCGCCGTGCCGAGGGAGAGGATCTCCGGCCGGTCGGCGGGGTCGCGGGGCAGCCCGTGATTCTCCCCTGGGTGCGGGCCGGAGAGGTCGTCCGCGCAAGCGACGGTCCGCGCCGCCGGGGGCAGGCCTGACCGTCCATCGCAGCCGAGCCCTGCGGTCATCGGCTGCGCAGGGGGACCGCTGCGCGTCAGGGCGGGTGCGTGTCTCGCGGGCTAGTGGCGGCAGCCCGCTTTCGGCCAGGCGCGGGTACGCGCAGACGGCTGGCACGGGGAGGTCAGTCGCGCTGCCCTCTAGCGCACTGTTTGCCGTGTCCCGAAAGGGCAGCTTCCTCGATTGCGCGTGGTCCGAGCGGCGCGCAACGGCGCGTTTGCCTCGCTGCTTTTCACATCGGGTTGATGGCCGTTTACACCTCACGTACCGGACAAATCTTCCATGGCCGGCAACGTCGTATGGCGAATCATGCGAGTTCGGTTAAGCAGGATGCGGCAGAGTTCTGCAGCAAAGAGTCGCCATAAATCAAAAATTTGGCCACGTAACTAGGCGCCGCCGCTACGAGGTTAGGGTTCTCTATCTTCTGTGTCGGCGCCGAAGGCTACATGTGACACCGAACTAACCGCCTTCGGATTGCAATCCATGCAAAGGTATTTGGCGGACCAATCGTTGTCCCCAACCGCGGGAATCGGTACCCATCGTGGCAGAAGACCATTCACGAAGGCTTCCATCTGTACAGGTGCCCCGAGGAGGTTCTCAATTCGCTCCGCTGCTTCCTGCGCGTTGCTATAGAGCACCCGCTTGGCGACTGTCTGCATGCCGCCTTCGGCAGTTATTGTCGCCAGATCGATCAGTTCGCCGGTGAAGAAGGTCTCGAACACGTGCAGATCAACAATAGCCACGTCGCTGACACTCATTCCTGCGTTTACCGCCGAATTTAGAATAACCGCAGGTACAACCCTGAAGCTATCGGGCACCGACAGGCCGCGGTATCTGAGTTGGTCCCTGAACTCGCTCGCATACTTGGTTGCGGCATCCGCCTTTCTCCTAACCTGAGCCACGGCGTCCAAAATTATCTTCCTGTGCATGGCAAACTGCTTTGCCTCTGTTGGCACGATGGAGCATTTTGCCTCTCCGATCACAATCGCATCGCCCACGCAGAGCACCAAGTCCATCTCCTCGGGACGTGCCCCTATGGGTCGGAATACAAACGCATCCGTGAGACAACCCGAGGAGTCCCGCAACGTTGAATCTTTAACCATTTTCGAGATTTCAAGTCGAACGTGACGCTCAAAGGCGGGGCCTCGGCGTCCCATATCGACCTCTAGCTGTCGCATCCAAACGTCGACTAGTCGCCTCAAATTTGCATGCTCTGCCGCGCCAAACAAAGGGCCTAGTGCCGTCGGACTAAACGGAACGAAAGGTTGAGCCCATAGCTCTTGCCCCGGCCGACCTCGAAACGTGAGGAACTCAACGACCGCGTTGGAGGTTTTGAAACTCAAGCTTGCTCCTGACTTCACGGCATCCACCAGGGTCGCTCTGTCAATGACCGCGGCACACTCGGGCAGCCACCCAATTTGGTCAAGCGTGTCAGGCCGCTCTGCACTTGCCACGCGGCGATGTAGGGCGCGCGAGACACTTGATGCAACGGCCCAACCGCTCAAGAGATCATTCAGGCTGCCCCCGCTCAGGCGAAGCTGCGGCTCGTGTAGTAATCCTTCGTAGTAGGGCTCACTCGCGTACGCTCTCGCCGCGTCAAGGTACTGGATCACGACATCGTGTTCGCCCGTGGCGGCAAATCGCACTATCTGGCGACCACCTTCGCGCCTGACCTCGGAAACATGCTTCAAGCTCGACCGCGGAGTCGCGCCGGCACGCTTTAGTCCTTCGTAGTGCGCACCCCATAGACTAAAGAACTGCATTGCAAGGTTACCAGCGCGGGTCTCGCTCGCCGCCTTCAATTCCTCCCAAAACAGTTCTGTTGGTGCGAAGCGGAGCGCGCGCCCGAACTGCTCGCACTTATAGTCGTTCCAGAGGCAGTCATCCCACAGCCCTTCCAAGAACGCGTAAAAGTTTCCCAGATTGAAATCCACCGCGGCATCACGCCACGAGAAGTTGCGAAACTTCGGCGAGCCGCCCAAGTCAGGAGCTCCCTCGAGAATTACGCGCAGCGGCACTTCGACGCCGTCCACCACCGACTGATTGATTTCGTCGACCGTGTAGCCTGCACCAACCGGCAACTCAATCTTGACTCCCGTCAACTCCGTTATTAACGGCAGGCCAGACCGCCGCGCGACCTCGGTCATTGACTTCTCAGCCTTCGCGCGAACTAGGATCATGTTCTGATTTGCCAGCGCTACCAAAGCACGCGCCTTAGTAGTCGGAGAAATCTCCTTCGACAGGGTGATTCGTAGTTGTCCACGAATTTCCTCTGCCTTGCCAAAAATCAGCTTTCCCAAGTCATACAGGCGCTTATCGTCATCATCACTTCCCAGTTTCGCGAACTTTGCCTTCCACTCACTCAAGCGAAACTGCCGTCGTAGGGGCCCCGGAACAGCCCCGTCTTGCACTACGTTCTTGAACTGGCCCACTATGCTGATCTCCGGTCAAGGCGTAAGTCCTACGATACAGGCTACGCACTTCATGCGTGCCGAGCGCGGCTCAACGTTAATTTTGAACGGCCGCTACGACTGAAAAGTCGGCGTAGTCGAAGTCAGCTCGGGGGCGGTAGCGCCCGCCGGCAAGGCACATCGTGAGTCGCCATGACCGGCGCCGAACCACTGGCCCGCACCGGATGAGTGAACTTCCACCCAGGGCTCAGCCGTCCGTCGTCGTCTCCGGTCCGGACTGCAGCGATCGGCGCTCGCCGATGGACCCGTCACCGCGCGGCGGGCCAGACCGGCGGCCTACTCGCCGCCGCGTAGCCCCTGAACTCGACCCAGCACCCGCCCCGCCCGCGCACCCAGCGTACCGCCGTCCAGCGCGAGCGCCCCGTTGACCCACACGGCCGCGATGCCCGTCGCAGGTTCGCAGGGCTGGCCGTAGTCGGCGCGGTCGGCCAGCGTGCCGGCGTCGAACAGCACGAGGTCGGCCGCTGCGCCCGCGCGCAGCAGGCCACGGTCGCGCAGGCCGAAGCGCTGTGCGGTCAGCCCGGTCATCTTGTGCACGGCCGTCTCCAGCGTCAGCAGCCCGCGCTCGCGGCCGTAGTGGGCCCACACGCGCGGGAAGGCGCCCCACAGCCGCGGGTGCGGGAAGCGGTCGTGCGGCAGGCCGTCGGAGCCGATCATGGCCAGCGGGTGCGTGAGGATGCGGTCCACGTCGGCATCGCACATCTGGAAGTAGCAGGCGCCGCCCGGCTGCAGTCGCGCGACGGCCGCGGGCTCGCTGCAGCCCCAGTCGCGGGCGATGTCGGCCAGCCAGCGGCCGGCCAGTTCGGGGTGAGCCTCGCTCCAGGTCAGGCGGATGGGCGTCGCGCCGTCGGCCAGGTCCTCGCGCAGCACGGTGGAGCCGGCGAGATACGGGTAGACGTCCAGCCCCAGCGCCTGGCGCTGGCTCAGCCGCTCGATCAGCGCCAGCGTCTGCAGGCTGCGGCCCCACTGCGCGCGGCCGGCGCATTTGTGGTGCGAGATCACCAGCGGCAGGCCGGCCGCGTGGGCGCAGTCGGCGGCCTCGGTGATGGCGTCCAGCACGCCGGCCATCTCGTCGCGCAGGTGCACGGCGTAGACGCCGCTGTGCCGCGCGGCGACGCGGGCCAGCGCCAGCAGCTCGTCGTGGTCTGCCGCCGCAGCGGGGGCGTAGAACGTGCCGGAGGACAGCCCGGCCGCGCCATCGCGCATCGCATCGTCCAGCAGCGCGCACATGGCGCCGCGCTCGGTGGGCGTGGCGGGGCGCGACAGGTCGGCCAGGCAGCGCAGCCGCAGCGCCGTGTGGCCCACCAGGCCCACGGCGTTGACGGCGGGCCGGGCGGCGTCCACGGCCGCGCGCCAGGCGGCGAACGACGCGTGGCGGAAATGCTCGCGCGCCAGCAGGTTCAGCGGCGGCGGCGGGTCGGCCGTCACCAGCGGCGCCAGCGAGAGGCCGCAGTTGCCGGTGACGACGGTGGTCACGCCCTGCGTGAGCTTGGGCGTCATCGCGGGCGTGGCCAGCAGCGCGGCGTCGTCGTGGCTGTGCGCGTCGATGAAGCCGGGCGCCAGCACCAGGCCGCGGCAGTCGCGGCGCGGCACGGCCGCGTCGACGTCCAGGCACGGGCCCAGCGCGGCGATGCGCTCGCCGGCCATCAGCAGGTCGCCCGTCCAGCCCGGCGCGCCACTGCCGTCGACGATCAGCGCGCCCTGCAGCAGCATCACGCGAAGTGGGTCGTGATCGCGTCGACGACACGGTCGTCCTCGTCCACGACGGCCAGCCAGGCCCATTTGTCGAAGGTGGTGCAGGGGTGCGACGGGCCCAGCGCGACGCGCTCGCCGACGGCCGGGCCGTCGCATTCGAGCGGGTCCCAGCGCAGGTAGGCGTGCTGGTCGTTCAGCCCGGTGACCTGCCAGCCGGTGGGCGTCGCCGCGCGCCGGCCGTGCTCCACGCGCCACACGGGCAGCGGCCAGCCCTGGTCGAACGACACATCGCGCCGCCCGGCGTTCAGCAGCGCCAGGCCCGGCTCGGGTGTGGACAGCACCTGCGTCCACACCTCCAGCGCGGGCTGCAGGCTGGCGCCGCCCAGGCGCTGGTCGATGACGCCGACATAGCGGCCGTAGTGCGCATGGTCGTGGCACACGTAGCAGCCCGAGCGCAGCAGGCCCAGTCTCGGTGTGGGGCCGGGCCGCCCCTGCAGCACCGGTGCGACGAGGTCGAACAGCGCCGAGCCGCCGCCGCTGAGCCACAGCGGCTGCACGGCTATAAGTCCCTCGGCCTCGATGTCGGCCAGCAGCGCCTCGACGCGCGCCTGCCACTGCTGCATCAGCGCCGTGTCGGGGCCGGTCTCGCCCAGCACCTGCAGGCCCTCGTAGAAGCCGATGCCGCGCAGCCGCAGCGCCGGGTGGTGCTTCAACGCGCGCGCCAGCGCCAGTGCCGGCGCGTGCTCGCGAACGCCGCAGCGCGTGGTGCCCAGCTCGATGAGCACGTCCAGCTTCGTCTCGCCTGCGCCCAGCTCGCGCCAGTGCGCGGCGATCAGGTCCAGCTGCGCCGGCGAGTCGACGAAGAACGCCAGCTCCAGCCCGGCATGCGCGCGGCGCAGCGCCAGCAGCTCGGCCAGGTCGGCGCGGCTGACGAGCTGGTTGGCGATCAGCGCCCGCCGCGCGCCGGCGGCCAGGCCCAGGCGCAGCTGGTGCACGTTGGCAAACGTCAGGCCCCAGGCGCCGGCGTCCAGCTGGCGGCGGAACAGCTGCGGGCTCATCGTCGTCTTGCCGTGCGGCGCGAGCTGCACGCCGCGCGCGGCGGCGAAGTCCTGCATCCAGCGGATGTTGTGTGCCAGCGCGGCCTGGCGCACGACGGCCAGCGGCGTGGGCAACTCGTCCAGCCGCCATCCGCGCTGCGCCACGTCGGCCAGCGGCAGCGGCGCCTGGGTGGCGGGAAAGCCCTTGAGCCAGGGGCCCAGTGTGTCGGCGGGGTTCATCGCGGCATCATCGCGCCGCTGTCTGAAGGTCGTCTAAAGGCGCCGCTTGCGCGCGCCGCTGCGGCGCACCAGACTGCCGCGCCATGACTGCACTGACCTTCCTCGGCGCCGAGCCCACCGCCAGCGACCGCCAGCCCCGCCCGCTCTCGCCCGCCGTGCGCGCAGGCGATTTCGTCTACGTGTCCGGCCAGGTGCCGGTGGACGCACAAGGCCACATCGTCGACGGCGGCATCGAGGCGCAGACGCGCCAGGTGTTCGCCAACCTGGAGGCCGCGCTCGCGCTGGCCGGCGCCACGCTGGCCGACGTCTGCAAGACGAGCGTGTGGCTGGAAGACGCCCGCGACTTCGGCGCCTTCAACCGCGTCTACATGGGCTACTTCCCCGGCGGCAAGCCGGCGCGCTCCACCGTCGAGTCGCGGCTGATGATCCCAGCCAGGGTGGAGATCGACGTGGTGGCGTACCGGCCGGTGGGTTAGCTAGCGGCCGGCGTCGCCGGGCGGGTGGTCCCTGAACCAGTCCGCGATGGCGGGCATGGCCGGCTCGAAAGGGCCGGGCTGCGAGAAGTTCAGCACCCCTGCGCGTGCCGCGCTGCGGTTCTCGAAGTCGTGCGTCACGCCGCCGGGCACGAGCACGAACGACCCCTGGCACGCGTCCACCCAGTGGTCGCGCACGTAGAACGACATCGTGCCTTCGAGCACGTAAAACACGTCGTCCTCCGGATGCGCATGCGCACCGGGGCCTTGCGTGTGGGGTTCCAGCCACCACTCGGAGATGGAATAGCGGTCCGCCGTTTCGCCGCCATCGGCCTTGAACAAGGCGGAGATCCGGCCCATCGGATAGGCGCGACCCTCGCCGGGAGCAAGGATCACGGCGGCTCGGCCATCGGGTTGTGTATCGCTCATGTCGTCTTCCTCGTGCGGCGATCGGATGCCAGCATGCTGGCGCGCTCTTGTAGCGGTGTCGGATTGCGCCAGCAAGACCACGGGCAAACATCACCCTGGCATGGGTGGATCCCGTCGCGCAGCGTCGTGAAGCCGCCCCCTCTTGAGACAACCTTCAGATGGGCTTGAGGTTGCCCCTAGCCGGGCCGGCACAAGATCGCCGCATGCCCACTGCATCGTCGATCACCGCCGCTTTGCTTCCCCAGCCGCAGGCGCTGACCCTGCTGCCCGGCGCCGGCCCGGCCGTCTCCGGCTTGCGCGGTCTGCGCCTTCTTCCTCCCGAGTTGCATGCGCTGCTGCCGGCCGATGACGGTGCCGCTGCCGCGCGGCTGGCGCTGCCCGAACTGGCGCCGCGCCTGCCGCAGCTGGGCGATGACGAGTCGTTCCGGCTGCGTGTGACGGCCGATGTCGTGCGCGTGCAGGCCGCCACGCCCGCCGGCGTGAGCCACGCGCTGCATGCGCTGTCGCAGCTGTGGCACGAGGCCCGCGCGGCCGGCCTGGCCGCGCTGCCGGCGCTGCAGATCGACGACGCGCCGCGCCACCCCTGGCGTGGCCTGCTGGTGGACGTGGCGCGCCGGCCGCTGCCTTTCGACGCGCTGCTGGGCCTGCTCGACGGCATGGCCGCCGCGCGCCTGAACGTGCTGCACTGGCACCTGACGGACGACCAGGCCTGGCGGCTGGAATCGGCCCGCCACCCGCGCCTGCACGAGCGCGCCAGCGGCGGGTTCTTCTACACGCTGGCACAGGCGCGCCGGCTGGTGGATGAGGCCGCCGCGCGCGGCATCCGCGTCGTGCCCGAGCTGGACCTGCCCGGCCACTGCTGGGCGCTGGGCCTGGCCTGCCCCGAGCTGCTGTGCGCACCGGCGCCTACCGCGCCGCAGCCCGCCTTCGGCGTGTTCGGCGTGGCGGTCAACCCGGAGAGCGACGCGCTCTACGCCTTCCTCGACAGCCTGCTGGGCGAGTGGGCCGAGGTCTTCCCCGACCCCTTCGTCCACCTCGGCGGCGACGAACTCGCTCCCGCCGCCTGGGCTCGCCTGGCCGAGCAGCGCGGCACCACGCTGGCCGCACTGCAGTCGGCCTACCTGGCCCGCGTGGGTGCCGTGCTGCGCGGCCACGGCCGGCGGCTGGTGGCGTGGGACGAGATGGGCCAGTCCACCGCGCTGCCGGCGGGCAGCCTGCTGCAGTGCTGGCGTGGCGACGAGGCCTTGCGCCTGGCGCCGCCGGGCCTGGCCGGGCGGCTGCGCAGCGCCGGCTTCTACCTGGACCAGATCCACCCCGCGGCCTACCACTGGCGCCGCCCGATGCGCGTGCCGGCCCGGCCTGCCGCGCCGTCTCCGCAAGCCGAGTGCTGGTCGCTGCGGGCCATGCTCGGCACCTGGCAGGTCGACGGCTGGCTGTGGCTGGATGGCGGCAGCGCGCGGCTGCACCTGCGCAGCACCGGCACGCTGGACGAATGGCTGGCACCGCGCCTGGTGCCCAGCGCGGGCTCGTGGCGGCTGCAGGTCGACAGCGACCTCGGCGAGCTGGAGCTGTGGGGCCCCGACGAGACCGGCCGCGGCTGGCTGCGCGTGAACGTAGGGCGCCAGCGCTGCGACTGGCAGCCGCTGCACGATGACACACCCGCCTGGCCGGCCGACGTTGGCGGCCGGGCCACGCCGCTGCTGGGCGGCGAGGCCGCGCTGTGGGGCGAGCTGGTGGAGGCGCCGCAGCTGCCGCTGCGGCTGTGGCCGCGCGCACTGGCCGTGGCCGAGCGGCTGTGGAGCGACCCTGCCGACGAGCAGGCGCTGACCGTGCGGCTGCAGGCTGCGAAGCACTGGCTGGTGGCCACCGGCCGCATCCCCGCCGACCCCGCCGCGCCGTTGTTCGACGCGCTGTGCCCCGACCCCGTCGCCCGCGCCAACCTGCGAGCGCTGGCGCAGTGGCTGGAGCCCGGCTCAGGCTACGCGCGCCAGCACGCCAAGAAGCTCGCGCAGGCCTACCACCAGGCCGAGCCGCTGGACCGCCTGGCCGATGCGCTGCCGGCCGAGAGCCCGCTGGTGGCGGCGTTGCGGCACGACGCATCCGCATGGCTGATCGCGCTGGCCGTGGCGCAGGAACAGTTGCCCGTCTGGCGCGCGTTGTTGGCAGCGCCCCGGCTCGCGCCCGCGCTGCCGCTGCTGGACACGCTGGCCGACCTGTTCGACCTGGGCCAGGCGCTGTGGGCCGGCTGCACGCCGCCCGACGCGCAGCAGCGCCTGCACGAAGGCGCCGCGCTGGTCGACGAGATGCTGCCCGCACTGGTGCAGCCGCTGCAGCACCGGCTGGACGCCCTGTCATGAACGACCGCCCCTCGTCCTGCCGCGCCCCGCTGAACGCGGGCGCGCCCGGCCGATCCCCCGAGGGGATGGCGATGCGTGCCGGATCGACCGGCTCGCACATCGCCTGCCGGGCCGGCTTGGGAGCGGCCCGGCGCTCGGCCCGAATGCTGCGCTGGCATGCCGTCGCGCTGCTGCTGGCCGGCAGCGCGCATGCCGCCGACCTGGAGCTGCTGCACGGCTGGACCGCCGGCAGCGAGGCCGCCATGGTGGGCGAGCTGAAGGCCGCCGCGCAGCGTGGCGGCGTGGACCTGAAGACGACGGCCGTGGCCGGTGCGTCCAACGCCAACACGCTGCTGAAGGCGCGCTTCCTGTCGGGCCACCCGCCGACCCTCGCGCAGACCGACAAGCCGCTGCGCATCTGGGCCGAGGCCGTGCCGCTGGCCGACCTGGGCGCCGACGTCAGCGCGCAGTTCGCCGCGCTGCCGCATGCGGTGGCCACCGAGCTGCGCGACGCGCGCCACAAGCCGGCCGCCGTGCCGCTGAACGTGCACCGCCTGAACACGCTGTGGAGCAACCAGCGCCTGCTGCGCGCCCACGGCCTGGCGGTGCCGCAGGACTGGGACGCGTTCCACCGCGCCGCCGCGCAGCTGCGCGAGGCCGGCCTGCTGCCGCTGGCCATCGGCAGCTCGGCGGGGCAGAAGCTCAGCCTGTTCGTCGCCGTCGTGCTGGGCCGCGCCGGGCGCGACTTCTTCGAGCGCGCCCTCGTGCAGGCCGACCCGGCACTGCTGGCGGGCGAGCGCATGCGCGCGCTGCTCGCCGAGTTCCGGTCGCTGAAGGCCTACACCGACGCCGGCCAGGTCAGCCGCGACTGGGCCGGCGCCACCGCGCTGCTGCTGCAGGGCCGCGCCGTGTTCCAGTTCACCGGCGACTGGGCCAACGGCGAGTTCCAGAAGGCCGGCTGGACGCCCGGCGTGGACTACGACTGCACGGCCGCGCCCGGCAACGGCGGCCTGCATTACTTCGAGTTCGATCGGCTCGTCTTCTTCGCGCAGCCGGCACGGCTGGGCGCGCAGCAGCGCCTGGCCGGGCTGCTGCTGCAGCCCGAGACGTCGACGAAGCTGGCGCGCCTGAAAGGTGGCATCCCGGTGCGGCGCGACGCCGACCTGGCGGGTTTCAACACCTGCGCGCAGCGGTCGGCGGCGGACTTCCGCGCCGGCGAGGCACGCGGCGAGCTGGTGCTGGCGCTGAGCGCGCGCCAGGGCGAGAGCGCCTATGGCGGCCTGCGCGACGCGCTGTCGGCCTACTGGGCCAGCGAGCGCATGACGGCCCAGCAGGCGCAGACGCGCCTGGCCCAGGCCCTGAGACAGCGAGACTGACCGTGAGCGAAAGACGCACCGCGCTGGCGTGCCTCATCCCCCTGCTGCTCATCGGCGCCGTGTTCTTCTACGGCTTCCTGCTGTGGACGGGCTGGCTGTCGCTGACGCGCTCCAACCTGCTGCCCAGCACCGAGTTCGTCGGCCTCAAGCAGTACGAGCGCCTGCTGCTGGACCCGCGCTGGCAGGCGGCGCTGTGGAACCTGCTGCGCTTCGGCGCCGGCTTCGTGGCGCTGCCGCTGCTGCTGGGCCTGGCACTCGCGCTGCTGCTGGACCAGAAGCTGCGCGGCGAGGGCCTGCTGCGCTGGGTGTGGCTGCACCCGATGGCGCTGTCCATGGTGGTCACCGGCAGCGCGTGGCGCTGGCTGATGGACCCGGAGCAAGGCCTCGCCGAGGCCGTGCGCGGCTGGGGTTGGACGAGCTTTCGCTGGGACTGGCTGGCGCAGGAGGACATGGCCGTCTACGCGCTGGTGGTGGCTGCCGTGTGGCAGATCACCGGCTTCGTCATGGCGCTGTTCCTGGCCGGGCTGCGCGGCATCGACGAGTCCATGCTGCAGGCCGCGCGGCTGGACGGCGCGACGGGCTGGCGGCTGCTGAGGCGCGTCATCCTGCCGCAGCTGGGCCCCAGCCTCGCGTCGGCGCTGCTGGTGCTGCTGCCGGCGGCCATCAAGACCTTCGACCTCGTCGTCGTGCTGACCGAGGGCGGCCCGGGGCAGTCCAGCGAGCTGCCGGCGTTCTACATGTTCCAGATGGCGTTCGAGCGCAGCCGGCTGGGCCTGGGCGCGGCCAGCGCGATGGTGCTGGTGATGATGGTGCTCAGCATTGCGCTGCCGTACGCGGTGGTGCGCTCGCGCCGCAAGGTGGCGGCATGAAGCGGCTGTGCCTGTACCTGCTGGCCGGGCTGGCCGCGGCGGTCATCGCGCTGCCGCTGCTGTTGATGCTGATGAACAGCTTCAAGGGCGTGGCCGAGGCACAGCAGGGCTTCCTCGCGCTGCCCCGCGACCCTGGCCTGGTCGCGTGGCGCGAGGCGTGGGAGAAGCTGTCGGGCAGCTTCGGCATCAGCCTGATGCTGGCCGTGCCGGCGGTGGGGCTGTCGGCGCTGCTGGCGGCGCTGAACGGCTTCGTGCTGTGCAAGGTCCGCTTCCGTGGCGAGCGCTGGGTGGGGCTGCTGCTGGTGCTGGCCTTCTTCCTGCCGATCAAGGTCTACCTGCTGCCGCTGGCCATCACGATGGCGCGGCTGGGGCTGGACCGCTCGCTCGCGCTGCTGATCGCCATCCACGTCATCTACAGCCTGCCGCTGGCGCTGTTCTTCCGCAACCACTTCCTGGCCTTCCCCGACGAGCTGCTGCAGGCCGCGCGGCTGGACGGCGCCGGGTTCTGGCGGCTGCTGTGGCGCGTGGTGCTGCCGCTGTCGCGGCCCATCTTCGTCGTCGTGCTGATCCTGCAGTTCACGACGATCTGGAACGAGTATTTGTTCGGCCTCGTCTTCGGGCCCGAGGACGCGCGGCCCATCACGGCGGCGCTGGCGCAGCTGAGCGCACAGACCGAGACCGGCGCGCGCGCCTACCCGCTGGAGATGGCCGCGGCACTGCTGGCGGCGGCGCCGACGTTGATCGTCTATCTGCTGGCCGGGCGGCATTTCACACGCGGCCTCGTGGCCGGCGCAGTCAAGGGTTGAAGATGAGCGAAGAAGACACGGGCCTGCGCATCACGGGCCTCACGCGCCGCGTGGGCCAGCAGACCATCCTGGACGACATCACGCTGCAGCTGGACGCCGGTGAGATGCTCATCCTCGTGGGCCCGTCGGGCTGCGGCAAGTCGTCGCTGCTGAACGCCATCGCCGGGCTGCAGCCGCACTGCAGCGGCGAGATCGCGCTGGACGGCCGGCGCATCGAGGCCTTGAGCCCGCGCGAGCGCGACATTGCGATGGTGTTCCAGAACTACGCGCTGTACCCGCACATGAGCGTGGCCGAGAACATCGGCTTCGGCCTGGAGATGCAGGGCTGGCCGCGCGCGAAACGCGAGGCCCGCGTGCAGGAGGTGGCGCGCCTGCTGCAGCTGCAGGCACTGCTGGCGCGCCGGCCCGCGCAGCTGTCGGGTGGCCAGCGCCAGCGCGTGGCGATGGGCCGGGCGCTGGCGCGGCAGCCGCGGCTGTTCCTGTTCGACGAGCCGCTGTCCAACCTCGACGCGCAGCTGCGCGCCGAGATGCGCAGCGAGATCAAGCTGCTGCACCAGCGCGTCGGCCGCAGCGCCGTCTACGTGACGCACGACCAGACCGAGGCCATGACGCTGGGCCAGCGCATCGCCGTGCTGAAGGCGGGCCGGCTGCAGCAGCTGGGCACGCCGCAGCAGGTCTACCAGCGGCCTGCCAACCTGTTCGTCGCGCAGTTCCTGGCCAGCCCGCCGATGAACCTGCTGCCCGCACGGCTGGAGCCCGAGGGTGAGTTCACGTTGACGTTGCAGGGCGCTGGCGCGATGAGCTGGCGGCCCGCGGCGCTGCCGCTGCCGCGCGAGCGCCTGCTGGGCCGGCCGCTGCTGCTGGGCTGGCGTGCCGAGTCGGTGCGCGTGGAAGAGGGCGGTGCCGCGCTGGCACTGCAGGCGCCGGTGCTGCTGGTGGAGCCCACCGGCGTCGACAGCCTCGTGCAGCTGCAGCTGGGCGAGCACCGGCTGCACTGGCGCTGCGCGGGCTGGCCGGCGCTGCAGGCGGGTGATGCGGTGACGCTGCGGCTGCCGGAGGCGGCGTTGTTGGTCTTCGACGCGGAGACCGGCGAGCGGCTCTAGCAGCCTTCGTACTTCCAGTTGCGCGACTTGCCTTCCGCGAGCCACGCCACGGCTTGCGCAATGCGCTTGGCGCGCGTGTCCTCGCGCTTGGCTTCCAGCACCCACGCCAGGTAGTCGCGCTGCTTGCCGGGCGGGAAGGTGTCGTAGGTCTGCTGCGCCGCCGGGACCTTGGCCAGCGCGGCGGCGAAGTCGTCGGGCATCGCCAGCTGGGCGCGCGGCGCGCGGTTGGGTTTCTGCGCGCGTGGTGCGCCGGCTTGCAGCAGCGCAGCGGCGGCCTTGATCTGGCGGCGCAGCTCGGCGCGCGGTGGCAGGTCAGCCAGCGTTTCGATGCGGCCGAAGTCGCCCATCGCGCCGCCCTTGCCCTCACCGGCGCCCTCGCGCTCCCAGAAGCCGAACGCGCAATGCGCCTTGAAGGCCGACATGCCGCACAGCAGCTTGCCGTCCAGCAGGAAGTGCGGCCGGCTCCACTTGATCGTCTCCACGACGTCGGGGCAGGCCGCGTGCACGTCCTCGCGCAGCCGCGTCAGGATGGGCAGCGCGAACGCCGGCACGGCGGCGAGGTAGGCGTCGATGCGTGGGTCCGTCGTGGCCATGCGGCCAGTCTAGACTTCCGGCCCTCGCCGTCTCCCTCGGACTGACCCTTGCGCGCCCCGCTGTTGTCCCTGCTGTTTGTCGCCGCTTCGGCCCAAGCCCAGCTGCCCTCGCTGACGCTGGAGCAGCTGCCCCGCCCCACGATGCCGCCCGGCGAGCGCGGCCCCGTCGTGCCGGCGCAGGTGGAGCGCTGGCGCCAGGAGGCCAAGGCGCTGGAGTACGGCGACGGCACGAAGCGCGACGAGGTGGCCGCCGCCAAGCTGTACTGCCGCGCCGCGCGCTACGGCGACGCCGAGGCGCAGTACAGCCTGGGCTGGATGCTGACGAACGCGCGAGGCATCCAGCGCAACGATGCCGAGGCGGCCCACATGTTCGCCGCCGCGGCCGAGCAGGGCATGGAGCAGGCGCAGAACATGCTGGACCGCATGGGCGGCACGCCGCTGGGCGACCCGCCGCCCTGCCTGCGCCCACCCGAGACCGACCCCGCGCCGGTGCTGCCGCCGCCCGTGGCGCAGCGCGGCGCCAAGCCGGTGTCGCTGTGGGCCACGCTGCCGTTGCCCGCGCAGGCGCCGCCGGCCATCGTCAACTACGTGAAGCTGGTGGCGCCGGAGTACCAGCTGTCGCCCGCGCTGGTGCTGGCCGTCATGGCGCAGGAGTCGGGCTTCGACCCGCTGGCCGAGTCGCCCAAGAAGGCGCAAGGCCTGATGCAGCTTATGCCCGACACGGCGGCGCGCTTCAACGTCATCCGGCTGCGCGACCCGTCGCAGAACATCCGCGGCGGCATGGCCTACCTGCGCTGGCTGCTGGCCTACTTCGAAGGCGACGTGATGCTGGCGCTGGCCGGCTACAACGCCGGCGAGCGTGCGGTGGACCGCTACCTCGGCGTGCCGCCCTATGCCGAGACGCGGCTGTACGTGCGCAAGATCATGGCGGCCGTGGGCGGCCAGCGGCTGCACCCGTTCGACGCCAAGGTCACCGGCACGTCGCCCATGCTGCAGCGCGTGAAGGCGCAGATGCAGGTCATCCAGGCGCGTTGACTTTCGGCACGGTGCGGGCCGCCGCCCAGAATCGGCCGCCATGCACAAGCCGCTCGCCGTCACGCTGCTCGCCCTGGCCGCCCACGCGCAGGCCAGCCCCGAACGCCATGCCCAGGCGCTGCTGGAAGCGCTGCGCGACGCCAGCGGTGTGCCGGGCATGTCCGCTGCCGTCTGGCAGGACGGCCGGCTGCGCTGGCAGGGCACCAGCGGCTGGCGCGACGTGGAGCACCAGCTGCCCGTGCAGGCCGACACGCGCTTCCGGCTGGCCAGCGTCTCCAAGCTGTTCGCGGCCACGGCCGCCGCCCAGCTGAAGGCCCAGGGCAAGCTGGACATCGACCAGCCCGTCGGCGCGCTGTTGCCCGAGCTGGACAAGACCTGGGCCGGGGCCACGCCGCGGCTGCTGGCCGCGCACCTGAGCGGCATGCCGCACTACGAATGGCGTGATGCGATGCGCGGCGGTACGCATTACGCAACGGCGCGCGAGTCGCTGGTGCAGCTGAAGGACCGCGAGCCCAAGTCGGCGCCGGGCACGGCCTATCTCTACTCGTCCTGGGGCTACACGCTGCTGGCCGCCGCGGCGGAGGCCGCCGCCGGCCAGTCCTACCTCACGCTGCTGCGCGAGCGTGTGGCGCCGGGGCTGGCCATCGGGCCGGACGAGACGGACCGCTCGGCCGCGATGTCGCGGGCCTACGAATACACCAAGGCCGGCGTGCAGCCCGCACCGGCGCACGACTACAGCTACAGCTGGGGCGGTGCCGGCCTGGCCGCCAGCGCGCCGGCGCTGGCCGAGTGGGGCGGGCGCGTGCTGCAGGGCCGCGTCGTCGACCCGGCCACGCGCGACTGGATGTGGCAGCCTGTGCTCGACAACGCCGGCCAGCCGGTGGGCGAGCGCGGCTTCCGCATGGGCTTTGGCTGGCGGCTGGACAGCGACGCCGACGGCCGGCGCACCGTTCACCACGCCGGCGTCACGCTGGGCGCACGCAGCGTGCTGCTGCTGTGGCCCGAGGCCGCCACCAGCGTCAGCCTGCTGTCCAACGCGATGTGGACCTCCGCCATCGAGCGCAGCGCCGAGTTGATGAGCGCGCCGTTCCGCCCGGCCGTGGCCGGCCTGGCGCCGCTGGCCTGCCCGCTGCAGGCCACGCGGTTCGACGGCGAGCTGAACGGTGCGCCGGTGCAGGGCACGGCGCGCTTTCGTCGCGATGCCGACGGCCGGTGCCGCGGCGAGCTGAGCCTGCCGGCCGCGCTGGCCCCGGTCGTCAACCCCGGGCCGCAGCCGGGCGCCGACAAGCTGGTGGTCGTCGGCCTGCAGGACGACCTGGCCCGCGCCGCGCTGGTGACGCCGATCGGCCTGGCCGACTGGCGTGCGCAGGCTGATGGCGGCGTGCGCGTGGACGTGGCGGGCCGGCGGCTGGTGCTGCGCTTCGCGGCGGACGCACGCGGCAGCTAGCCGAAGCTGGCCGCGAGGGCGCGCTACATGCTGCGCCGGTACTGCCCGCCCACCTCGAACAGCGCGCCGGTGATCTGGCCCAGCGAGCACACGCGCACGGCGTCCATCAGCACCTCGAACACGTTGCGGTTCTCGATGACGGCCTGCTGCAGCCGGGCCAACATGGCCGGTGCCTCGGCGGCGTGGCGGGCGTGGAAGTCGGCCAGGCGCGTCAGCTGCGACTGCTTCTCTTCGTCCGTCGAGCGCGCCAGCTCGATGTGCTCCGGCACCGGCTCGCCCTTGGGGTTGCGGAAGGTGTTGACGCCGATGATGGGGTACTCGCCGGTGTGCTTCAGCATCTCGTAGTGCATCGACTCTTCCTGGATGCGGCCGCGCTGGTAGCCGGTCTCCATCGCGCCCAGCACGCCGCCGCGTTCGCTGATGCGCTCGAATTCGGTCAGCACGGCCTCTTCCACCAGCTCGGTCAGCTCGTCGATGATGAAGGCGCCTTGTGACGGGTTCTCGTTCTTGGCCAGGCCCCACTCGCGGTTGATGATGAGCTGGATGGCCATCGCGCGGCGCACGCTGTCCTCGGTGGGCGTCGTGATCGCCTCGTCGAACGCATTGGTGTGCAGCGAGTTGCAGTTGTCGTAGATCGCGATCAGCGCCTGCAGCGTCGTGCGGATGTCGTTGAACGCGATCTCCTGCGCATGCAGGCTGCGGCCTGACGTCTGCACGTGGTACTTCAGCTTCTGGCTGCGCTCGTTGGCGCCGTAGCGGTCGCGCATGGCCACGGCCCAGATGCGGCGCGCCACGCGGCCCAGCACCGTGTACTCCGGGTCCATGCCGTTGCTGAAGAAGAACGACAGGTTGGGCGCGAAGTCGTCGATGTGCATGCCGCGCGCCAGATACGCCTCCACGAAGGTGAAGCCGTTGGACAGCGTCAGCGCCAGCTGGCTGATCGGGTTGGCCCCGGCCTCGGCGATGTGATAACCCGAGATGCTCACCGAGTAGAAGTTGCGCACGTTGTGGTGCACGAAGAACTCGGCGATGTCGCCCATGACCTTCAGCGAGAACTCGGTCGAGAAGATGCAGGTGTTCTGGCCCTGGTCCTCCTTCAGGATGTCGGCCTGCACGGTGCCCCGCACGTTGGCCAGCACCCAGTCCTTGATCTTGGCGGCTTCGTCCGCCGTGGGCTCGCGGCCGTTGTCGGCGCGGAACCTGGCGAGGTTCTGGTCCACCGCCGTGTTCATGAACATCGCAAGGATGGACGGCGCCGGGCCGTTGATGGTCATTGACACGCTGGTGCTCGGGTTGCACAGGTCGAAGCCGTCGTACAGCACCTTCATGTCGTCCAGCGTCGCGATGCTGACGCCGCTGTTGCCGACCTTGCCGTAGATGTCGGGCCGCGGCGCGGGGTCGGCGCCGTACAGCGTGACCGAGTCGAACGCGGTGGACAGGCGCTTGGCCGGCATGCCTTCGCTGACCAGCTTGAAACGGCGATTGGTGCGGAAGGCGTCGCCCTCGCCGGCGAACATGCGGGTCGGGTCTTCGCCCTCGCGCTTGAAGGCGAACACGCCGGCGGCGTAGGGGAAGCTGCCGGGCACGTTCTCCAGCATCAGCCACTTCAGCAGCTCGCCGTGGCATTCGTAGGTGGGCAGCACGACCTTGCGGATCTTGGTGCCCGACAGGCTTTGCGTGACCAGCGCCGTGCGAATCTCCTTGTCGCGGATCTTCACGACGTACTCGTCGCCGGCGTAGGCCTTGACCATGTCGGGCCATTGCGCCAGCAGCTGGCGGGCGTCGCCGTCGAGCTTCGCGCGGCGCTGCTCCGCCAGATCAGCCAACGCCGAGGTGCTGCCGTCCGCATGGCCGGCGGCCTGCAGCATCGCGCGGCTGGCTTCCAGCTGCTGCACTTCGCGGGCCAGCGCGGCCTGCTTGCGCGCGCGGGTCTTGTAGCTGCGCACGGTGTCGCTGATGTCGGCCAGGTAGCGCACGCGGCCCGGCGGCACGATGGGCGTCTGGTGCGTGCTGTGGCGCGTGCTGACTGCCGGCAGCCGGCCCTCGGTGAGCGGCAGCCCCAGCGCGCCCAGGCGCACCTTGAGCGCCTGGTACAGCGCCGTCACGCCGTCGTCGTTGAAACGGCTGGCCATGGTGCCGAACACGGGCATCGTGTCCGGCATCACCGTGAACGCCTCGCGGTTGCGCTGCACCTGCTTGCTGACGTCGCGCAGCGCGTCCAGCGAGCCCTTGCGGTCGAACTTGTTGATGGCCACGAACTCGGCGAAGTCCAGCATGTCGATCTTCTCGAGCTGGCTGGCCGCGCCGAATTCGGGCGTCATCACGTACATCGGCACGTCCACCAGCGGCACGATGGCCGCGTCGCCCTGGCCGATGCCGGAGGTCTCGACGATGACGAGGTCGAAGCCCGCCACCTTCGCCGCAGCGATGACGTCGGGCAGCGCCGGCGAGATCTCCGAGCCGAAGTCGCGCGTGGCGAGCGAGCGCATGAACACGCGCGAACCGTGGCTCCACGGGCTGATCGCGTTCATGCGGATGCGGTCGCCCAGCAGCGCGCCGCCGCTCTTGCGGCGCGACGGGTCGATGGAGATCAGCGCCACGCGGAGCTGGTCGCCCTGGTCCAGCCGCAGGCGGCGGATGAGTTCGTCCGTCAGGCTGGACTTGCCGGCGCCGCCGGTGCCGGTGATGCCCAGCACGGGCGTCTTGATGTTTTTGGCTTGTGCCCGCAGCGCGTCGACGATGGCACCGTCGGCCTTGCCGTTCTCCAGCGCCGTCAGCAGCTGGGCCAGCGAGCGCCAGGCGGCTTCCGAGTGACCAGTGATCGCATCCAGCGTCTTCGGCGCGTGGACGCTGAAGTCCTGGTCGGCCTTCATGACCATCTCGCCGATCATGCCTTGCAGGCCCATGCGCTGGCCGTCCTCGGGGCTGAAGATGCGCACGCCGTGCTCGGCCAGTTCGCGGATCTCGGCCGGCACGATGACGCCACCGCCGCCGCCGAACACCTGGATGTGCGCGCCACCGCGCTCCCTCAGCAACTGCACCATGTACTTGAAGTACTCGACGTGCCCGCCCTGGTAGGACGAGATGGCGATGCCTTGCGCATCCTCCTGCAGCGCCGCGGTGACGACTTCGTCCACCGAGCGGTTGTGCCCGAGGTGGATGACCTCGGCGCCCATGCCCTGCAGGATGCGCCGCATGATGTTGATGGCGGCGTCATGCCCGTCGAACAGGCTGGCGGCGGTGACGAAACGGACCTTGTGGGTCGGGCGGTACTCGGCCAATGCTTTGTGGTCAGCGGCGAGATCGGTCATGGCTGTCTCCTTGATCGTTGCCGGATTCTAGGCGGCTGATTGACGTTAACGTCAATTGAGCGTCTTCAACACCAGCGCCGATGATGCGGGCCGCGCCACATCCGGCGCGTCCACGGCACACGCATGAGCACCCCATCGCCCACCACGCCCGACCTGGGCACCGAACTGACCTGGCGCGGCATCGTGCTGGGCATCCTCATCACGCTGGTCTTCACGGCCGCGAACGTCTACTTCGGCCTGAAGGCCGGCCTGACGTTCGCGACGTCCATCCCGGCCGCCGTCATCGCGATGGCGCTGCTGCGCCGCGCGGCGGGCAACGCCATCGGCGAGACCAACATCGTGCAGACCATCGCGTCGTCCGCCGGCACGCTGTCGTCCATCATCTTCGTGCTGCCGGGCCTGGTCATGATCGGCTGGTGGACGGGCTTTCCGTACTGGATGTCGGCGTCGCTGTGCGCGTTGGGCGGCGTGCTGGGCGTCATGTACTCCATCCCGCTGCGCCGCGCGCTCGTCACGAACTCGCCGCTGCCCTACCCGGAAGGCGTGGCCTGCGCCGAGGTGCTCAAGGTCGGGCACGCCACCGACGCCGGCGACAGCAACCGCCGCGGCCTGGCGGCCATCGTCATGGGCGGTGTCGTGTCGGCGGGCTTCAGCGTCGTCGTCGCGACGCAGCTGTTCGCGGCCAACCTGGCGCAGTACTTCCGCCTGCCCGGTGAGAAGGGCGGGACCACGGGGTACGACCTGAACTTCAGCTTTGCGCTGCTGGCCGTGGGCCACCTCGTGGGGCTGTGGGTGGGCATCGCCATCCTCGTCGGCGCCTGCATCGCCTGGCTGGGCGGCGTGCCACTGCTGACGCAGGGCGTGGACGGCGCGGCCGAGGCCGTGGCGCTGTTCGCGTGGAGCAAGAAGGTGCGCTTCGTCGGCGCCGGTTGCATCGCCGTCGCGGCGATCTGGACGCTCGTCAAGCTGGCCCGGCCGGTCGTCACCGGCCTGCGCTCCGCCGCCCAGGCCGCACGCGTGCGCAAGGCCGGCCGGGCCGACACGCTGCCGCGCAACGAGCGCGACATCCCCCTGGGCACCGTGGGCCTCGTCACGCTGGCCTGCATGCTGCCCATCGGCGTCATGCTGTCCAGCTTCGCCGGCGCGGCGGGCCTGGGCGAGCAGCTGGGCCTGCTGGTCGTCGGCGGCCTCGTCTACATCCTGCTGATGAGCTTCTTCGTCGCCGCCGTCTGCGGCTACATGGCCGGCCTGATCGGCTCGTCCAACAGCCCGCTGTCGGGCGTGGGCATCCTCGTCGTCATCGGCGTGTCGCTGCTGCTGGCGCTCGTCGTGAAGCCGCTGCTGCCGGCGTCCACCGGCCAGGCGCTGGTGGCCTTCGCGCTGTTCGTCACGGCGGTCGTGTTCGCCGTCGCCACCATCTCCAACGACAACCTGCAGGACCTGAAGACCGGCCAGCTCGTCGACGCCACGCCGTGGCGGCAGCAGCTGGCGCTCATCATCGGCGTCGTCGCCGGTGCCATCGTCATCCCGCCGGTGCTGGACCTGCTGAACCAGGCCTACGGCTTCGCCGGCGCGCCGGGCGTCGACGAGAAGAAGGCGCTGGCCGCCCCGCAGGCCGCGCTGATCTCGGCACTGGCCCGCGGCGTCATCCAGGGCGACCTGGACTGGCAGCTCATCGGCGTCGGCGCAGCCATCGGCAGCGCCTGCATCGTCATCGACGAGTTGCTGAAGCGCGGCAGCGGCGGCAAGGCGCACCTGGCGCCGCTGGCCGTGGGCCTGGGCATCTACCTGCCGCTGAACAGCACGCTGACCATCGTCGTCGGCGCCGTGGCCGGCTGGCTGTTCGAGCGCGCCGCCGAGCGCCGCCGCGACCCCGAGGGGACGAAGCAGCTGGGCGTGCTGATGGCCTCCGGCCTCATCGTCGGCGAGAGCCTGCTGGGCGTGCTGCTCGCGGCCGTCGTCGTGTTCTCCGGCAACGGCGCGCCGCTGGCGCTGGTGGGCGAGGGCTTTGCGACGGCGGGGCAGGTGCTGGGGCTGCTGGCTTTCGCGGGTATCGGCGTGGGTCTGTATCGCTGGTTGCTCGGGCGCTAGCCGAAGTGGTGCCAGGCCATGAAGGCCAGCCATGCCAGAAAGCCGATGATCTGCCAATCTGAGAGCCTGCGTTCCGCAGGTGCTTCGTGCCGCAGAGGCTCGGTGGTCGCCAACTGCGTCTGCAGGGCTTGTGGCCCGCCGAGCCATTGCTCGATATGGGCCATGGGCGTGACGACATGCAGCCAATGTGGGTAGCGCCTGACGAGCATCTTCAGCAGCGGTAATTCGTCGCGCAGCAAGGTGGGTGATGGCGGGCTGGGATTCCGCAGCCGGCGCACGAGGCGGGTCGGGCGGTGACGCAGGTCGGGCGCTTGGCGGCAGAAAGCCTGCTCTTCGATGCAGGCCTCCCGCAGGACTACGCCGGCATCACCCAGCGCGCTCAATCGGCTGCGGTCCTCAGCCCAGCCGAAGGCGTTGCGTGCGGCTTCGAACAGGAATTCATGACCCGGCTGCCACCCACTCGCGAGCAGGTCGGCGACGCCGCGTTCGAACAGCACGCCCGCTTCGAGGCTGATCAGCCCCTGGCGCACGTGCTGCAGCGCGGAGGCGGCATCCGCAACACCGGCAACGCCGTCGTTCAGATGCCTGGTCAGGGTGCCCAACGCCGCGTCGGCCAGCGAGCCACTGTCGACGCGGTCCAGCGCGAGCGCGTCGAACGCTGATGGCGGTGCCGGTTGTGCAGGCGAGTCCGCCTGGCGCGCCGACGGCGTTCGACCTTGTGCGGCGCACAGGCACAGCTCGTAGGCCCGGCGCAGCGTCTGGAACGCATCGATGTCGCTGGCCGGGTCGATCTGCTTCAGCAGTCGCGCGTAGGCCTGCCGAACCGCGAAGGCATCGGCATCTGCCGCCACGCCCAGTTGCGCCGATGCGAGGCTCAGAGCGTCGTCACCCGTCGAAGCATTCAACTCTGCCCGCCCCCCAGTGTTCTGTGGTGGCGGATGCTAAGGCCGGATCTGGCGGACTCTCAGGTGCTCAATCCCAGCAGCGCCAGGCCGGCCTGCCAGCCCAGCATCAGCAGCGCGGCCGACGAGGCCAGCGCGCCGGCGCCCATCGTCAGCGAGGCCAGCATCAGCACGCCGTCGCGCGCGGCCAGCGCCACGCCGGCCAGCATCAGCGACACGGCCGGCAGCAGGTTGCCGAACGGGATGGGCAGGAAGATCAGCAGCGCCATGACCAGCGTCATCGGGCCCAGCCACCAGCGCGCCGACGGGCCCGCCAGCGCGGTGAGCCGCGGGCGCGTGACGCCGTGGACGAGGTCGTAGAAGCGCGCCAGCAGCGCGAGGCCGCGCGAGGCACCTTCGCGCGGTAGGCTCAGACGGCCCAGCCGCGCCGGCAGGTCGGCGTGGGGCGCCTGCCACCACAGCGTCAGGCCCAGCAGCGCCAGGCCGACGCTCAGCAGGCTGCCCACGCCCGGGATGGGCAGCAGGCAGGGCGCCGCCAGCAGCACCAGCAGGCTGGCCTGCCAGGCGCCGCCGTGCGCCTCGGCCAGCGCCGCCAGCGGCACGGGGCCTGGCGGCAGTTGGCCGGCGGTGTCGCGCAGGCGGGAGGCCAGGTCACGGATGTTCATGCCACGAACTCCGGGTCGAGCGCAGGGCCGCTCCCAAGCCGGCCCGTCCGGCGATGTGCACGCGGCTCGATGCCGCGTGCATCGCCGTCCCCACGGGGGACCGGCTGGATTCGCCCGCGTTCAGCAAGGCGAGGCCGGACGAGGGGCATCAGTCGTTCGAGCTGCCGTAGCCGAACAGGCTGAGCAGGCTGGTGAACAGGTTGAAGATCGAGACGAACAGGCTGACCGTGGCCAGCACGTAGTTGCTCTCGCCGCCGTTCACGATCTGCTGGGTCTCGTACAGGATCAGGCCGGCCGACAGCAGGGCGACGACGGCGGAGACCGTCAGCGCCAGCGCGGGGATCTGGAAGAACACCGCGGCCAGGCCGGCCAGCAGCGCGACGATCATGCCGGCGAACAGGAAGCCGCCCATCCACGACAGGTCACGCTTGGTGGTCGTCGCGTAGGCCGACAGCGCCAGGAACACGGCGCCGGTGGCACCGAGCGCCAGCATGACGGCCTGGCCGCCCGACGGCAGCGCCAGCGTGCGCGTCAGCAGCGGGCCCAGCGTCCAGCCCATGAAGCCGGTCAGCGCGAACACCAGGCCCACGGCGGCGCCGCTGTTCTTCAGCTTGTGGATGCCGAACAGCAGGCCGAAATAGACGACCAGTGTCAGGATCAGGCCGGGTGCAGGCAGGCTGAACGCCACGGCGGCGCCGGCCACGGCGGCGCTGAACAGCAGCGTCATGGACAGCAGCGCGTAGGTGTTGCGCAGCACGCGGTGTGCGGTGCCGCGGTCGAGGGCCGTCCCGTAGGGCACGGCAAGGGCGGTGGGGCGGGTTTGCATGGCAGACCTCCAGTGAGAGAAAGACGGCTGCAGGGTAGGCAGGTCAGTCATCAAATAAAAGCAGAGAATGGCGAAGAATTTCTTCTGCATAACTTGATGGGTTGCCGCCAATGAGCATGAGCTTCAACTACCGCCATCTCTACTACTTCTGGGCCGTCGCCAAGGAGGGCGGGCTGACGCGGGCGGCCGAACGGCTGGGGTTGTCGGTGCAGACCGTGTCCACGCAGGTGCGCGAGCTGGAGCAGTCGCTGGGGGCGGCGCTCTTGAAGCCGGCCGGCCGCGGGCTGACGCTGACCGATGCGGGGCAGGCGGCGCTGGAGGTGTCGGAGCAGATCTTCTCGCTGGGCGAGACGCTGCCCGAGCGCGTGCGCGATGCGTCGACGGCGCCGGCGGTGCGGCTGGCGGTCGGCATTTCCGACGGGCTGCCCAAGCTGGTCGTGCAGCGGCTGCTGCAGCCCATCATCGACACGCCGCACCTGCGCCTGCTGTGCCACGAGGACGAGTTCGACGACCTGCTGGGCGACCTGGCGCTGCACCGGCTGGACGTGGTGCTGGCCGACCGCCCGGCGCCGCCCAACCCCAACCTGCGGGTCTACAGCCATGCGCTGGGCAGCTCGCCGATGGCGTGGTTCGCGGCGCCGCGCTGGGCCGAGGCGGCGGCGCGCAACTTCCCCGCGTCGCTGGCCGATGTGCCGCTGCTGCTGCCCACCGACCATGCCGCCGTGCGCGTGCGGCTGGACCACTGGCTGGAGCGCCACGGCGTGCGCGCCAAGGTGGCTGGCGAGTTCGAGGACAGCGCGCTGCTGGCCACGTTCGGTGCCGCGGGCATGGGCGTGTTCCCGGCGGCGGCGGTCATGAGCGACAAGCTGGTGCAGCGCGACGGCCTGGTACGCGTGGGCGACTGCGCCGGCGTGGAGGAGGCCTTCTACGCGGTGGGAACCGACAAGAAGATCGTCCACCCGCTGGTCAGCCGTCTGCTTCCGCAGCCGGCGGACGCGACCGGTTGAGCTGCTTTGCTACAGTTGACGTTAACGTCAATTAAACCGCCCGACGGGCCTGGCACAACCGGGCGCCGGACGGGCAGCACTGGAGACTGACCCATGAATCTGCCCGGCCTGAACTTCCAACTCGGCGAAGACATCGACGCGCTGCGCGACGCGGTGCGCGCGTTTGCCGACGAGGAGATCGCGCCCCGCGCGGCCGAGATCGACCGCAGCGACCAGTTCCCGATGGACCTGTGGCGCAAGATGGGCGACCTGGGCGTGCTGGGCATCACCGTGCCGGAGGAATACGGCGGCGCCAACATGGGCTACCTGGCCCACATGGTGGCGATGGAGGAGATCAGCCGGGCCAGCGCGTCGGTGGGCCTGTCCTACGGCGCGCACAGCAACCTGTGCGTGAACCAGATCAAGCGCAACGGCAACGATGCGCAGCGCGCCAAGTACCTGCCCAAGCTCATCAGCGGCGAGCATGTCGGCGCGCTGGCGATGAGCGAGCCGGGCGCCGGCTCCGACGTCCTCTCCATGAAGCTGCGCGCCGAGGACAAGGGCGGCGTCTACGTGCTCAACGGCAGCAAGATGTGGATCACCAACGGCCCCGATGCCGACACGCTGGTGGTCTACGCCAAGACCGAGCCCGAACTGGGCGCGCGCGGCGTGACGGCCTTCCTCATCGAGAAGGGCATGAAGGGCTTCAGCATCGCGCAGAAGCTCGACAAGCTGGGCATGCGCGGCAGCCACACCGGCGAGCTGGTGTTCCAGAACGTCGAGGTGCCGGCCGAGAACGTGCTGGGCGCCGTGAACGGCGGCGCGAAGGTGCTGATGTCGGGCCTGGATTACGAGCGCGCCGTGCTGACCGGCGGGCCGCTCGGGATCATGCAGAGCGTGATGGACAACGTGATCCCGTACATCCACGACCGCAAGCAGTTCGGCCAGAGCATCGGCGAGTTCCAGCTCATCCAGGGCAAGGTGGCCGACATGTACACCGTGCTGCAGGCCGCGCGCAGCTTTGCCTACACGGTGGCCAAGAACCTCGACATGCTGGGCGCTGAGCACGTGCGCCAGGTGCGCAAGGACTGCGCCAGCGTCATCCTGTGGACGGCCGAGAAGGCCACGTGGATGGCCGGCGAAGGCGTGCAGATCTTCGGCGGCAACGGCTACATCAACGAGTACCCGCTGGGCCGGCTGTGGCGTGACGCGAAGCTCTACGAAATCGGCGCGGGCACGAGCGAGATCCGGCGCATGTTGATTGGCCGCGAGCTGTTTGCGGAGACGATGTAACTCCTGGCTGAGAAAATGCCCGGATGACGAACGCATCCAACCACGAACTCCAGGACCTGCTCGACAACAACAAGCGCTGGGCCGCGGAGACCGAGTCGCGCGAGCCCGGCTTCTTCTCGCGGCTGCTGAAGCAGCAGACGCCGCAGTACCTGTGGATTGGCTGCGCCGACAGCCGCGTGCCGGCCAACGAGCTGGTGGACCTGCTGCCGGGCGAGCTGTTCGTGCACCGCAACGTCGCCAACGTCGTCGTGCACTCCGACCTGAACGCGCTGTCGGTCATGCAGTTCGCGGTGGACCACCTGAAGGTCAAGCACATCATCGTTGTCGGCCACAGCAACTGCGGTGGCGTGAAGGCGGCGCTGTACGACCTGCGCGTGGGCCTGGTGGAAAACTGGATCCGCCACGTGCAGGACGTGCGCCACATGCACAGCGAGTGGCTCTACACGGTGCCCGAGGCGCAGCGCGTGGATGCGCTGTGCGAGCTGAACGTGCTGGAGCAGGCGCGCAACGCCTGCCACACCACCGTCGTGCAGGACGCCTGGGCGCGCGGCCAGGAGGTCGTCGTGCATGGCTGGGTCTACGGCCTGCACAACGGCCTGCTGGAAGACCTGGCGCTGACGGCGGGCCGCGCCGACGACGTCGACCCGGCCTACCGGCGCGCGCTGGCCAACGTCAAGGCGCGCTACGCCACGCCGGCCTGAGTAGAGTCGGGCGCGTGTTCCCCACGCAGCTCACCGACACCCGCGCGTTCGACATCGCCCAGGCGCTGCTGGGCGGGTTCGACCACCACTACCGGCTGTTCCGCGCCACGTCGCGCGAGGCCAAGGCCCGCTTCGAGCGCGGCGACTGGGCCGGCCAGCAGCAGGCGCAGGCGCTGCGCATCGCGTTCTACGACACCCGCGTCGCCGAGACGGTGGCGCTGCTGGCCCAGCGCTTCGCGGCCGCCACGCTGGCGCCGGACGTCTGGCAGCATGTCAAGCTGCACTACATCGGGCTGCTGACCGACCACCACCAGCCCGAGCTGGCCGAGACCTTCTTCAACTCGGTGTGCACGCGGCTGCTGCACCACGCCTACTTCCGCAACGACTTCATCTTCGTGCGGCCGGCCATCTCCACCGAGCACATCGAGAACGACGAGCCCGGCGCGCGGCCCACCTACCGCGCTTACTACCCGACGCCCGACACGTTGAGCGACACCCTGCAGCGCGTCATCACTAACTTCCAGCTGCACGGCGAGTTCGTCGACCTGCTCCGCGACGCCGAGCGCGTGCTGGCGGCCGTGCTGGCGCAGTTGGGCGAGTTCCGCTGGCGGGCCAACTTCCAGCTGCAGGTGCTGTCCAGCCTGTTCTTCCGCAACAAGGGCGCCTACGTCGTCGGCCGGCTCATCAACGGCTTCACCGAAACGCCTTTCGCGCTGCCCATCCTGCGCCGCGACGACGGCCGCTTCTTCATTGACACGGCGCTGTTCGGCGAGGACGACCTGCTGGGCCTGTTCAGCTTCGCGCGCGCCTACTTCCTCGTCGACATGGAGGTGCCCAGCGCCTATGTCGCCTTCCTGCGCGCGCTGATGCCGCGCAAGCCGCGCTCCGAGATCTACGCGGCGCTGGGCCTGCAGAAGCAGGGCAAGGCGCTGTTCTACCGCGACTTCCTCGCCCACCTGCGGCATTCGTCGGACAAGTTCCGCATCGCGCCCGGCATCAAGGGCATGGTGATGCTGGTGTTCGACCTGCCCAGCTATCCCTTCGTCTTCAAGGTCATCAAGGACTTCTTCCCGCCGCCCAAGGACACCACCCGCGAGCAGGTGCAGGCCAAGTACCGCCTCGTGAAGGCGCACGACCGCGTGGGCCGCATGGCCGACACGCTGGAGTACACGCGCGTGGCCTTCCCGCGCCAGCGCTTCGGCGACGAGCTGCTGGCCGAGCTGCGGCACTTCTGCCCCAGCCTGCTGGAGGAGAGCGGCGACGACCTCGTCATCCGCCACGTCTACATCGAGCGCCGCATGGTGCCGCTCAACCTCTACCTGCAGGAGGCCACGCCGGCGCAGGTGGAGCGCGTCGTCGTCGAGTACGGCAACGCGATCAAGGACCTGGTGGCCGCCAACATCTTCCCCGGCGACATGCTGTGGAAGAACTTCGGCGTGACCCGCCACGGCAAGGTCGTGTTCTACGACTACGACGAGATCGAGTACCTCACCGACTGCTGCTTCCGCCGCGTGCCCGCACCGAGGAACGAGGAAGAGGAGATGTCCGGCGAAGTCTGGTGGCCGGTCGCGCCGCGCGATGTGTTCCCCGAGACCTTCGCGCCCTTCCTGCTCGGCAACCCGCAGGTCCGCGACGCCTTCATGCGCCACCACGCCGACCTGCTGGACGCCGGCTACTGGCAGGCGCAGCAGCAGCGCATCCGCGCGGGGCACGTGCATGACGTGTTCCCGTACGACCCGGCGCGGCGCTTCTCGCGAGCGCCGTAAGCGGCGCCGTCCGACACGCGGCCCGCGGGCCGGCCAACAGAATGGCCGCCGAACCGTCAGCTCGGGAGCCGCCATGATCTTCGACGCCATCCGCGAAAGCCACGACCTGCAGCGCGACCTGTGCCGCAAGCTCACCGCGTCGCGCAGCGACATGGCGGCGCGGCAGCTGCTCTTCCTGCAGCTCAAGGTCGAACTGATGGCGCACGCGGCCGCCGAGGAGCGCCACCTCTACGTGCCGCTGCTGATGGAGGACGGCGGGCTGGACGCGTCGCGCCACGCGTTGCACGAGCACCACCAGGTGGACGAACTGCTGGAGGACCTGTCGGTGCCCGACAAGCAGCAGGACGGCTGGATCGCCACGGCCAAGCTGCTGAGCTTCAAGGTGCGCCACCACCTGAAGGAAGAAGAGTCCAAGTTCTTCCACGTCGCCGGCCGGCTGCTGTCCGACGCGAAGAAGACGCAGCTTGCCGGCAAGTACAAGCGCGAGATCGTGCGCATGCGCAAGCACTACGCGGCGGAGTTCCAGACCGTGGCCGTGTCCGAGGCGACCGGCCTGGTGAAGCCGGCTAGGCCGGCGGCTGACAAGCCCGCCACGCGGGGCAACGCCGATGCCGGCGCGCAGCTGCGCGGCAAGAGCAAACCGCGGCGCACGCGCTGAAGGCGCTGAACTTGCGTCCGGGCGCGTGGCCTCAGCGGCTCGCGGCCGATGCCGGTTCGGTGGCCGCGGGCAGCTCGAACGAGAAGGTCTGCTCGAACACATGCTCACCCGGCTCGCAGCGGGCGCTGCGCAGCGACTCGGACACGGCCTGCACGAGCGCGCGTTGCGAGCGCCGGTCGATGCCGGCGGTCAGCGGGCGGACCTCGATGGCCACGACGCGGCCGTCCTGGGCCTTCGCCTTCGCGGCATAGCTGGCCTTGCCGCGCCAGTCGACGGCGGGGATTTGCGGGGCCGGCCCGCTGCACACCGTGCTGGGCGCGGTGGCCGGCGGAAGGTCGGCCGGGGCCCGCTGGGCCAGCGCCGGCGCGGCGGCCAGCAGCAGACCCAGGGGCAGGAGCGCGAGGCGCATCGTCGTCATCGGGCAGTTCCGTGGAAAGGGTGCCGGAATATAACGACACACCTGCACGGCGCCATCAGCCCTGCGTCGGCCGGAACACCCGCACGCGGTGGCCATCGGGGTCGGCCGTCACGGCCGTGTAGCCGAAGTCCATCGTCGTGGGCGCCTGCAGCACGGGCCAGCCGGCCGTCTTCCACGCGGCGCAGGCGGCCTGCACCTCGGTGTCGGTGGCCACGGTGATGCCGATCTCCGCGCCGCCGCCGCGCTGGCCGCTGGCGGGCTGCACGTCGTGCGCGGCCCACAGGCCCAGCATGGTGCGGTCGTTCAGCATGAACATCGCGAAGTTGGGGCTCTGCTCCACGGGCTCGCGGCCCAGCAGCGAGCGGTAGAACAGCACGCTCTCGGCGGGGCTGTGCACGTAGAGGATGAGGCAGTCGGGTTGCATGGCGGTCTCCCTGTGTGGTGGACCGCCATGCTCGGCGCGGGCGCTGACATGGCGTGTCAGCAGCCCGCGCGCGGCCTCAAGGCTTGACGGTCGTGAACTCGCCGAAGCCCTTCAACTGCTCGGCGATCTTGGCCGAGTCGCCCACCACCACCCAGCTCTGCTCGGCCGGGTTGAAGTACTTCCTGCCAACGGCCTGCACCTGCGCCGCCGTCACCTTCTGCAGCGCCGGCACGAAGTTGCCGAGGAACTCGGCGGGCAGGCCCACCAGCCAGTTGCCGGCGAGCTGGCGGCCCACCGAGCCCTGCAGCTGCGTGCTGACGAGGTAGCTGCCGGCCATGTAGCGCTTGTTCATCGCCAGCTCGGCGTCGGGCACCGGCTCGCTGCCCAGGCGCTCGTACTCCTTGACGTACTCCGTCATCGCGGCGGCCGTCACCTCGTTGCGCACGTCGGCGCCGCCGGTGATGGCGCCGCCGGCGCGCCAGGACACGCCGCCCGCGCGGGCGCCGTAGGTGTAGCCCTTCTCCTCGCGCAGGTTCTGGTTCAGGCGGCTGGAGAAGCCGGTGCCGATGACGGTGCTGGCCAGCCGCAGCGCCACCTGCTCGTCGCCGCTGGCGGCGATGCCGGGGCGGCCCAGGCGCAGCGTGGCCTGCACGCTGCCCGGGCGCTCCAGCAGCAGGCGCTGCGCCGGCGCGGTGGCGCGCGGTTGCGGCGGCTCGGGCAGCGCGTCGCCGCTGGCCTGCCAGTCGCCGAAGCTGGCCTGCGCGAGCTTCAGCGCCGCGGCGGCGTCGATGCGGCCGGTGATGACCAGCAGCGCCCGGTCCGGGCGGAAGCGCCGCGCATGCTCGGCACGCAGGCCGTCGGCCGTCACGGCGTTGATCGCGTCGGCGGTCTCCTGCGTGCGGCCGTAGGCGTGGTCGCCGTAGATGGCGCCGTCCAGTGCCTTGGCGGCGCGGAAGCCCGGCTGCGTGCTGGCCGCCTTCAGGCCCTGCAGCGCGTTGGTCTTGGCCAGCTGCACCTCGGCATCGGGGAAGGCCGGCTGGCGGGCCACGTCGGCCAGCAGCTGCAGCATGGCGCCGGCGTGCGAGGCCAGCGCGTTGCCGTAGACGCTGATGCCGTCGTTGGCCGCACCGGCGCCCAGCGAGCCGCCCATGGCCTGCGCGGCCTCGGCGATCTCCTTGGACGACCGCTTCTTCGTGCCTTCGGACAGCAGGCCCGCCAGCAGCTTGGCGCGGCCGGGCGCGTCGGCCGCGTCGGCGCCGAAGCCGGCACCGCGCACGGCCAGCACGTAGTCCACGCGCGGGATGCCGCTGCGCGGCACCACCCACACCTGCAGCCCGTTGGGCAGCGTCTTCTGCGTGATGTTGGGCACGGCCAGCGGCTTGTCCTTGCCGAACGGCGGCAGCTCGGCGGGCAGGGTGACGGTGGCGGCCTGGGCGGCGCTGGCGAGCACGCAGGCGGCGGCGATGAGGGAGAGCTTGTTCATGTCGGCGGCTCCGGGCATCAGGGTTGCGAGGCCGGCTTGGCGGCGGCGGGCGCGGCCAGCATGGCGGCGGGCTTGCGGTCGATGACCGAGCGGTTGGCGCGGGTCAGGTAGGTGGCGGCGACGCGCTGCACGTCGGCCGAGGTCACGGCCTCGATCCAGCCGGGCACCTTGTTGACGACGTTCGCGTCGCCCCACAGCGCCTGCAGCTTGGCCAGCCGGTCGGCACGGCGCAGGAACATCTCCAGGTCGTTGTACCAGTCGGCCAGCAGCGCGGTCTTGAGGTTCTTCAGCGTCGTGTCGTCCACGCCGTCCTTGGCGATGCGCGTCACCTCCTCGTCGATGCCGGCCAGCAGCGCGTCGGCGTCGGTCGTCGGCTTGTAGAGCGCGAACACGGTGAAGAGGCTGGGGCCGTCGTACTCCCACACGCCGGTGAGGCCGTACAGCGAGCTGACGTTCAGCGCCAGCTCGCGGCCCTTGACGAGGCCCTGGTACAGCCGCGACGCGTCGCCGCCGGCCAGCAGCTGGCCCAGCACGGCGAAGGGCGCCTGGTCTTTGCTGCCGCGGTCCGGCAGCTTCCAGGCCGCGGCGATGGCGGGCACCTGGGCCAGCTTGTCGGGCTGGGTCAGGCGGCGTTCCTGGGTGTTCAGGCCCTCGCGGAAGTCGGTGGGCTTGGGCGTTGGGCGGGCCGGGATCTTGCCGAAGTACTTCTCGGCCAGCGCGAAGCCCTGGGCCGGCGTCACGTCGCCGGCGATGGACAGCACGGCGTTGTTGGGGCCGTAGAAGTCGCGGTGGAAGGCGCGCACGTCGTCCAGCGTCGCGTTCTCCAGGTCCACGAAGCTGCCGTAGCCGTCGTGGTTGTTCTCCCACTTGTCGAAGGCGAGGTAGCCGATGTCCAGCCACATGAAGCCGCCGTAGGGCTGGTTCTGCACGTTGACGCGGATCTCCTCCTTCACGACGTCCTGCTGGTTCTTCAGCGTCGTCGGGTTGAAGTCCAGCGTCGTCATGCGGTCGGCCTCCAGCCACAGCATGGTCGCCAGCGCGGAGGACGGCGCCGTCTCGATGTAGTTGGTGAAGTCGGGCCGCGTGGAGCCGTTGTTGTTGCCGCCGCCGGACGTGATGACCTGGTCGAACACGCCCTTGGGCGCCTTGGGCGTGCCCTGGAACATCAGGTGCTCGAACAGGTGCGCGAAGCCGGTGCGGTTCTTCGGCTCCAGCCGCATGCCGACCTTGTAGACGACGCTGACGCCCACGGTGGGGCTGCTCGCGTCGGGCGAGATGACGACGGTCAGGCCGTTGGCCAGCTGCTTCGTGTGGACGGGGATCTGCCAGCGGTCGGCGGCCGGCGCGGCGGCGGCGGGGCTGAGGGCAAGCGCGAGCGTGGCGGCGCTGATGGCGCCCAGCACCGCGCGGCGGGTGGTGGTCAACATGGGATCTCCTGTGAGGAACGGCGCGCAGTGTCCGCCGTTTTTCGCAGGGTGCCGCATGGCACACCGGGTTACCCCGGCATGCCCGCCGCCGCCGGTGGGCGTGCCTACTTGCCGATGACCTTCTCGGCCGGGCAGGCCACGGTCGGGTCGGGGCACTTGGGCTTCTTGGGGCTGATCTGCTGGCCGCTGGTGCTCTTGCTGTCACCCACGCCGCTGTTGGAGCCGCCGGTCTTGGGCGCGCCGCCGGTGTTGCCGGCGCCGCCGGTGGCCGTGGCGCTGGCGGCTGGGGTGGCCTTGGCCGCCGGGGTGGTGGCAGCCTTCGGGGCGGCGTCGCCGGCCTGGGCGGCCAGGCTGGTGCCCAGCAGCACGGCCAGTGCCAGGGAGTTGAAGCAGCGCATGGGAGTCCTTTCAATAGCGCATCAGCGCGAGGAGGGCGGCCCGGGATGGGCGCGCGGAAGCGGACAGGGCCTGCAGCTCGGCGCGCACGCGGGCCGCATCGGCGCGGGTGTCCAGCGCCTGGCTGTAGCGTGCCAGCGCGGCCTGGGCGCGGCGCTGGGCCGCGGGCTCGGCGGCCCACGCGGCCGCGGCGGCCAGCGCCTGCGCACGCAGGCGGTCGGGGTGCGCGGGCGGCAGGCCCAGGTCGGCGGCCGCCTCGGCTTCGGCCAGCTTGCGCCGCGCGTCGTCCAGCCGGCCCAGTTCCAGCAGTGCCAGGCCCTGCAGCGCCAGGCCCTGCCAGTGGTCTGCCGGGTCCGCGCCACCGGCGGCCTCGGCGGCGTCCAGCCTGTCCAGCGCAGGCTGCGCACGGCCGTGGCGCAGCTCGGCCTCACCTTGCAGCAATTGCGCCCGCCAGGCGGACGAGCCACCCGGGTGCGCCGAGAAGTAGGCCCAGGCCGCGCGCAGCGGTGCCTCGGCGGCGGCGGGCTGGCCGCCGCGCAGCGCCAGCCGCGCCAGCGTCAGCGCCAGCAGCGGGGGCGTGTCGGGGTCGGGCGCGGCGTGCGCGTCGGCCAGCGCGCGCCGGGACTGGGCCAGTGCGGCCTCCGTCTCACCGTGGTGGAACAGCGCAGACGCCCACCAGGCGCGGGCATACAGCGTCTGCGTGTGCGTGGCGCCCAGCAGCCGCTGCAGCGCCGCGACGGCGTCGGCCAGCAGCGGTGCGGCCGTGGCGTAGCGGCCCAGCTCCACCTCCAGCGTGGCGGCCGACAGACGGGCGACGGCGGCATCGACGGGCCGGGCCGACGCGGTCGCCGCGGCGACGGCGGCGAACCACTGGCGCGCCTCGTCCCATTTGCCCTCGGCGCGGGCGACGGTGGCCAGCAGGTCGGCCGCCTTCACATAGCTGCGGTGCTGGGCGGAATGCCGCGCCAGCGCTTTCTCGGCGCTCTGCGTCAGCTGCGCGCGGGCCTCGGCGAGCTGGCCGGCCTCCAGCGCCAGCTCGCCGAGGGCGACGCGCGCGAACAGCTCGATGTCGTCGCTGCCCGACGCCGCCAGCCCGCGCAGCAGCGCCTGCGCCTGCAGTGGTTCGCCCAGCCGCTGCAGCACGGTGGCCAGCTCGAAGTCCACCTCGCGCTGCTCGGGCGTGTGGCCGCGGCCGTCGCGCAGCGCCTGGGCGCGGCTGAGCTGCAGCGCGTCGCGCGCCTGCGCCAGGTCGCCGTTCTGCACCAGCAGCAGGCCCAGCGGCCGGGCCACGTCGGCCAGCAGCGCGGGGTCGTCGGCCAGGCGCGCCTTCGCCTCGGCCCAGCTGCGGCGCAGCAGCTCGATCATGGGCACGGTGGCGCTGCCGGACGTGTCGGGGCTCAGCCCCGTCAGCAGCTCGGTCAGCACGCTCTGCACGCGGCGCGTGCGCTCGGCTTCCTGCCGCGCCTGCTGCCACTGCCAGGTGGTGGCGGCCACGCCGGCGACGAGGCTGGCCAGTACCAGGCCCAGCGCCGCCAGTTGCAGCCGGTTGCGGCGCGCGAACCTGGCGCTGCGGTAGGCCAGCGAGTCCGGGCGCGCGGCGATGGGCCGGTGTGCCAGCCAGGCGCGCACGTCGTCGGCCAGCGCACCGGCGCCGGCGTAGCGGTCCTCGGGGCGCTCCTTCAGCGCCCGCGCGGCGATGAGCGCCGCCTCGCCGCGCAGCGCGGGCGTGGGCTGGCGCTGCCCGGTCAGCAGCAGGCACAGCAGCCGGCCCAGCGCGAATACGTCGGTGGCGGTGCTGACGGGCTCGCCGCGCAGCTGCTCGGGCGCCGCGTACTCGGGCGTCAGGCCGGCCGCGGCCTGGCGCGTCAGCTCGGGCCCGGTGTCGTCGTCGGCCAGCAGCTTGGCGACGCCGAAGTCCAGCAGCTTCACGTCGCCGTCGGGCGTCACGAGGATGTTGCCGGGCTTGAGGTCGCGGTGCACCACCAGCCGCGTGTGCGCGTGGGCCACGGCGTCGCACACTTGCAGGAACAGCCGCAGCCGCGCCGCCTCGCCCAGCCCGCGCGCGTCGCACCAGGCGTCGATGCGCTCGCCGTCCACCAGCTCCAGCACCAGGTAGCGCGCCGGCAGGCCGCCCAGCTGCGCCTCGCCGATGTCCAGCAGCCGCGCGATGTGCGGGTGCGCCAGCCGGGCCAGCAGCTCGCCCTCGCGGCGAAAGCGCGCCCGTGCCGCCTCGCCGCGCCACGGGCTGTGCAGCAGCTTGATGGCGGCCTCGCCGGCGTGCGCACCGTCGCTGCGCCGCGCGCGCCACACCTCGCCCATGCCGCCGCTGCCCAGCGGCGCCACCAGCGTCCACGCGCCCAGCACCTGGCCGGCCAGCTCGGGGGCAGCGGGCAGTTGCGCGGGCTCGGCGAGAAAGTCCTGCGCCTCGGCGGCATGGTCGGCGTTGAGCAGGGCCTGCAGCCGCTCGCGCTGGGCGGGTGTCAGCCGCGTCAGCAGCGCCTCGCGCTCGGGCGCCGTCGCGTCGTGCCACGCGTCGAAGGCGGCCAGCGCGCCGGCGTGGTCGGTCGTGTTCATGGGGCAAGTGTTCGATGCGGGCCGGGCGCTGGGCCGCTCCCGAGCCGGCCCGTCGGGCGACGTGCTTGCGGCTCGACGCCGCAGGCGTCGTCATCCCCTCGGGGGATCGGCTGGGCGTGCCTGCGTTCAGCAGGGCGAGACCGGACGAGGGGCCTCATGTCAACGCGTCGAAGAGGAAGGCCCGCGCCTTGCGCCAGTCGCGCTTGACGGTGGGCAGCGAGACGTCCAGTGCCTGCGCGATCTCCTCCATCTCCAGCCCGCCGAAGAAGCGCATCTCCACGACGCGGTGCGCGCGCTCGTCGGCGCGCGCCAGCGTCTGCAGCACGTCGTCGAGCTTCAGCACGTCGGGGGAGCTCAGCTGCTCCAGCGCGGTGGTGGACAGCGTCACCTGCGCGCCGCCGCCGCGCTTGTCGGCGTGGCGCTCGCGCAGGTGGTCCACGATGACGCTGCGCATGACCTTGCTGGCATGCGCGAAGAACTGGCCGCGGTGCTGCGCCGCTTCCTGCCCCGCGCTCTTCAGCCACACCTCGTGGATCAGCGCGGCGGGCTCCAGCGTCATCGGCGCGTGGCCGGCCAGCTGGCTGCGCGCCAGGCGCTTGAGCTCCGGGTACAGCGCCGTGTAGAGGCGGTCGCGCGCGGCGGCGTCGCCGGCCGAGAGCTGGTGCAGCAGCAGCGTGATGTCGGAGGCCATGTCGCAGGCATGCTGGCACCGGGGCGCGGCGCTGTCCCTCCCCAGGATGTGACCGGCAGATGCCGGATGATGGCGCGATGAACCGAGTGCTTTTCTCGCTGGGCCTGGCCCTGCTCGCGCCACTGGCCCACGCGGCCGCCGCCGACCGCTGGGTGCAGGCCACCCGCCTCATGCTGCGCGCCGAGGCGTCGCCCACGGCCGCCATCGTCGGCAGTCTGCAGCAGGGCAGCCGCGTGCGGCTGGTGACACCCGACGTCGGCGGTGGCGACTGGTGCATGGTGGAGGTCAGCAGCGGCCTGGTGTTCGCGGCCTGCCGCTACCTGAGTGAGCAACCGGTGGCGCCGCCGCGCGCCGGCGAGGGCGGTGTGCCGGCCGACCGGCGCTGGGTGGGCGGCAGCAATCTGCTGCTGCGCGCCGAGCCGCGGCCCGACGCGGCCGTGCTGGGCCGGCTGGCGCTGAACACGGCGCTGCGCCTGACGGGCGACAACGCCGGCAACGGCTACTGCGCCGTGCAGAGGGTCGACGGCGACACGACGCCGGGCTACACCGCCTGCCGGTATCTGCAGACGTCGCCGCTGGCCTGGCAGCGCATCAGCGAGCCGGCGCAGGGCGGCGCCGACAACCCCGACTTCGACCCCGCGCGGGCGTTCTGGATTGCGCCGAGCTGGGAGCTGATGGCGCACTACGCGCGCCGGGTTGCGCAGCAGCGCGAGGCGCAGGGCGACGCCGCACCCAAGGGCGCGGACGAGCAGCTGGAGCGCATGAAGGCGACGCTGTCCGGGCAGGTCGTCCCCACCGCGGAGCCGGCGGCGGTCTGGCCCGAGTGGGCGACGGTGCAGCGGGAGGGGGGCGGCATGTCCGGCACGCTGCAGCTGTACGGCTCGCGGTTCGATGGCGATGGCCAGCGGCGCGTGGCGGGCCTGCTGGGCGCGTTGCCGGCGCTGCCGGCGGCGGCGCCGTCGTGGTGGCGCAGCGATGCCGACCTGGCCGGTCCGCAGGAATCCGTGCCCTCGCTGGCGGCCCGCTTCGGCGGCCAGGTGCAGTGGCTGCACGAGTCGCTGCAGCCGGGGTCGCCCAACCGCGGCAGCGTGCTGCCCGGCGGGCGCATCGAGCGGCTGACGCAGCCGCTGCACCGCATCGCCCTGCTGTCCAGCCAGGCGCTGCGCGACGAGACCGTGCGCCCGCAGTTCGCCAACCTGTCGTGGGACCCGACGACCGACGTCATGTGCGAAGGCTGGGTGGGCGGGTTCAGCAGCGGCGAGACCGACGCGGCGACGTACCGCCGCAACGGGCTGACGCGGCCGGCCACGCCCGGGCCGATGACGCTGTTCACGTTCTGGAGTTCGCGCCCGCTGCCGGCCGGCCCGGCGCGCTGGACGCGCCAGGCCTTCAAGCTGGACCGCGACGCCACCGGCTTCGTCTCGGGCGAGTGGCGCACGGTGGACATGGATGGCGACGGCATCGCCGACCTGGCCTGGCTGCAGGCCACCGGCCGCGGCCCGGGCCACCTGGGCGACGAGCCCCAGCACGACGACGCCTGGTACCGCCTGCTGGTGGCCAACGTGGCCGGCCGGTGGCGGCTGCTGGCGGTGGACACGTTCTCGTACGGCTGCGGCTGCTGAGGCCGACAATCACGCTCTTTGACCCGATCCGTTTCCGTCATGTCCGAAGCCACCCGCCCCGAACTGCCCGACCACCTCAGCGTCGACCCGCGCAGCCCCCACCACGTTGCCGCCGTGTTCGAGCACGACATCGGCATCCGCTTCAACGGCAAGGAGCGCAACGACGTCGAGGAATACTGCATCAGCGAAGGCTGGGTCAAGGTGCCGGCCGGCAAGACGCTGGACCGCAAGGGCCGGCCGCTGTGCATCAAGCTCAAGGGCTCTGTCGAAGCGTTCTATCGTTGACCCCTCGCCCAGGCTCGCCCGCGCTGAACGCGCGTGAGCCTGGTCGGTCCCCCGAGGGGACGGCGATGCTCGCGGGGCGTGCCCCGCTCGCACATCGCCAGACGGGCCGGCTTGGGA